>JBEEPT010000198.1:0-18458 GCA_041190985.1 Pseudomonadota bacterium
GACCTCGGCTTCGACGTCGACATGGGCCCGCTGTTCCAGACGCCCGAGGAATGCGCGCGCCAGGCGATCGAGAACGACGTGCACGCGGTCGGCGTCTCCACCCTGGCCGCTGGCCACAAGACCCTGGTGCCGGCCATCATCGCCGAGCTGAAAAAACAGGGCGCGGACGACATCGTGGTCTTCGTCGGCGGCGTGGTGCCGCGCCAGGACTACGACTACCTCTACGAGGCCGGCGTCAAGGGCGTCTACGGCCCCGGCACGCCGATCCCGGCCAGCGCCAAGGACGTGCTGGAGCAGATCAGGAAGGCGATCTCTTGAACCCTCAGGCCCTGCTTGAAGGCATAGTGCACGGCGGCGCGGCGCTGCGCCGGCGCGCCATGGCCAAGGCGATCACGCTGCTCGAGTCGACCCGCGCCGACCACCGGCAGCAGGCCGACGAGCTGCTCACCGCGCTGTTGCCGCACACGGGCAAGGCCTTGCGCTTGGGGATAAGCGGCGTGCCCGGTGTCGGCAAGTCGACCTTCATCGAGGCGCTCGGGCTGTTCCTGGTCGGCCGCGGCCTGCGCGTCGCGGTGCTGGCGGTCGATCCCTCGTCCAGCGTCTCGGGCGGCTCGATCCTAGGCGACAAGACCCGCATGGAGCAGCTATCGATGAGCGAGCAGGCCTATATCCGCCCGAGCCCGAGCAGCGGCACGCTCGGCGGCGTGGCCGAGAAGACTAGAGAGGCGATGCTGGTGTGCGAGGCCGCCGGCCACGACGTCGTCATCGTCGAGACGGTGGGCGTCGGCCAGTCCGAGACCGCGGTGCAGGGCATGACCGACATGTTCGTGCTGCTGCAGCTGCCCAATGCCGGCGACGAGCTGCAGGCGATCAAGAAGGGCGTGATGGAGCTGGCCGACCTGGTCGTGATCAACAAGGCCGACCTCGATCCGAACGCGGCGACGCGCGCGCAGGCGCAGATTCAGTCCTCGCTGCGCCTGCTGGGCCAGCACGGCAATCCCGAGCACGCGCATCACGACGCGACGCTCTGGCATCCCGCCGTGGTGCAGCTCAGCGCGCTGCAGGGCCAGGGCGTGGCGGCTTTCTGGGAGCAGGTCTGCCGCTTCCAGCAGCTCCAGCGCGCCAACGGCCGTTTTGCCGCCAAGCGCCAGTCGCAGGCGCGCGCCTGGATGTGGGAGCGCATCGAGGCGGGGCTCAGGCAGCGCTTTCGCGAGCATCCGAGCGTGCGGGCTCAGCTCGAAGGCACGACACAACAGGTGCTCGACGGCACGCTGGCCGCCTCGACCGCGGCGCGGCAGCTGCTCGAGCTGTTCCACTGAAGACAACTTCCACCCGGAGACCATTACCATGCAAGAGATCCTGCAACAACTGGAGCACAAGCGCGAGGCGGCGCGGCAGGGCGGCGGCCAGAAGCGCATCGACGCCCAGCACGCCAAGGGCAAGCTGACCGCGCGCGAGCGCATCGAGGTGCTGCTCGACGAGGGCACCTTCGAGGAATGGGACATGTTCGTCGAGCATCGCTGCACCGACTTCGGCATGCAGGACAACAAGATCCCCGGCGACGGCGTCGTGACCGGCTACGGCATGATCAACGGCCGCCTGGTGTTCGTCTTCAGCCAGGACTTCACGGTCTTCGGCGGCGCGCTGTCCGAGGCCCACGCCGAGAAGATCTGCAAGGTCATGGACCAGGCCATGAAGGTCGGCGCGCCCGTGATCGGCCTCAACGACTCGGGCGGCGCGCGCATCCAGGAAGGCGTGGCCTCGCTCGGCGGCTACGCCGAGGTGTTCCAGCGCAACGTGATGGCCTCGGGCGTGGTGCCGCAGATCAGCATGATCATGGGCCCCTGCGCCGGCGGCGCGGTCTATTCGCCGGCCATGACCGACTTCATCTTCATGGTCAAGGACAGCTCTTACATGTTCGTGACCGGCCCCGAGGTGGTCAAGACCGTGACGCACGAGGAGGTGAGCGCGGAGGAGCTCGGCGGCGCCGTGACGCACACCAGCAAGAGTGGCGTGGCCGACCTGGCGTTCGAGAACGACGTCGAGGCGCTGCTGATGCTGCGCCGGCTGTTCAACTACCTGCCGCTGAACAACCGCGAAAAGGCGCCGGTGCGCCCGAGCGGCGATCCCGTAGAGCGCAAGGAGCTGAGCCTGGACACCCTGGTGCCGGACAATCCGAACAAGGCCTACGACATGAAGGAGCTGATCCTCAAGACGGTCGACGACGGCGACTTCTTCGAGATCCAGCCCGACTACGCGGCCAACATCATCGTCGGCTTCGCGCGCATGGACGGCCAGACCGTGGGCATCGTCGCGAACCAGCCGCTGGTGCTGGCGGGCTGCCTGGACATCAAGAGCTCGATCAAGGCGGCGCGCTTCGTGCGCTTCTGCGACGCGTTCAACATCCCGGTGATCACCTTCGTCGACGTGCCCGGCTTCATGCCCGGCACCGCGCAGGAGTACGGCGGCATCATCAAGCACGGCGCCAAGCTGCTGTACGCCTACGCCGAGGCCACCGTGCCCAAGATCACCGTGATCACGCGCAAGGCCTACGGCGGCGCCTACGACGTGATGAGCTCCAAGCACCTGCGCGGCGACGTCAACCTGGCCTGGCCCAACGCCGAGATCGCGGTGATGGGCGCCAAGGGCGCGGTGGAGATCATCTTCCGCGAGGACAAGAAGAACCCCGAGAAGCTGGCCGAGCGCGAGGCCGAGTACAAGGCCCGCTTCGCCAATCCCTTTGTCGCCGGCGCGCGCGGCTTCATCGACGACGTCATCCTGCCGCACGAGACGCGCAAGCGCATCTGCCGCAGCCTGGTGATGCTCAAGGACAAGAAGCTCGACAACCCGTGGCGCAAGCACGGCAACATTCCGCTCTGAGGCGCACGAGGAGACCTTTCCATGTTCAAGAAGATCCTGATTGCCAACCGCGGCGAAATCGCCTGCCGCGTCATCGCCACCGCCCGCAAGATGGGCATCCAGACCGTCGCGGTCTATTCCGAGGCCGACCGCGAGGCGCGCCACGTGCGCCTGGCTGACGAGGCCGTGCTGCTGGGGCCGGCGCCGAGCCGCGAGTCCTACCTGGTCGCCGACAAGATCATCGCGGCCGCCAAGGCGACCGGCGCCGAGGCCATCCACCCGGGCTACGGCTTCCTGTCCGAGAACGAGGCCTTCGCGCAGCGCTGCGAGGACGAGGGCATCGCCTTCATCGGCCCGAAGGCGCACTCGATCGCCGCCATGGGCGACAAGATCGCGTCCAAGAAGCTGGCCAACGAGGCGCAGGTCAACACGATCCCGGGCTGGAACGAGCCGATCGAAAGCGCCCAGCGCGCGGTCGAGATCGCGCGCGGCATCGGCTATCCGGTCATGATCAAGGCCTCGGCCGGCGGCGGCGGCAAGGGCCTGCGCGTCGCCTTCAACGACAAGGAGGCCTTGGAGGGCTTCAGCGCCTGCCAGAACGAGGCCCGCAGCAGCTTCGGCGACGACCGCATCTTCATCGAGAAGTTCGTCGAGCAGCCGCGCCACATCGAGATCCAGATCCTGGGCGACAGCCACGGCAATGTCGTGTACCTGAACGAGCGCGAGTGCTCGATCCAGCGCCGCCACCAGAAGGTGATCGAGGAGGCGCCCAGCCCCTTCATCAGCGACGCGACGCGCCAGGCCATGGGCGAGCAGGCGGTGGCGCTGGCCAAGGCCGTGCAGTACCAGTCGGCCGGCACGGTCGAGTTCGTGGTCGGCAAGAACCAGGACTTCTACTTCCTCGAGATGAACACCCGACTGCAGGTGGAGCACCCGGTGACCGAGTGCATCACCGGCCTGGACCTGGTCGAGCAGATGATCCGCGTCGCCGCCGGCGAGAAGCTCACCTTCGCCCAGGCCGACGTCAGGCGCGACGGCTGGGCGATCGAGTGCCGCATCAACGCCGAGGACCCGTTCCGCAACTTCCTGCCCTCGACCGGCCGCCTGGTGCGCTTCGGCCCGCCGAAGGAGTCGATGTGGCAGGCCGACATCGGGCACAAGTACGGCGTGCGCGTCGACACCGGCGTGTTCGAGGGCGGCGAGATCCCGATGTTCTACGACTCGATGATCGCCAAGCTCATCGTGCACGGCAAGGACCGCAACGACGCCATCGCCAAGATGCGCGAGGCACTGAACGGCTTCGTGATCCGCGGCATCAACTCCAACATCCCGTTCCAGGCGGCGCTGCTGGCGCACCCGGATTTCGTCAGCGGCAACTTCAACACCGGCTTCATCGCGCACCACTACGCGGGCGGCTTCCGCGCCGAGGACGTGCCGCACGACGACGCGGACTTCCTGGTCGCGCTGGCCGCCTTCGTGCGGCGCAAGTCGCGCGAGCGCGCGCTCGGCATCTCGGGCCAGCTGCCGGGCTACGGCGTCAAGGTCGGCCGCGACTACACGGTCATCAGCCTCGACCTCGAGGGCCGCCACCGCTACACCCATGTGCATGTGGACGAATTCACCGGCGAGAGCGGCTACGCCTCGGTGCTGGTCGGCGACAAGCGCTACAAGATCAATTCGCCCTCGCGCCTCAACGAGATCGTGATCAATGGCGAGGTCAACGGCCAGCCCTTCATCGCGCAGGTGGAGCGCGGCTCGGCGAAGAGCCCGCTGGCGCTGGTGGTGCAGCACAACGGCACCAGGCTCGAGTGCATGGTGGTGTCGCCGCGCATGGCCGAGCTCTACCGGCTGATGCCGCACAAGGCCGCACCTGACATGAGCCAGTTCGTGCTCTCGCCCATGCCGGGGCTGCTGGTCGACGTCGCGGTCAAGCCGGGGCAGAAGGTGCAGGCCGGCGAGCGCGTCGCCGTGATCGAGGCGATGAAGATGGAAAACGTGCTGTTCGCCGCCGCCGACGGCGTCGTCGCCAAGGTGCTGGCCAGCAAGGGTGAATCGCTGGTGGTCGACCAGCCGATCGTGGAGTTCGAGAAATGAGCGCGCCGCCGAGCATCGCCGGGCCGTCCCAAGTTGCGAGCGCCCCCTCGGGGGGCAGCGCCAGCGTGGGGGCTCGTCCTTTCAAGGTGCTGGGCATCCAGCAGATCGCGATCGGTGGCCCGGACAAGACCCGGCTGCAGAAGCTGTGGGTCGACATGCTGGGCCTGGAGGTCACCGGCACCTTCAAGTCCGAGCGCGAGAACGTCGACGAGGACATCTGCGCGATGGGCCAGGGCGCGTTCAAGGTCGAGGTCGACCTGATGCAGCCGCTCGACCCCGACAAGAAGCCGGCGGTGCACGCCACGCCGCTCAACCACGTGGGCCTGTGGATCGACGACCTGCCCAAGGCGGTCGAATGGCTCAGCGCCCAGGGCGTGCGCTTCGCGCCGGGCGGCATCCGCAAGGGCGCGGCCGGCTACGACATCACCTTCCTGCATCCGAAATCGAACGATGAGTTCCCGATCGCGGGCGAGGGGGTGCTGATCGAGCTGGTGCAGGCGCCGCCCGAGGTGATCGCGGCGCTGGCTTGAGGGCAGGGCATGGGACTGAACGCAGATTGGCAGCGCCGCAGCCTGGCCAGCGTCTGGCACCCTTGCACGCAGATGCAGCGCGCGGCCGTCGTGCCGCCGCTGCCGATCGCGCGCGCGCAGGGGCCGTGGCTTCATGACGAGGAAGGGGCACGATATTTCGATGCCAACAGCAGCTGGTGGGTCAACCTGTTTGGCCATGCCGATCCCGGCATCGCGGCGGCGATCAAGGACCAGCTCGACCGGCTGCCGCACGTGATGCTGGCAGGCTGCACCCACGAGCCTGCGGTACTGCTGGCCGAGCGCCTGTCCGCCCGCACCGGCGGCGCGCTGGGCCATGCCTTCTATGCCAGCGATGGCGCGTCGGCCGTCGAGATCGCGCTCAAGATGAGCTTCCATCACTGGCGCAATCTGGGTCGAGACGGCAAGCGCGAGTTTGTCTGCCTGCATCAGGGCTACCACGGCGAGACGCTCGGCGCGCTGTCCGTCACCGACGTGCAGGTATTTCGCGATGCCTATGACCCCTTGCTGATGCGCGCGCACCAGCTCATGTCGCCCGACGCGCGGCAGGCGCTGCCGGGCGAGGATGCGGCCGCGGTCGCGCGCCGCGCCGCCGCCGAGCTCGAGAGGCTGCTGGCGCGGCGCCACGAGCAGATCGCGGCGCTGATCGTCGAGCCGCTGGTGCAGGGCGCCGCCGGCATGGCGATGCATGACCCGCTCTATCTCCAGCTGGCGCGTGAGCTGTGCGACCGCTACGAGGTCCACCTGATCGCCGACGAGATCGCCGTCGGCTGCGGCCGCACCGGGACCTTCTTCGCCTGCGAGCAGGCCGGCATCTGGCCAGATTTCGTCTGCCTGTCCAAGGGCATCACGGGCGGC
This sequence comes from Pseudomonadota bacterium, assembly GCA_041190985.1. GTDB lineage: Bacteria > Pseudomonadota > Gammaproteobacteria > Burkholderiales > Burkholderiaceae_C > Malikia. Next base: position 6,360 of record JBEEPT010000198.1, read on the forward strand.
TTCCTGCCGCTGTCGCTGGTGCTGAGCACCGACCGCGTCTACCAGGCCTTCCTGTCCGACGATGTCGCGCGCGGCTTCCTGCATTCGCATTCCTACACCGGCAACGCGCTGGCCTGTCGTGCCGCGCTGGCGGTACTCGACCGTTTCGAGCAGCAGGATCTGCTCGCATACAATGAGCGACAGGCCAAGGGCCTGGATCGCGCGCTGCAGCCGCTTGCGGCCGACCACAGGATCGGGCATTTCCGCCGCCGTGGCATGATCTGGGCCTTCGACGTCAAGCCCGAGTTCGCGCCGGGCCGTTTCGCCGAGCGCTTCCATCTGGCCGGCCGTCGGCACGAGCTGCTGATCCGGCCGATCGGGCGCACCGTCTATCTGCTACCTCCTTATGTTTTGGACGAACAGCTGTCGAACTGGCTGGCCGAGCGCCTGAGCGCCACGCTGGAAGACACGCTTGCCACACCGGATGCTGATTCGACATCTCAACCAGTCCTTGCTTGAGCTCGCCGACGCCTCGTTGCAGCGGCGCCGCCGCACCACCCTGCTGCCCTGCGGGCCCGAGCAGCAGCTGCAATCGATCGGGGCCCGGCTGGCCTTCTGCAGCAACGACTACCTCGGGCTGGCCAATCATCCGCGCCTGGTCGAGGCCCTGGCCGAGGGGGCGCGGCGCTGGGGCTCGGGCAGCGGCGCCTCGCACCTCGTCAGCGGTCACAGCCAGGCGCATGGCGCGCTGGAGGACAGGCTGGCGGACTGGTTCGCCGATCACATTCCCGGCGCGCGGGCGCTGCTGTTTTGCAGCGGCTACATGGCCAACGTCGCGTTGCTTACGGCGCTGGGTGACGAGCAGACGACGATTTTCGCCGACAAGCTCAATCATGCCTCGCTGGTCGACGGCATGCTGCTGGCCCGCGCGGCGCATCAGCGTTACCCGCATGGCCGGCTGGACCGGCTGGAGCGCATGCTGCAGGAATGCCGCACGCCAATCAAGCTGATCTCGACCGACACCGTCTTCAGCATGGATGGCGATCTGGCCGACCTGCCCGCGCTGCTCGCGCTGGCCGAGGCATACGATGCCTGGCTGGTGCTCGATGATGCGCACGGCTTCGGCGTGCTCGGAGCGCATGGACATGGCAGCCTCGAACATTTCGGCCTGCGCAGCGAACGCCTGATCTACATGGGCACGCTCGGCAAGGCGGCCGGAATCGCGGGGGCTTTCGTCGCCGCCCATCCGACGGTGGTCGAATGGCTGATCCAGCGCGCGCGTCCCTACATCTACACCACGGCGATGCCGGCAGCGCTGGCCCATGCCTTGCAGTCCAGCCTCGACCTGATCGAGGGCGCTGAGGGCAGGCAGCGGCGTGCGCGGCTGGCGGCCCTGATCCAGCAGCTGCGTGCCGGTCTGCTGCCGCTGCTCGCCACGCGGCTCGGCTGGACGCTGCCCGAGTCATCGACCGCGATCCAGCCCCTGCTCGTGGGAGCGAACGACAGCGCCCTGCGGCTGTCTGCCGCGCTCGAGGCCCAGGGCCTGTGGGTGCCCGCGATCCGTCCACCGACCGTTCCGCTCGGAACGGCGCGCCTGCGCATCACCCTGAGCGCCGCGCACAGTGCCGAGGAGGTGCAGCGCCTGCTCGACACCCTAGAGGATGTGACGGGAGAATCCGCATGAGCCTGCGTGGCTGCTTCGTCACCGGCACCGACACCGGCGTCGGCAAGACCCGGGTCAGCGCCGCCTTGCTGCACTGGCTCACCGGCGCGGGCATCGCTGCAGTCGGCTACAAGCCGGTCGCGGCCGGCATGGAGTGGCTCGACGGGCGCTGGATCAACGAGGATGTCGATTGCCTGCAGCGCAACGGTCTCGCCGGCATCGCGGCCGAACGGATCGGCCCCTGCCAGCTGCGCGAGGCGTGCGCGCCGCACATCGCGGCCGAACTCGAAGGGCGCGTGATAGACCGCCACGCGCTGCTGCGCGGGGCGCACGATCTGCAATCCGAGGCGCAATTCATCGTCGCCGAGGGCGCCGGCGGCCTGATCGTGCCGCTCGGCCATGACTGGGACAGCGCCGATCTCGCGCTCGATCTCGGCCTGCCGGTCGTGCTCGTCGTCGGCCTGCGCCTTGGTTGCCTGAACCATGCCCTGCTGACGGCCGAGGCGCTCGCCGCGCGTGGCCTGGCGCTGGCCGGCTGGGTCGCCAACACCCTTGACACCGGCATGCCCCAGCTGCGGCGCAACATCGAGACGCTGGAACACGAGCTGCAGCGGCGCCACCAGGCACCCTGTTTCGGTATCATCCCCGAGCTCGATACCCCCGACGCGGCCCGTGTGGCCGCCTTCTTCAACGGCGAGGTGTTGCGGGTCCGCTTCGGCCTGCCCCCCGCCTGACGCAATTTGCCATGGATACTGTCGCTTCGATCCCCCTTGCCGCCATCCGCCGCCCCGCCGCTGGCGTTCCCGAGACGCGCTGGTCGGTCGCCGCCGTCGAGGCACTGTTCGAGCTGCCCTTCATGGAGCTGCTGTTTCGCGCCCAGCAGGTGCACCGCGAGCATTTCGATCCCAACGAGGTCCAGCTCTCGACGCTGCTGTCGATCAAGACCGGCGGCTGCTCCGAGGACTGTGGCTACTGCCCGCAGTCCGCTCATCACGAGGGCGGCGTCGAGGCCAGCAAGCTGATGCCGCTGGACGAGGTGCTGACGGCGGCGCAGGCGGCCAAGGACCAGGGAGCGACCCGCTTCTGCATGGGCGCAGCCTGGCGCAGCCCCAAGGAGCGCGACATGGAAAAGGTCACCGAGATGGTGCAGGGCGTGCGTGCGCTCGGCCTGGAGACCTGCATGACGCTGGGCATGCTTGACCAGGAGCAGGCGCGCCAGCTCAAGGACGCGGGACTCGACTACTACAACCACAACCTCGACAGCGCTCCGGATTTCTACGGCCAGATCATCAGCACCCGGACCTACCAGGACCGGCTCGACACGCTGCAGAACGTGCGTGACGTCGGCATCAATGTCTGCTGTGGCGGCATCGTCGGTCTCGGCGAGACGCGCGGGCAGCGCGCCGGCCTGATCGCGCAGCTGGCCAATCTCGATCCTTATCCGGAGTCGGTGCCGATCAACAATCTGGTCGCAGTGCCCGGCACGCCGCTGGAAGGCGCACAGCCGATCGACCCGTTCGAGTTCGTGCGCACGATCGCGGTGGCTCGCATCACCATGCCGACCACCATGGTGCGACTGTCGGCCGGGCGCGAGCAGATGGATGATGCGCTGCAGGCGCTGTGCTTCGCGGCTGGCGCCAATTCGATCTTCTACGGCGACAAGCTGCTGACCACCTGCAACCCGCAGGCCGAGCGTGACCGTGCCTTGTTCGTGCGCCTGGGCCTGAACGGGCAGGGCGCGCGCCCTGCCGTGCGCGAGTCCTGATGGCGGGCGCGCTGACCGAGCCCCGCTTGCTCGACGAGGATTTTCTGCGGGATCCCTATCCGGCCTACCGCAAGCTGCGCGAGGCGGGGCCGCTCCATTGGAGCGACGAGTTCCATGGCGGCGCCTGGTTGCTCACCCGCCATGCCGACGTCGAGTCCGCCTTGCGTGACCCGCGTCTGTCGGCGCAGCGCACCGGGGGCTGGGTCATGGATGCCGGCGCCGGCGAGCGCGCCGAGCTGCGACCCTTCCAGCGCCTGTTCGCGCGCGCGCTGCTGTTTCTCGACGAACCCGATCACCAGCGCCTGCGCCAGCTCATGTTGCCGGCCTTCAGGCCGCAGCGCCTGGCAGACCTCAAGCCCGTGATCGAGCGGCTGGTCGACGAGCTGCTGGCTGCGTTCGTGCCGGGCGAGCGCATCGACTTCATGGATCGCATCGCGCGTCCGCTGCCGACGCGCGTCATCGCCTGCCTGCTGGGCCTCGATGCCGGGCGCGAGGCCGATTTCATGGCCTGGTCCGACGAGCTGGCGGCCTTCATCGGTGCGCCCCAACCCACGGCCGAGCAGGCCCGCACGGCGCAGCGCAGCCTGCTGCAGATGGCCGATTACTTCGAGCGTGACCTGCTGCCCAGGCGCTTGCACGAGCCCGCGGACGACCTGCTCTCGCTGTTCGCGCGGGCCCAGGCAGATGGCCAGATCGAATCCGGCGCCGAACTGCTCGCCCAGTGCTGCATGCTCCTGTTCGCCGGCTACGAGACCACGCGCAACCTGCTCGCCAACGGCATGCTGACCTTGCTGACTCAGCGTGAGCAGTGGCAGCGTTTGTGCACCGATCCTTCACTGGCGGCGGGTACCGTGCGCGAACTGCTGCGCTACGACAGCCCGGTGCAGTGGACGGGACGCCGAGTAGCGGTCGAGCATGTCCGGCATGAGCAAAGGCTCAGGCGCGGCGACCTGCTGCTGTGCCTGATCGGCTCGGCCAACCGCGATCCGGCCCGGCACGATGAGCCGGACAGGCTGGAAATCGCCCGCTCCAATCCGGGCGCGCTGTCCTTTGGCAGCGGCCCTCATGTCTGCATCGGGGCCGCCCTGACGCAGATCGAGGGTCAGATCCTGTTTGGCGCCCTGGCCACTCGCCATCCGGAGATCAGGCTGGCAGCAGAGCCACTACGCAACGGCAATCCGGTCTACCGCGGCGTCAGGGCCTTGCCGATTCACTGGGCCTGACGCGGCGCGACCTTGTTGGCCCTGGCGCGCGCCAGGGCGGCTTCGATCAGCGCGCGCTTGCGGTCGAGCACCTCGGGTTCGACATGCTTGGAGTGCTCGGCGAGATGGGCCAGCTTCTCCTCGGCCTTGGCTTCCTGGCGCTCGCGGTGTTCGGCCTCGTCGCGCTGCAGGCGCTCGCGGTGCCAGTCGTAGCGCTGGCGCGCCTGGGTCGCCTGCTGCTCAGACCAGGCATTCCAGCCGCTGCGTTCGCCGCTGACGTTTTCCAGCTGGATGCAGTCGACCGGACAGACCGGGATGCACAGCTCGCAGCCGGTGCACCAGGGTTCGATCACGGTGTGCATGCGCTTGTTGCCGCCCATGATCGCGTCGGTCGGGCAGGCCTTTAGGCACAGCGTGCAGCCTATGCACCAGTCCTCGTCTATGACGGCCATGCTGCGCGGAGCTTCGCTGCCGTGTTGCGGGTCCAGCGGCAGTTCGGTCCTGCCGGTGATCGCGGCGAGCCGGCGCACGCCTTGCGCGCCGCCCGGCGGGCACTGGTTGATCTCTGCCGCGCCCCGGGCTATGGCCTGCGCGTAGGCCGCGCAGTCCGGAAACCCGCAGCGCGTGCACTGGGTCTGGGGCAGGGCGGCGTCAATGCGCCCTGCCAGTTGCAATACTGCTACGCTCACCCTGGACATGACCTCTGTGAAACGATGTCGAAGCCGCTCAGCAGCCCTTGCGCTTGCGCGGCGCAGGAACCTGCACGCGTGCCTGCCGCGTCGCCGATGCGGCCACCGAGACGGGAGCGCTGGCAGGGACGGATTCGGCTGCGGCCGTCACGACGGCTTGCACGCTGGGCGTGGCTTGCTCCACCGGCGCGGCGCCGGCCAGTTCCGGTGCGGGCGTCGCAGCCAGCTCGGCTGCAGGCACGGTCTTTGCCACCATGGCCTGGCTGGAGCCGTTCTGGTGTTCCAGGATGAAGTTCCTGACCACCGGATAGACCTGCTTGCGCCAGCGGCTGCCGCTGAAGATGCCGTAGTGGCCGGCGCCCTTGACCTCGTAGTGGCGCTGCTCGTTGCTCACGATGCCGGTGCAGAGGTCGTGCGCGGCCCGGGTCTGGCCGCAGCCGGAAATGTCGTCGAGCTCGCCTTCGATCGTCAGCAGGCCGGTGCCCTTGATGTCCTGCGGCCGCACCAGCTCCTTGACGCCCTGCGGATTGCGGACTTCCCAGGTGCCGTTGACCAGGTTGAACTCCTGGAACACCGTCCGGATGGTGTCGAGGTAGTAGTTCGCGTCCATGTCGAGCACCGCGTTGTACTCGTCGTAGAACTGGCGGTGGGCCTCTGCGCTGTCGTTGTCGCCGACGATCAGGTGGGTGAAGTAGTCGTAGTGGCTGTTGGCGTGGCGATCCGGGTTCATCGCGATGAACCCGGCATGCTGCAGGAAGCCCGGATAGACGCGGCGTCCCGCAGCCGGGAAGTTGTTGGGAACGCGGTAGATCACGTTGTTCTCGAACCACTCGATGCTGCGGTGCAGGGCCAGGTTGTTGACCGCGGTCGGCGACTTGCGCGCGTCGATCGGGCCGCCCATCATGGTCATGGACAGCGGGGTCTTCTCGCCGCGCGAAGCCATCAGCGAGATCGCTGCCAGCACCGGGACCGTGGGCTGGCACACGCTCATCACGTGGCAGTTGCCGTAGCGTTCCTGCAGATGGCGGATGAAGTCCTGCACGTAGTTGACGTAGTCGTCGAGGTGGAAGTCACCCTCGGACATCGGCACCATGCGGGCGTTTTTCCAGTCTGTGATGTAGACCTTGTGGTCCTTGAGCAGGGTGCGCACGGTCTCGCGCAGCAGGGTCGCGTAGTGGCCCGACAGCGGGGCGACCAGCAGCACGACCGGCTGGACCTTGAGGCGCAACAGGGTGTCGGGGTCGTCGCTGAAGCGCTTGAAGCGCAGCAGGTCGCAGAACGGCGTGGAGACCTCGACGCGCTCATGGATCGCGACGTCCACATCGCCCACGTCCACCGTCCTGATGCCGAACTCGGGCTTCTCGTAGTCCTTGCCGAGGCGATGGACGAGGTCGAAGCCGGCTGCCACCCGCTGGGAAAAAGGCGTCTGGCCCAGCGGCAGCATGGGATTGGCGAACAGCTTGGCCGTCATCTGGGCGAGGTCCGAGAACGGCTCGATCAGCGAGCGTTGGGTTTCGTAGATCTGGTAGAGCATGTCTCACCTCCGGAAAAATTGTTGCGCTGCACAAATCTTAGCAGGATCGACCATGAGCCGGCAACGCAAGGTCGACAAAGACGGCGGGATCAGCGGCATCAGATGCGCAGAATAACAAAAAAACGCCGCTCAAGGCGGCGTTTTATCGATTGCATCATTCCTTTCGGAAGGATTACATCACCTTGGCAATGGACTGGCAGACATAGTCGATGTTCTGGCTGTTGAGCGCGGCGACGCACATGCGGCCGGTGTCGGTGCCGTAGACGCCGAACTCGTTGCGCAGGCGCACCATCTGGTCCTTGCTCAGGCCGGAGTAGCTGAACATGCCGATCTGCTTGGTGATGAAGCTCATGTCCTGCTGCACGCCGGCGGCCTTGAGGCCGTCGACCAGCTTCTGGCGCATGGCCTTGATGCGAACGCGCATCTCGCCCAGTTCCTGCTCCCAAAGGGTGCGCAGCTCGGGGTTGTTGAGCACGGCAGCGACCACGGCGCCGCCGTGGATCGGCGGGTTGGAGTAGTTGGTGCGGATCGCGATCTTGAGCTGGCTCAGGACGCGCTCAGCCTCCTCCTTGCTTTCGCACAGCACCGACAGCGCGCCGACGCGCTCGCCGTAGAGGCTGAAGCTCTTGGAGAAGCTGGTCGAGACGAAGAAGGTCAGGCCGGCGGCAACGAACTTGCCGATCACGGCGCCGTCCTCGGCGATGCCGTTGCCGAAGCCCTGGTAGGCCATGTCGAGGAAGGAGGTCAGGCCGCGTGCCTTGACCACGGCAATCACCTGGTCCCACTGCTCGGGGGTGATGTCGTAGCCGGTCGGGTTGTGGCAGCAGGCGTGCAGCACGGCGATGGTGCCGGGCTCGGCCGCGTTGAGGCTGGCCAGCATGCCGTCGAAGTTGACGCCGCGCTTGTCGGCGTCGTAGTAGGCGTAGGTGCCGACCTCGAAGCCGGCGTTGGTGAACAGCGCGCGGTGGTTTTCCCAGCTCGGGTCGGAGATCAGCACCTTGGAGGCGGGACTGACCTTCTTCAGGAAGTCGGCACCGATCTTCAGGCCGCCGGTGCCGCCGATGGCCTGCACGGTGGCGACGCGGCCGCTCTTGACCGGTTCGCTGTCGTTGCCGAACACCAGGCCCTTGACCGCGGCGTCATAGGCGGCGATGCCGTCGATCGGCAGGTAGCCACGCGCAGCCGGCTTTTCCATCATGGCCTTCTCGGCGGCCTGCACGCACTTCAGCAGCGGCAGCTTGCCGTTGTCGTCGAAGTAGACGCCGACGCCCAGATTGACCTTGTTAGGGTTGGTGTCGGCGTTGAATTGCTCGTTCAGACCCAGGATGGGGTCGCGGGGGGCCATTTCGACGGCGGTAAACAGAGACATGGTGTGGACTACCTGTGTTGAGAAAAGCGGGGGCCGGCCTGCTGCCAGGCCAGCCGAGACAAACCTCGTGATTTTATTACCGTTGCGCTTCGTCTCCGGCCCGCGAATCACGACTATCCTGGCCTGGGGAGCTCGGGCTTGACCCAGCGCAGCAGCTTGTTGACGAGGTCCTGCGGGTCGATCGGCTTGGCGATGTGGTCGTTCATGCCTGCGGCCAGGCAGCGTTCGCGATCTTCCGCCATGGCGTTGGCCGTCATGGCCAGGATCGGCAGCTGCTTGAAGCGCGGCAGCTGGCGTATCGCGCGGGTGGCGGTGATGCCGTCCATCACCGGCATCTGCATGTCCATCAGCACGACGTCGTAGTCTTGCCGAGCCAGCCGCTGCAGCGCGATCGAGCCGTCCTCGGCCAGATCGACCTGCAGGCCCAGGGCGCGGAGGAATTCGCTCGCCACCTCCTGGTTGAGCTCGTTGTCCTCCACCAGCAGCGCGCGCGCTCCCCGCAGTTGCGTCGTCTCGCTCAGGACATCGCTGTCGCCGGCCACGGGCTCGTTCTTGATCTGCTGGTCGAACTGCCGCATCACGGCGTTGAGCAGGGCCGAGGGCGTGACCGGCTTGAGCAGCACTTCGCCGATACCGACCTGCTGCGCCGCCGGCAGCACCTCGTCGCGGTCGAAGGCGGTGATCATCAGCATCAGCGGGGGCTGCTCCAGGGACTTGCGCTGGATTTCGCGCGCGAGCTCGACGCCATTCATCGCTGGCATCTTCCAGTCCAGCAAGACCAGGTCGTAATGCTGCTGCTCACGCTCGGCCTGCTCGATCATGGCGAGCGCCTGCGCCCCGCTGGCCAGGCTCGTGGTCAGGAACCCCATGCTGCGCAGCATCTCGGCGATCACTTCGCGCGCTGGCGCGTTGTCGTCGACGACCAGGGCGCGCATGCCGTGCAGGTCGCGCTGCAGCTGGTAGTGCGGGACCGCCGCATGGTCAGCCTTGAGCGCCGCGGTGAACCAGAAGGTCGAGCCCGCGCCGGGCACGCTGGTCACGCCGATCTGCCCGCCCAGCAATTCGGCCAGCTTCTTCGAGATCGCAAGTCCAAGACCCGTGCCGCCGAACTTGCGGGTGGTCGCGCTGTCGGCTTGCTGGAAGCTTTGGAACAGCCGCGCGCCTTGCTCATCCGAGATGCCGATGCCGCTGTCCTGGACCGCGAAGCGCAGCACGACCTCGTCTGCGGCGCGCCGCAGCACCCCGACGTGGACGATGATCTCGCCGTGCTCGGTGAACTTCACGGCGTTGCTGATGAGATTGATGAGTATCTGCTCGACGCGCAAGGGGTCGCCGACCAGGCGCGTCGGCACGTCGGACGCGACGTCGATGACGAACTCCAGCCCCTTGCGCGCGGTCTTTTCCGCGAACACGGTGTGGATCGAGTCCAGCAGCTGGTCGAGTCCGAACTCCACCTGTTCGAGGCTCATCTTCCCGGCCTCGAGCTTGCTGAAGTCGAGAATGTCGTTGATGATGCCGAGCAGGAGCTGGCTCGATGACTGAATCTTCTGGAGGTAGTCGCGCACCCTGGGCGTGGGGTCGGCCTTCAGGGCCAGGATCGCCATGCCTATGATCGAGTTCATCGGCGTGCGGATCTCGTGCGACATATTGGCCAGGAATTCGGCCTTGGTCCTGGCCGCATCCTCGGCCATGGCGCGCGCGCGGGACATGTTCTCGATCGCGGCCCGCTCGATCGTGATGTCCGCCATCATGCCGACCATGCCCTTGCCGAGGTCGTGCATGTCCAGCGCGCTGGCCGAGAAGCGCACCCAGAAGCGGCCGCCATCCTTGCGGCGGACCTGTTGTTCCTGCGCATAGCCCTGGCCGGTGGCTAGTATGGCGTCGATGGCCTCGAGCGCCTCCTGCCAGGCGTCCTCGTCGGCATAGAGCAGCTGCAGCGGCTGTCCTTCGAGTTCCCCGCGTTCGTAGCCGGTCATGCTTTCGAGCCTATGGTTGCAGTGTTCGATGCGCCGCTGGCGTACCAGCATGATGCCCGCGCTCGCATTGTTCAGGATGGCGTCGAGCCGCTCGTTGCTGCTGTTGAGCTTTTCGGTCGTCGCCCGCAGGTCCGCGGTGCGCTCATCGACCCGGTGCTCCAGCGTATGGCGATAGTCATCGAGTTCCTGCTGCGTCTTTTTCTGTTCGGTCACGTCCGTCGCGACGCCATCCCAGACCATGCTGCCGTCCTGGAGGCGGCGCGGGCGCGACTGGATCTGCAGCCAGCGTCGGCCTTGCCCGGGCAGGTCGAACGGCAGCGTGAGCGAGAAATCGCTCATGTCCCGGACGCTGGACGCGTGCGCCTCGTCATACCATGGGCGCGCCTCGCTCCCGATCAGCGCGAACACCGGGCGCGCGTCCGCGAGCGTGGACTCGGGCGTCATGCCCAGCACCCTGGCGATGCCGGCGCTGACATAGCGAAAACGCGGCGGGTCGGCCTCGAACTGATAGACAAAGCCTCCCGGGAGGTTGTCGCCGATCGAGCGCAGTTGCTGCTCTCGCTCCAGCAGCACCTGTTCGGCCTGCCGGATCTCGGCGGTGCGCGCCGCGACCCTGTGGCGCAAGCTGATGTTCCAGATCACGAGCACGCCGGCCGCCAGCAGGAGCACCATGCCCCCCTCGACCACATACGCTGAATATTGCTGGTAGTCGATCGGCGCGCGCAGCCACTTGGCGCGCAGCGCCTCCATCTGCGCTGCGGGAATGGCCGCCATGCCTTGCTCGACGAGCCGCAGCGTATCGAGCTGGCCCTTGCGCACGGCGCGGTGGAACTGGCCGCGGTACAGCTCGAACGCCTTGACGAACTGTCGGTGCGCGCCCAGCTGGTAGAGGTAGAAGTTGGCCGGGTACTCGTCGAGGCAGAAGACCTTGACGTCCTGCGCGATCGCGCCCCGGATCAGCTCGGTGTAGTTGTCGTAATAGGCCAGCGACGTGATGCCGCTGTTCTGGAGTTTCTCGACGCAGGCGTCGCCTTTCATCACGCCGACCCTGAAGCCGCGCAGCGTGTCCTGGTTGTTGATGCCGCTGATCGAGACATCGCGGTAGATCGCGACCGGCAACTCGGCGTAAGGCGGGGTGAAGTCGTAATAGGACGCGCGTCCCGGGGTCTTGAAGATGTTGTCGATGACGTCGGCATCGCCGCGCAGCAGGGTGCGCTGAGCCTCCTCCCACTTGAGCGCCTTGAGCTCGACCTTGATTCCGGTCTGCTTTTCCCACAGTCGCCAGACCTCGACCACGAAACCTGCCGTCTTGCCGTCGGCATCGAGGAAGATATAGGGTGGATAGTTTTCGTCGCCGACGACCCGCAGGACCTGGCGGTTCGGCTCGGCGGTCTCGGGCTGGGCGGGGGCAGGGCAGGCCAGCACAGCGATCCAGACGCCGATGAACAAGCGGGCGGTCGTCTTGGCTAGCATGCAGGGTTTGGTGGGGCGGCCGGACTGGTTGAGATGCTTGAATTCTAGTCTCCACGCCGGAGCACAGCTAGGGCCGCCAGGCCAATGGAACACCCGTGCAGCATGTTTTGTGAGATCCAATCGATGTCAGAACCCCAAGGTCAGTTCGTCACCTTCCCCGACTCGCCCTTTCAGCTCTACCAGCCCTTTCCTCCCGGCGGCGACCAGCCGACCGCCATCGCGCAGCTGGTCGACGGCATCAACGACGGCGAGGTGTTCCAGACCCTGCTCGGCGTGACCGGCTCTGGCAAGACCTTCACCATGGCCAACGTGATCGCGCGCCTGGGCCGGCCGGCGATCGTGTTTGCGCCCAACAAGACGCTGGCGGCGCAGCTCTACTCCGAGTTCCGCGAGTTCTTCCCCAGGAACGCGGTCGAGTACTTCGTCAGCTACTACGACTACTACCAGCC
>JBEEPT010000199.1:0-18722 GCA_041190985.1 Pseudomonadota bacterium
CGCTGCCGCGCGCCGCGAGTTCCTGCTCGGTCGCGGCGATGCGCGCGCACAGCGCCCGGGCCAGCGCGCCGCCGTCGCGCGCGGTCTTGCGCCCGAGCAGGTCGTTGGCCTGGATCGCAGTCGTGCCCTCGTAGATCGGCAGGATGCGCGCGTCGCGGTAGTGCTGCGCCGCGCCGGTCTCCTCGATGAAGCCCATGCCGCCGTGCACCTGCACGCCCAGGCTCGCGACCTCGACCGCGAGTTCGGTCGCGTGGCCCTTGACGATCGGCACCAGGAATTCGTAGATCGCCTGGTGCTCGCGGCGCAGCGCCGCGTCGCTCGCATGGTGCGCCCAGTCGCCGTGCGCCGCGGCGACGTAGGCCAGCGCGCGCGCGGCCTCGGTGTGCGCCTTCATCGTCAGCAGCATGCGCCTGACGTCGGGGTGCTGGATGATCGCGACCGGAGCCGGCGAGCCGGCCAGGTCGCGGCTTTGCACCCGCTCCTTCGCATAGGCCAGCGCCTGCTGGTAGGCGCGGTCCGACACCGAGACGCCCTGCATACCGACCGCGAAGCGCGCCGCGTTCATCATGATGAACATGTACTCCAGGCCGCGGTGGGGCTCGCCCACGATCTCGCCGACGGCGCCGCCGTGGTCGCCGAACTGCAGCACCGCGGTCGGGCTGGCCTTGATGCCGAGCTTGTGCTCGATGCTCACGCAGTGCGCGTCGTTGCGCGCGCCCAGCGAGCCGTCGGCGTTGACCAGGAACTTGGGCACCACGAACAGGCTGATGCCCTTGACGCCGGGCGGGGCGTCGGGCAGGCGCGCCAGCACCAGGTGCACGATGTTGTCGGCCAGGTCGTGCTCGCCGTAGGTGATGAAGATCTTGGTGCCGAAGAGCTTGTAGCTGCCGTCGGGCTGCGGCTCGGCACGCGTGCGTACCGCCGCGAGGTCGGAGCCGGCCTGCGGCTCGGTCAGGTTCATGGAGCCGGTCCACCGGCCCGAGACCAGGTTCGGCACGTATTTCTGCCTGAGCTCGTCGCTGGCCGCGGTCAGCAGCGCCTCGATCGCGCCGTCGGTCAGCATCGGGCACAGCGCGAACGACAGGCTGGAGGCGTGCAGCATCTCGACGCAGGCGCTCGCGATCAGCTTTGGCAGGCCCTGGCCGCCGTATTCGGGCGGGTGGATCACGCCCTGCCAGCCGCCGGCGGCGAACTGGGCAAAGGCGTCCCTGAAGCCGGGCGTGGTCGTGACCGCGCCGTCCTGGAACCAGGACGGGTTCTGGTCGCCGGCCCGGTTCAGCGGCGCGATGACGTCCTGGCAGAACCGGGCTGACTCCTCGAGCACCGCCTGCGCGGTGTCGAGGCCGTAGTCCTCGAAGCCCGGCAGCTCGGCGACTTGGCCGATGCCTGCGAGTTCCTGCATCACGAACAGCATGTCCTTGAGCGGTGCTTGGTAACTCATTTCGACTCCTGTCGATGGGGGGGGCTTGCGGTCGGAGCCTGCTGCGCCCTGATGGCATCGCTTGGCCGGCTCATGGTGGTGGCTGGTGCGAGCCTGGGCAAGCAGTGTTGGCTGCGAGGCTTGCATCTTTCTGACACCCCGCCAGGCTGCGGGCAACAGGGTTGCCCGGGCTTAGAAAACGAAAAAGCCGCTCTGGCTGGCCAGAGCGGCTTTTTGCAGGGATTGTGCTGATTTGCTGGCAGCGCACCCGGGGCAAACGCGGCTCAGACCTGGGTCCGAGCCGGGCGAATTGCTGCTGGTTTAGGCAGCGGCCAGGGCCTTGACCTTGGCGGACAGGCGGCTCTTGTCGCGAGCGGCCTTGTTCTTGTGGAAGATGCCCTTGTCGGCGATGGTGTCGACCACGGCCTGCATCTTGGCGAACAGTTCGGTGGCCTTGGTCTTGTCGCCGCTCAGGACGGCCTTCTCGACGTTCTTGACGGCGGTGCGGTACTTGGAGCGCAGCGAGGAGTTCGCGGCGTTGAGCTTGACGTCCTGGCGGGCGCGCTTGCGGCCGGATGCCAGGCGGGGGTTCTTTTTCTTCGGCTTGGTTGCCATGATGATGTTCCTTTGGGTTTGTGGATGATGCCAGCAAAACCCAACATTATAGCGATCAGTTAAAATGCGCGTTTGACTGCCTGCACGCTTCCTTCAGGAGCTTGCTGCGGCGGTGTTAGCGTGCCAACGCACTCCTTTACTTTTTATATCCTGGGCCAGTCCCTCCCTTGCCATGTCTGCTTCCGTGGAAATCCTGCAACAGCCTGCCCCCATAGCTCCAGGCGCCCCGCTGCCGCACCGCAAGGTGATCCGGGAGTGGCTGATCCCTCTGGCACAGCGCAACACCTGGCGCGCCTTCGCGCTGCTGATGCTTGACTACTCGCTCTGGTTTGCGCTGACCGCCGGTACCGTCTACTTCGATGCCGTCTGGGCCAAGCTGCTGTGCGCGATCGTGGGCGGCTTCGTGATCGGGCGCCTGTTCATCATCGGCCACGATGCCTGTCACCAGAGCCTGACCGTGCACCGCACGCTCAACCGCTGGCTCGGCCGCATCGCCTTCCTGCCCTCGCTGACCCCCTACAGCCTGTGGGACACCGGCCACAACGTCGTGCACCACGGCTACACCAACCTCAAGGGCGTGGATTTCGTCTGGGAGCCGCTGACTGCCGCCGAATACGCGGCCCTGAGCCCGCTGCAGAAGTTCATGCAGCGCCTCTACCGCAGTGGCTGGGGCCCGGGCTTCTACTACATGATCGAGATCTGGTGGAAGCGCGAATTCTTCCCGAGCGCCAAGTACATGCCGACGCGCCGTCCGATCTTCCTGAAGGACAGCCTGCTGGCCGCCGGTTTCGCCACCCTCTGGATCGCCGCGCTGGTCTGGGCCGCCGTGGCGACCGACCAGTCGGTCGCGACCCTGCTGCTGCTGGGCTTCGCCGTGCCCTTCTTCTTCTGGAACTGCATGATCGGCTTCGTGGTCTATGTGCACCACACCCATGTCAAGTCGCAGTGGCACGACAACAAGGCGGCCTGGAGCAAGGCGCAGCCCTTCGTCTCGACCACCGTGCACCTGATCTTCCCGCTCAGGATCGGCGCGCTGATGCACCACATCATGGAGCACACCGCCCACCACGTCGACATGAGCATCCCGCTCTACCGCCTCAAGAAGGCGCAGAAGCTGCTCGAGGACACGCTGCCCGGGCGCATCATCATCCAGAACTTCAGCTGGCGCTGGTACTTCGAGACCGCCCGCAACTGCAAGCTCTACGACTTCCAGCACCGTTGCTGGACCGACTTCCAGGGCCGCCAGACCAGCGCCAGCGCGCCGGTCCACGGCTGATGCCGGGCCCCGTGTGCGGGGCCGAGCAGGCTGGTGCGAGCCTTGATTCGCACCCTGAACGCCTCCGGGTGCGACAATAAAGGTCTACATGACACAAGCTTTCTCCGAACTTTCGCTGGCCGAGCCGCTGGCGCGCGCCATCGCCGAGATGGGTTTCTCGGCCATGACGCCGATCCAGGCGCAGGCCATCCCGGTGGTGCTGCAGGGCCGCGACGTGATGGGCGCGGCCCAGACCGGCACCGGCAAGACCGCCGCCTTCTCGCTGCCGCTGCTGCAGCGCATGCTCAAGCACGAGAACTCCTCGACCTCGCCGGCGCGCCATCCGGTGCGCGCACTGGTGCTGCTGCCCACGCGCGAACTGGCCGACCAGGTCGCGCAGCAGATCGCGCTCTACGCCAAGCACACCCAGCTGCGCAGCACCGTGGTGTTCGGCGGCATGGACATGAAGCCGCAGACGCTCGAGCTCAAGAAGGGGGTCGAGATCCTGGTCGCGACGCCGGGCCGCCTGCTCGACCACATCGAGGCCAAGAACTGCGTGCTCAACCAGGTCGAGTACGTGGTGCTCGACGAGGCCGACCGCATGCTCGACATCGGCTTCCTGCCCGACTTGCAGCGCATCCTGAGCTACCTGCCCAAGCAGCGCACCACGCTGCTGTTTTCGGCCACCTTCTCGCCCGATATCAAGCGCCTGGCCGGCAGCTACCTGCAGGATCCGGTCACGATCGAGGTCGCGCGCTCCAACGCCACCGCCTCCACCATCGAGCAGCATTTCTACCGCGTCGAGGAGGACGACAAGCGCCAGGCCTTGAAGCAGCTGCTGCGCGAGAAGGGCATCAAGCAGGCCTTCGTCTTCCTCAACAGCAAGCTGGGCTGCGCGCGCATGGCGCGCGCGCTCGAGCGCGACGGCCTCAATGCCGCGGCGCTGCACGGCGACAAGAGCCAGGACGAGCGCCTCAAGGCGCTCGACGCCTTCAAGAAGGGCGAGGTCGAGCTGCTGATCTGCACCGACGTCGCCGCGCGCGGCCTCGACATCAAGGACGTGCCCGCGGTCTTCAACCTCGACATTCCCTTCAATGCCGAGGACTACGTGCACCGCATCGGCCGCACCGGCCGCGCGGGCGCCTCGGGCATCGCGATTTCCTTCGTCTCGGCCAAGGACGCCAGGCTGCTGGCCGAGGTCGAGAAGCTGATCGGCAGGAAGACCGAGGTCGAGCCGCTCGAGCTCGAAAGCGACCGCCGCCGCTTTGGCGGCAGCCCGGGCCGCCAGAACGACGGCCAGCGCCTCTGGCACGACGAGCGTGGCCGCGCCGATCTGCGCAGCGAGCGCAGCCGCCAGGCGCGCGCGCCGCGCGCTCCGAGCGACCCCTTCTTCGACCAGCCCTACGAGCCGAAGCTGGCGCCGGACGCCAAGCCCGAGTGGGAAGGCAAGGCGCAGCCGGCTGCCAGTCGCGGCCTGTCGCCCTACATCAAGAGCAAGCGCAAGGTGGCGGCGCTGTTCCGCGCCCCGGCACCGGCCGAATCCGGCACCGAATCCGCCGCCTGATCCGGCCAAGACCCCCGGTCCTGATGTCAGGCGCCGGGCTTCTGCGCCTGCGGGCAGGTGACCTTGATGATCTCGGCGATCCTGGCCGGGCCGTCGGCGGCAGGCTCCAGCCGCGCCGCGCTCAGGCAGCCGCCCCAGACGCAGCCGGTGTCGAGCGCGAGCAGACCGGGGCGCTGCAGCAGCCCCAGCGTGGACCAGTGGCCGAAAGCCACCGGCGTGTCGGCGCTGCGCCGGCTTGGCACCTCGAACCAGGGCATGTAGCCGGGCGGGGCGGCGGCGGCGCCGTCCTTGGTGCCGAATTCCATCTGTCCGTCCGCGCTGCAGAAACGCAGCCGCGTCAGTGCGTTGACGACCAGGCGCCAGCGGTCGTCGCCCGTCAGCCCCGGGCTCCAGCGGTCGGGCTGGTTGCCGTACATGCGCTGCAGCCAGTCGGGGCCGTCGCTGCCGGCGAGCATGGCCGAGAACTCCCCGGCGAGCGCCAGGGCCTCGGCCGCGCTCCACTGCGGCAGCACGCCCGCATGCACCATGAGCCAGCCGTGCGCCTGCAGTGCCAGCGGCCGCCCGCGCACCCAGTGCAGCAGCCCGGCGCGGTCCGGCGCGGCCAGGATGGCGTCCAGCGTGTCGCTGCGGTGCGCGCGGCGCACGCCCTCGGCCACCGCCAGCAGGTGCAGGTCGTGGTTGCCCAGCAGGCATTGCGCCGAGGCGCCATAGCCCATCAGGCGGCGCAGCACGGCGAGCGAGCCCGGTCCCCGGTTGACCAGGTCGCCCAGGACGTAGAGCGTGTCGCGGCTGGCTGAGAAGTCGATCTCGTGCAGCAGGCGCTGCAGCGGCTCGTCGCAGCCCTGCAGGTCGCCGATCAGGTAAAGTGCCATGTTCGAATTATGGATGTCCTGCTGATCGCATTCCTCACCCTGCTCAACGGCGCTTTCGCGATGTCGGAGATGTCGCTCGCGGCCAGCCGCAAGGCCAGGCTCTCGGCCCTGGCCGAAAGCGGCGACAAGGGCGCGCAGACCGCGCTTGAGCTGATGGACAACCCGACCCAGTTCCTGTCGTCGGTGCAGGTCGGCATCACCTCGATCGGCATGCTCAACGGCATCGTCGGCGAGGCGGCGTTCAGCTCGGCACTCGCCGACTTGCTGGCGCGGCTGGGCCTGCCGCACGGCACGGCCGAGATCAGCGCGACCGCGGTGGTCGTGATCGCGATCACCTTTGTGACCATCGTGTTCGGGGAGCTGGTGCCCAAGCGCATCGGCCAGATGCATCCCGAGACGGTGGCGCGCTGGGTCTCGCGGCCCATGGCCGGCGTTGCCCGGGCCGCCAAGCCCTTCGTGATGCTGCTGTCGTTCACCACGCAGTGGGTGCTGACCCTGCTGCGCTTCGAGAACACGACGGTGCAGCATGTGACCGAGGAGGAGATCAACGCCAGCCTGGAGGAGGGCGTGGGCGCCGGCATCATCGAGGAGCACGAGCACCAGATGGTGCGCAACGTCTTCCTGCTCGACGAACGGCAGCTCGGCAGCATCATGGTGCCGCGCTCCGACATCGTCTGGCTCGACGCGGCCGACACGCTGGAGCAGGCCATCGCCAAGGCCTGGCGCGGCGGCCATTCCTGGTACCCGGTCTGCCGCGCCGGGCTCGACGAGGTGGTGGGCGTGGTCCACCTGCCGCGCCTGCTGGCCCTGCAGGGCAAAGGCGGCCCGGAAGGCTGGCAGCGCAGCGCCGCGGCGCCGGTCTTCGTGCCCGAGACCCTCAGCGGCATGGAGCTGCTCGAGCAGTTCCGCGCCCGCGCCACGCGCCTGGTCTTCGTGGTCGACGAATACGGCGTGGTGCAGGGCCTGCTCACGCCGATGGACATGCTCGAGGCCATCACCGGCGAGCTCTCGCCCGAGACGCCGCATGACGCCTGGGCGACGCGGCGCGAGGACGGATCCTGGCTGGTCGACGGCGCCATGCCGGCGCACGAGCTCAAGGCCAGGCTGGACATCGCCGCGTTGCCCGACGAGGACAAGGAGCGCTACAACACCGTCGCCGGCCTGATGCAGGCGGTCTCGGGCGAGCTGCTCGCCGTCGGCGAGGCGGTCGAGATCGCGGGCTGGCGCTTCGAGGTGCTCCAGGTCGAGGGCCGCCGCATAGACCAGGTGCTGCTGCAGCGCCTGCCCGAGTCACATCCGCCGGCATGAAGTTCGCCCGGCGCCAACTTCAGCTGCCGCAGACCCAGATCGCATCATGACTTCCATTTCCCTTGCCGACCATTCCAGTCCTGCCGATCGACATGCCGGGCTGCTGCCGCCTGACGATGTGCTGCGCGTGTCCCTGCACAACGAGATCCACGCCCGGCCCCAGGCGCATATCCGCCTGCCGGCGCTGATCACCTATGTCGCGGTGCTCAACCGCGACGTCAGCCGCGAGCAGGAGTGCGCACACCTGAGCCGCCTGCCAGGCCAGCAGGATCTGGCGCCGCAGGCGCTGCAGGGCAATTTCCTGCGCCTGCGCCTGGGCGGCTACACGGTCAAGTGGGAGCGCCATTCCGAGTTCACCCGCTACTCGATCGTCCAGCCCTTGCCGGAGGGTGCCGGCCTGGGCGCCGCGCAGCCGGCGCTGCTGGACCGCCTGGCGACGCCGCTGGGCTGGCTGGCCGAGATCCCGGGCCAGACCATCGCGGCGCTGCAACTGGTCATGCTCGAGGACGAGCTGATCGACGCCAGCGGCGTGATGCAGCAGGCCGCGGCCTGGTTCGGGCCGCGCTCCACCCTGGTCGCCTCGGAGATGGGGCGGGGCCACTCCTGGGCCATCACCGACTTCAGGCTGCAGGGCGACGGCTTCGAGCGCCTGCTGGTGCTGTTCCGGCCCGGCGGCACGCTGACCCGTGCCGGCCGCGTCGCCGGGCGCCTGATCGAGCTCGAGACCTACCGCCTGATGGCGCTGCGCGGCCTGCCGGTGGCCAAGTCGCTCGGGCCCACGCTGGCCAGCGTCGAGGCCGAGCTGGCCGACCTGACGGCGCAGCTCGATTCGCGCGCCGAGACCGAGCAGCACCTGCTGGACCGCCTGATCGCGCTGGCCGCGCGGGTCGAGCGCACCACCGCCGAGCACGGCTACCGCTTCTCGGCCACGCGTGCCTACGCCGACCTGGTGGAACAGCGCATCTCGGAACTGCGCGAGCAGTCGATCCCGGGCAACCAGACGGTGGGCGAGTTCCTGCGCCGCCGGGTCTCGCCCGCGATCGCGACCGTGAGCTCGACCGAGCGCCGGCTGGCCGCGCTGTCGGGCCGCATCGCCCGCACCAGCGACCTGCTGCGCACCCGGGTCGACATCGTGACCGAGGGCCAGAACCAGCAGCTGCTCGAGAAGCTCACGCGCGGCCAGGAACTGCAGCTGAGGCTGCAGACCACGGTCGAGGGCCTGTCGATCGCGGCGATCTCCTATTACGTCGTCAGCCTGCTGCTCTACGGCGCCAAGGCGCTCAAGGGCCTGGGCGTGCCGCTGCAGCCCGAGATGACCGCCGGCGCGCTGATTCCCGTCGTGCTGTGGGGCGTCTGGCGCACGACCAGGCGCATCCACGAGAAGCTGCACGCCGGGCATTGAGGCCGGCGTGCCGCCGGGGCGGCTGTCCGCCCCGGGCTCAGCTCAGCAGGGCCTGCGCGAACTCGCTCGCGCTGAAGGTCTGCAGGTCCTCGAGCTTCTCGCCGACGCCGATGAAGTAGACCGGCACGTCGCGGCCGGCCTCCTTCGCCCACATCGCGATCGCGGCCAGCACGCCGCCCTTGGCGGTGCCGTCGAGCTTGGTCACGATCAGGCCGCTGAGCTGCAGCGCGGCGTCGAAGGCCTTGACCTGGGCCAGCGCGTTCTGGCCGGTGTTGCCGTCTATCACCAGCAGCACCTCGTGCGGGGCGCTGGCGTCGGCCTTCTGCACCACGCGCTTGATCTTCTTGAGCTCCTCCATCAGGTGGAGCTGGGTCGGCAGCCGGCCGGCGGTGTCGACGATCACGACGTCGCGCCCGCGCGCGCGCCCGGCCTGGACCGCGTCGTAGCTCACCGCGGCCGGATCGCCGCCTTCCTGGCTCACGATCTCGACCAGGTTGCGGTCGGCCCAGACGTGGAGCTGCTCGCGCGCGGCGGCGCGGAAGGTGTCGGCGGCGGCGAGCAGCACGCTCGCGCCTTCGTTGGCCAGATGCTTGGTCAGCTTGCCTATGGTGGTGGTCTTGCCGGCGCCGTTGACGCCTGCGACCATCATCACGGTCGGGCCTTCGGTGCGGCCTATGACCAGGGGGCGCTCGAGCGGCTGCAGCAGCTCGGCGATGGCCTGGGCCAGCAGCTCCTTGACGGCGGCCGGCTCGGTGGCCTTGGCGGCCTTGACGCGGCGCCGGAGGTCCTCGAGCAGGTAGGCCGTGCCCTGGGTGCCGGTGTCGGCCATCAGCAGCGCGGCCTCGAGCTCCTCGTAGAGCGCCTCGTCGATCCGGGTGCCGGTGAAGACGGTCGTGATGCTCGAGCCGGTCTTGCGCAGGCCCTGCCTGAGGCGCTCCAGCCAGCCCTGGCGGCCCCCGTCGCCGGGCTTTTCGGTCGGCTGCGCCGGCGCTGCTGCCACCGGGCCTGCGCCGGTGCCGGCAGCCGGCTGCACGGCGGCCGAAGGAGCGGGCGTCGCTTCAGTCGGGACAGGCTGTGCCTCGGGCGTGCCGGAAAAGAATTTTTTCTTGAGGAAGCTGAACATAAGGTGTGTTTCTAGAATCACTGGCATTCTATGAAACCTGCATCCCAACGTCCCAAACCTGCCCCTGCCGCGCCCGGATTCGTCCGCATCATCGGCGGCGCCTGGAAGCGCAGCAAGCTGGCCGTGTCGGTCCGGCCCGGCCTGCGCCCCACCCCCGACCGCGTGCGCGAGACGCTGTTCAACTGGCTGGGCCAGGATCTGACGGGCTTGCGCTGCCTCGATGCCTTCGCGGGCAGCGGCGCGCTCGGTTTCGAGGCGGCCTCGCGTGGCGCGGCCCAGGTCCTGCTGTGCGAGCTCGATCCTGGCCTGGTGGCCGGGCTGCGCGCCAACGCCGAGCGGCTCCAGGCGGCCAACATCCAGTTGCGGCGCGGCGACGCGCTCGCGGCGCTCAGGGAAGCGCCCAAGGCCGCGTGGGATGTGGTCTTCCTCGATCCGCCCTTCGGCGACGGCGGCAACGAGACGCTGTTTCTGCAGGCGCTGCAGGCCGCGGCGCCCCTGCTGGCGCCGCACGGGGCCATCTACCTCGAGGCACCGCGTGCCTGGAACGACGCGGAGCTGCAGGCGCTGGGCCTGCGCTGCGCGCGCCATGGCAAGGCGGGCATGGTGCACTACCACCTGCTCGAGGCCTCGGCCCTGGCCTGATCCGGTCGCCGGCAGCGAGGACCACGCGGGATTTGCCGCCGGCCGGGCGGGAGCGGTCCGGAAATCGGATAATCCAGCCCATGACTACAAGTAACCACTGTGCTGCCGGGGTCCGCCGGATCGCGGTCTACAGCGGCACCTTCGATCCGATCACGCTCGGTCACGAGGACGTGATCCGGCGTGCGGCCGGCCTGTTCGACGAGCTGATCGTCGCGGTTGCCGTCGCCCATCACAAGAAGACGCTGTTCACGCTGGAGCAGCGCCTGGCGATGGTGGCACAGGCCTTTGCCGGCCAGCCACAGGTGCGCGTGCTGCCCTTCGAGGGCCTGATGATGGATTTCTGCCGCGAGCAGGGCGCCTGCGCGGTGGTGCGCGGCATACGCAACGTGACCGACTTCGACTACGAGGCGCAGATGGCGGCGATGAACCGCAAGCTCGCGCCCGGGGTCGAGACGGTTTTCCTGCTGCCGCAGGCCGAGCAGCAGTGCATATCGAGCACCCTGGTGCGCGAGATCGCCAAGCTCGGCGGCGATGTCACCCAGATGGTGAGCGCTGGCGTGGTCGGGCATCTGCGCCGCGCCACGCTGACGGCCTGAGCAGGAGAACACCATGGCACTGATGATCACCGACGAGTGCATCAATTGCGACGTCTGCGAGCCCGAATGCCCGAACCAGGCGATTTCGATGGGGCCGGACTACTACGTCATCGACCCGGCCCGGTGCACCGAGTGCGTTGGCCACTTCGACGAGCCGCAGTGCGTGCAGGTCTGTCCGGTCGAATGCATCCCGGTCAATCCGGAGCACGTCGAAACGCGCGCGCAGCTGCAGGCCAGGTACGAGCAGCTGCAAAAAGTCTCCTCCTGATCCCGCTGCCACGCCAGGCCTGGCCCTTGTGGCGGCCCGGCCAGCCGGGCGTGAGCTGCGAATCGCTCCCGGCTTTTGCGACCTGTCGTCATCACGCCTGGCGCAGCGCAGCGGGCGCCGGAGACTGAAGCGGCCGGATTCCGGCTGAACGGGGTTCCTGCCTCGGCCCCGGCTGGCTTTCCTTCTCCTCTTTTCTCTTCCGTCTCCCGGCCAGAGCTCCGCCCACTGGCGCCGGTGCACCGCTACGGTTATTGCCGCCCCGACACCGCTCTTCCTGCACCAGGACCGGTAGGCTGCGCACCACGAATGTGCGGTCGTGGCCGGGTCGCGCATGCGCAATGCAGTTCATCCTTGGCAATGCCTGGCACGCGGCTTGCTTGATAGGTCGCATATCGGGCTGACGGCCCGGTTCGGAAATGCTGCCAGCCAATCCCGGCGGCGTTCTGTCGAACAGGCAGGTGCTCCCGGTGACAAACCGGGGCCTCCACTTGCCTGATGCCTGATCCGGCGTTGCGGACGGGCGGCCGGAGCAGGATCCGGCCGTCGTGCCCCCAGCGCCTCTGTAATGTTCAATGATGAAGATCGTTGTCGTCGGCCACGGCATGGTGGGCCACAAGTATCTGGAATGTCTGGCCGAGGCAGGTCTGTCTGCCGCCGAGGTGAGCGTGCTGGCCGAGGAGCCCCGGCCGGCCTATGACCGGGTGCACCTGTCGGAGTTCTTTTCCGGGCGCACGGCCGAGCAGCTCTCGCTGGTCGAGCCGGGCTTCTTCGAGCGCACCGGCTTCAGCCTGCGCCTGGCGAGCCGCGCGGCGGCCGTGGACCGGGCCGCCAGGACGGTGACCACGGCCGATGGCGAGGTGCTGGCCTGGGACAAGCTGGTGCTCGCCACGGGCTCCTATCCCTTCGTGCCGCCGATGCCCGGCAGCCAGCGCGCCGACTGCTTCGTCTACCGCACGATCGAGGACCTGGAGGCGATGCGCGAATGCGGCGCGCGCTCGCGCCGCGGCGTCGTGGTCGGCGGCGGCCTGCTCGGCCTCGAATGCGCCAAGGCGCTGCGCGACATGGGGCTCGAGACCCATGTCGTGGAGTTCGCGCCGCGCCTGATGGCAGTGCAGGTCGACGAGGGCGGCGGCAGCATGCTGCAGCGCAAGATCGAGGAACTCGGCGTGCAGGTGCACACCCGCAAGAGCACCCTGGAAATCGTCGACGGCGAGGAGTGCCGACATCGCATGGTGTTCGCCGACGGCTCCACGCTGGAGGCGGACATGATCGTGTTCTCCGCCGGCATCCGTCCGCGCGACGAACTGGCCCGCGCGACCGGGCTGGAGCTGGGCCCGCGCGGTGGCGTCGCGATCGACAGCGCCTGCCGCAGCAGCGACCCCGACATCTACGCGATCGGCGAATGCGCCGCCTGGAACGGCCAGACCTTCGGCCTGGTCGCGCCCGGCTACGACATGGCGCGGGTTGCCGCCCGGCACCTGGCCGGCCAGGACGACGTCGCCTTCGCCGGCGCGGACCTGAGCACCAAGCTCAAGCTCATGGGGGTGGACGTGGCCAGCATAGGCGACGCCCACGGCAGCACCCCGGGTTGCCGCAGCTATCAATACGCCGACGAGCGGCGCCAGCTCTACAAGCGGCTGGTCACCAGCGCGGACGGCAAGCGCCTGCTCGGCGCCGTGCTGGTCGGCGATGCCGCCGAGTACGGCATGCTGCTGCAGATGGCGCTCAATGGCATCGAGCTGCCCCAGGATCCGGAATTCCTGATCCTGCCGGCCAGCGACGGCAAGGCCAGGCCGGCCCTGGGCGTGGAGGCGCTGGCCGACGGCGCCCAGATCTGCTCGTGCAACAACGTCAGCAAGGGCCAGATCTGCAGCGCCGTGCGCGAGGGGGCGACCACCGTCGCGCAGCTCAAGGCCGGCTGCAAGGCGGGCGCCACCTGCGGCGGCTGCGTGCCGCTGGTCACCCAGGTGATGAAGTCCGAGATGGCGCAGCTCGGCCTGGCGGTCGACAACCATGTCTGCGAGCATTTCCCCCATTCGCGCCAGGAGCTCTACCACCTCGTGCGGGTCGGCGGCATCCGCAGCTTCGAGGAGCTGCTGGCCAGGCACGGCAAGGGCCTGGGCTGCGCGGTCTGCAAGCCGATGGCGGCGAATATCTTCGCTTCCTGCTGGAACGAGTTCGTGCTCAGGGACCAGCTCGCCGGCCTGCAGGACAGCAACGACTACTTCCTCGGCAACATCCAGAAGGACGGCAGCTATTCGGTCGTGCCGCGCATGCCCGGCGGGGAGGTCACGCCCGACGGCCTGATCGCCGTGGGCCGGATCGCCAAGAAGTACGGGCTCTACACCAAGATCACCGGCGGCCAGCGCGTCGACATGTTCGGCGCCCGGGTGGAGCAGCTGCCGCTGATCTGGGAGGAGCTGATCGCCGAGGGCTTCGAGTCGGGCCATGCCTACGGCAAGTCGCTGCGCACGGTCAAGAGCTGCGTGGGCTCCACCTGGTGCCGCTACGGGGTCGATGACAGCGTCGGCCTGGCGGTCGAGCTCGAGCACCGCTACAAGGGGCTGCGCGCACCGCACAAGATCAAGTTCGGCGTGTCGGGCTGCACCCGCGAGTGCGCCGAGGCGCAGGGCAAGGACGTCGGCGTGATCGCGACCGACAAGGGCTGGAACCTCTATGTCTGCGGCAACGGCGGCATGAAGCCGCGCCACGCCGAGCTGCTGGCGGCCGACCTGGGCAAGGACGAGCTGCTGCGCCTGATCGATCGCTTCCTGATGTTCTACGTGCGCACCGCCGACCGGCTGCAGCGCACCAGCAGCTGGCGCGAGAGTCTGGAAGGCGGCCTCGACTACCTCAAGGACGTGCTGGTTGCCGACAGCCTGGGAATCGGCGCCGAGCTGGAGCTGCAGATGTGCCACGTCATCGACACCTACCAGTGCGAGTGGAAGACCGCGGTCACCCAGCCCGAGGTGCGCCGGCGCTTCCGCACCTTCGTCAACAGCGACCAGCCCGACGAGCGCATCGTGTTCGTCGAGGAGCGCGGCCAGATCCGTCCGGCCCGGGCGCAGGAACACACCGATTCCGTGGCGCCCAGCGCGGCCGAGGCCTGAACTTCACCGGGAAACCCATCATGAGCACCATTCCTGCCGACAACTGGACCGCCGTCTGCGCGGCCGACGACATCCTGCCCGACACCGGCGTGGCCGCCCTGGTCGGGGACCGCCACGTGGCCGTCTTCCGCCTCGGGCGCGAGCGCTACTTCGCGATCGACAACGTCGATCCGCAGTCCGGCGCCAGCGTGCTGTCGCGCGGCCTGCTGGGCAACCTGGGCGAGCGCCTGGTCGTGGCCTCGCCGCTGTACAAGAACCATTTCGACCTGCGCACCGGTGAGTGCGTGGAGTCCCCCGAGCTGTCGGTGCAGGTCCACCGGGTGCAGCTGTCTCGGGGCCAGGTCATGGTCGCTTCCGCCTGAGCCCGCGCGGCATTTCCATCCAGCAATTTTCAGAGACATTCTTCATGGCCTATCTCGCTCCAGCCGAATTCGTGACCAAGATGGTCGACGCCGGCGAATCGAAGCTCCTGATGTCGACCCGCGACACCCTGATCCGCGCCTACATGGCGGGCGCCATCCTGGCGCTGGGGGCGGCCTTTGCCGTCTCGGTCAACGTCAATACCGGCAATCCGCTGATCGGCGCGCTGCTGTTCCCGGTCGGCTTCTGCCTGCTCTACCTGCTTGGCTTCGACCTGCTGACCGGCGTCTTCACGCTGGCGCCGCTGGCCGTGCTCGACAAGCGTCCCGGCGCGAGCTGGGCCGGCGTCCTGCGCAACTGGAGCCTGGTGTTCTGCGGCAATTTCGCCGGCGCGCTGACCGTTGCGCTGTTCATGGCCATCATCTTCACCTTTGGCTTCACCGAGGCGCCCAACGCCATCGGCCAGAAGATCGGCTCGATCGGCGAGGGCCGCACCGTGGGCTATGCCGCCCATGGCGCCGCCGGCATGCTGACGCTGTTCATCCGCGGCGTGATGTGCAACTGGATGGTGTCGACCGGCGTGGTGGCCGCGATGATGTCGACCAACGTGTCCGGCAAGG
The DNA here is from genome assembly GCA_041190985.1 of Pseudomonadota bacterium. Lineage (GTDB taxonomy): Bacteria > Pseudomonadota > Gammaproteobacteria > Burkholderiales > Burkholderiaceae_C > Malikia. The sequence goes on from JBEEPT010000199.1 coordinate 15,156, forward strand.
TCATCGCGATGTGGATGCCCATCCTGGTGTTCTTCTACATGGGCTTCGAGCATTCCATCGTCAACATGTTCCTGTTCCCGTCCGGCCTGATGCTGGGCGGTCACTTCACCATGCTGGACTACCTGGTCTGGAACGAAATCCCGACCGTGATCGGCAACCTGGTGGGCGGCCTGACCTTCGTCGGCGCGACGCTCTACTCGACGCACTACAAGACGGCTCCCAAGCGCAGCCTGGCCCGCTGAGGACACGCGCTGCCCGCTGTTCCATGCCAGATGGCTTCCCCATGACGCTCGAGATTGCCGTCGGCCAGCATTCTTGCGCCGGTGGCGCTGGCGTCAACCAGGACTTCCACGGCGCGCTGCTGCCGGGCGAGCGGCTGCGTGCTACCAAGGGCGTGGTGCTCGCGCTGGCCGACGGCATAGGTTCCAGCGCGGTCAGCCAGATTGCCAGCGCCGCCGCGGTGCGGGGCTTTCTCGACGACTACTATGCCAGCTCCGAGGCCTGGTCGGTGCGGCGCGCGGCGCAGTGCGTGCTCAACGCCACCAACTCGTGGCTGCACGCGCAGAACATGCGCGGGCAGGCCCGCTTCGACCGGGACCGCGGCTATGTCTGCACCTTCAGCGCCCTGGTGGCCAAGGGCCGCGAGCTGCATCTGCTGCATGTGGGCGACTCGCGCATCTATCGGGTGCATCCCCAGGCCCTGGAACAGCTGACGCAGGACCACCGCATCCACCTGAGCGCGCAGGAGTCCTACCTGAGCCGCGCCCTGGGGGCGGAAAGCGGGCTGGAGATCGATTACCAGCGCTGGCCCGCCGTGGTTGGCGAGATTTATCTCCTGGCGACCGATGGCGCCTACGAGCAGCTGGATGCGCCGGCGGTCCAGCTGGCGCTGGCGCTCCATCCCGCGTCGCTGGACGACGCCGCGCGCCACCTGGTGGAACTGGCCCAGGCTCGCGGCAGCCAGGATGACGCGACGGTCCAGCTGCTGCGCGTGGATGCGCTGCCCGCAGCGGACATCAGCGATCTGCGCCTGCAAAGGCAGGAGTTGGCCATGCCGCCCGTGCTGGCGCCGCGCGATCGCTTCGAGGGCTACACGATCGAGCGTGTGCTGCATGCGAGCTCGCGCAGCCATGTCTACCTGGCGACCGACGACGAGTCGGGACGGCAGGTGGCGCTCAAGCTGCCCTCCATCGACCTGCGCGACGACCCCGGCTACCTCGACCGCTTCCTGCTCGAGGAATGGGTGGCGCGCCGCATCGACAGTCCGCATGTGCTCAAGGCCTGCAGCCACGACCGGCCGCGCCAGCACCTGTTCGTGGTGATGGAGTATCTGTCGGGGCGCACGCTCAGGCAGTGGATGACCGATCATCCCAGGCCCGACCTCGATGAAGTGCGTGCCCTGGTGGAGCAGCTGGCCAGGGGCCTGCAGGCTTTCCATGGCAAGGAGATGCTGCACCGCGACCTGCGGCCCGAGAACGTGATGATCGATCACGCCGGAACGGCCAGGATCATGGACTTCGCCTCGACCCATGTCGCCGGCCTGGCCGAGGTCAGCGATGACTCCATGCACGGGGCCATGGCCGGTGCACTGCAGTACCTGGCGCCCGAGTATCTGGTCGCGGCGGCTGCCGACGCACGTGCCGACCTGTTCTCCCTGGCGCTCCTGTGCTACCAGATGCTGACCGGGCAGCTACCCTACGGCCTGCAGATTCCGCGCCTGCGGCAGGCTTCGGAGCTGCGGCGCCTGCGCTACACCCCGGTGCAGCACTTCCGGCCCGATCTGCCCCCCTGGGTGGATGCCGTGCTGAGGAAGGCGCTGCACCCGGATCCGTCCCGGCGGCAGGAGGTGGTGAGCGAGTTTGTCCAGGACCTCCGCGCGCCGGGGCCGGAGTTCGCGCAGGCCCGCGCGCTGCCCGTGCTCGAGCGCCATCCGGTCGTGTTCTGGCAATGCACGGCCGCGCTGCTCCTGCTGCTGGTGATCGTGCAGGCGGCCTGGCTGGCGCGGCTGGTCTAGCCGGCTGCCGGACCGGCGCTGGCCGATGGCTTGGCGGCATCCGCATCGCCCTTGGCCGGCCGCGGCGGCTTCGGGCGCGGCGGCTTGCTGGTGTGGATCGCCGCCGTGGCCTTGTCCATGCGGCCGGCCAGCAGGTCGGGCAGGGCGCGCACGGCACGCTGGATTGATTGCTCGAGCGCATCGCGCTGGTCTGGCGCCGGTTTCTTCAGCACCCAGTTCGCCACCTCGGACTTCACGCCGGGGTGGCCGATGCCGATGCGCAGCCGCCAGTAGTCGCTGCTGCCGAGCTGGGCGTGGATGTCGCGCAGGCCGTTGTGGCCGGCGTGGCCGCCGCCCTTCTTGAGCTTGAGCTCGCCCGGCTCGAGGTCGAGCTCGTCGTGCGCGACCAGGATCTCCTCGGGCGCGATCTTGAAGAAGCGCGCCAGCGCCGCCACCGACTGGCCGGAGCGGTTCATGTAGGTCATGGGCTCGAGCAGCCAGACCGGCCGGCCCTCGAAATTGCCGCGCCCGGCAACGCCAAAGTAGCTGCGCTCCGGATTCAGGTTGACCTTGAGTTCGCGCGCGACCGCCTCCAGCCACCAGAAACCGGCGTTGTGGCGCGTGTCTTCGTATTCCGGGCCCGGGTTGCCCAGGCCGACCAGCAGTTTGAACATGTCGGATGCTCCGCGCCAGCGGGCGCGTCAGGAAATGGATGCGAAAAAGGCCCGCCGAAGCGAGCCTTTTGCCTGAAAAAGCAGGGGAGCGAAGAATTACTTCTTCTTCTTGCCCTTCTTGTCGCCGGCGGCAGCGGCCACCGGTGCGGCGATGACCTCTTCCTTCGGCTCGACCAGGCTGGCAACGCCAGGGTTCGGCTTGCCGTGGATGACCAGCTTGACGCCGGCCGGCAGGACCAGGTCGTCGGTGTGGATGGACTGGCCCTTGACGGCGTTGCCCAGGTCGACGGCGATGAACTGCGGGATGGCGGTGGCCAGGCAGTCGATCTCGACTTCGGTCATCGCGTGGTTGACCAGGCACTTGTCCTGCTTGACGGCCGGCGATTCCTCGGCGTTGATGAAGTGCAGCGGCACCTTCTTGCGCACGCGGGTGTTCTCGTCGACGCGCTGGAAGTCAACGTGCAGGACCAGCGGCTTGAAGGGGTGGTACTGCACATTGCGCAGCACGACCTTCTCGGTGTTGCCGTTCAGTTCCATGTCCAGCAGGGCAGCGTGGAAGGTTTCCTTCTGCAGGGCGAACCACAGGCTGTTGTGATCCAGTTCGATGACGCTCGGCTCGACGGTGCCGCCGAAGACGATGCCGGGGGTACGGCCAGTGTTGCGCAGGCGGCGGCTCGCACCCGTGCCCTGCTTGGCGCGCTCAAAAGCGGTGAATTGCATGATATCTACCTTGAAGAGGGGCCATCCGCGACCAGCGACCCCATACAGAAAAAGCGCCCACCGAGGTGGACGCTGCTTTTTGTCGTCGAATCAGTTCGATTCGGCGAACAAATCCATCACCGAGTCACCATTGGCGATGCGCTGGATGACTTCAGCCATCAGCGGCGCCACGGAAACCTG
>JBEEPT010000200.1:0-10873 GCA_041190985.1 Pseudomonadota bacterium
CTCAGCGACAGATTTCATCCCCCACCCCCTAGGGTTCAAACGAGGTTCAAATGGCCGGTGTGAAGGGTAGGAGCGGGGGTGCGAGGCCGAATTCTGGCCCGAAACCGCGCCCGCCGGCCGAAGTTGCGGCCACGGACGAGCCGAAGGACTTCCTGCTCAAGGTCATGCGCGGACAGATCGTGCCGAGTCTGGCCCAGCTGGACGCCGCGAAGACCCTTGCGAAGCTGTCCGCAGCCGCTGAGCCCGGGAAGCGCGCCGCGGTGGCCGCGCGGGCGAAGACGGCAGCGGCCGGCACCGGGTGGGCGGCGCTCCTGGGTGAAGCTGAAGCCCGGCAATGACCTGGGACACGTCCTGTCGAGACTGGCAGGACCGCATCAGGGCTGGCCGATCGCTGCTCCCGGCGCTTCCGCTGAACGAAGAGGCCGCCCTGCGGGCGGTGACGATGTTCAACATGCTGCGCCTGCCGGACGTTCCGGGGCGCCCGCTGCTGGCCGAGGCGGCAGGGGACTGGCAGCGCGACATCGTGAGGGCCTTGTTCGGCTCCTGGGACGGTGAACAGCGGCACGTGCGCGAGTTGTTCGCGATGGTGCCGAAGAAGAACGCGAAGACCACCGCGGGCGCCGCGATCATGGTGGTCGCGATGCTCATGTCGAACCGGCCGCGCGCCGAGTTCCTGCTCGTGGCGCCGACGCAGGAGGTCGCAAACCTGGCGTTCGCGCAGGCAGTCGGCATGATCGAGGCCGACGAGGTGTTGCAGGCGAAGTGCCACGTGCAGGAGCACGTCAAGCGCATCACATTCCGCCCGACCGGGGCCTTCCTGAAGGTCAAGAGCTTCGACCCGAAGGTCGTCACCGGCACGAAGCCGGCCGGCGTGCTGCTGGACGAGCTGCACGTGATCGCGGAGGACGCCAGCGCCGACCGGGTGCTCGGCCAGCTACGCGGCGGCCTGATCAGCCAGCCGGAGGGGTTCCTCGTCACGATCACGACCCAGAGCGAGCGCCCGCCGTCCGGCGTCTTCCGCTCCGAGTTGATGAAGGCCCGCGCCGTGCGCGACGGCAGGCTGCAGGCGCCGATCCTGCCGCTGCTGTACGAGATGCCGGAAGGCACCGACTGGCGCGATCCGGTCAACTGGGCGATGGTCACGCCGAATGCCGGCCGCTCCATCACCGTCGAGCGACTGCTGCCGGACTACCGGGCGGCCGTCGAGGGCGGCGAAGAGGAGGTCCGGCGGTGGGCGTCGCAGCACCTGAACGTCGAGATCGGCCTCGCCCTCCAGTCCGACCGCTGGGCCGGAGCCGACCACTGGGAAGCCTGCGGCGATCCGACGCTGACGCTCGACCAGGTGCTCGAGCTGGCCGACGTGGTCACGATCGGCATCGACGGCGGCGGCTTGGACGACCTCTTCGGCCTGGCAGTCGTCGGCCGGCACGCGGACACGGGCGAGTGGCTGCACTGGGTCCATGCCTGGGCGCATCCCTCGGTACTTGAACGGCGCAAGAGTGAGGCCGCGCGGTTTCGCGACTTCGAGGCTGACGGCGACCTGACCCTCGTCGGCAAGATCGGCGATGACATCGAAGAGTTGGTCGCGATAGCGCTGCAGGTCGAGGAGTCCGGCAAGGCCGACAAGTACGGCGTGGACGTGTCAGGCATCGGCGCCGTTGTCGACGCACTGGTGGCGGCCGGCATCCCGCTGGAGCGCATCGTCGGCGTCTCGCAGGGCTGGCGGCTGATGTCGGCCATCAAGACCGCCGAGCGCAAGCTCGCCGAGGGCACCATGAGGCACGGCGCCTCGCGGCTCATGGCCTGGAGCGTTGGCAATGCCCGCGTCGAGCCGGCTGGGAACGCCGTGAAGATCACCAAACAGGCCGCTGGGTTCGCGAAGATCGACCCGCTGATGGCGTTGTTCAACGCCGTCGAGTTGATGAGCCGCGCGCCACAGGCTGCGCATGTCCTGACCGTAGACGACGAGCTGTGCGTCGTGGGGTGACGATGAACCGACACGTCTACAACGCATCCATGCTCGTCGGCCTGGTGCTGGCGAGCGGTGGCGCGGCGATGGTGAGCGTTCCGCTAGGGCTCATGGTGGCCGGCGGCATCGTCATCGGCGTGACGGTCGTCACTGCCGTCCTGGGCGGCGGCTCGCGCTGATGTTCGCGCTGCGAGATCTCCGGGCCGCCCGCGGTCCGGACGATGACTTCTGGTTCAACCCAATCGGAGGGGCGACCGCGTCGGGCGTCTCCGTCACGTCCGAGACCGCGCTGCGTCTGTCCACGGTCTACAAGTGCGTCCGGGTGCGCGCCGAGACCATCGGCATGCTGCCGCTGCAGATCTACCGCAGGCGCGACGACGGCGGCAAGGAAGCGGCCACCGATCACCCGCTGTACCCGCTGCTGCACGACCAGCCGAACCCGTGGCAAACGTCGATGCAGTGGCGCCAGCTCATGCAGTCGCACGTCGACCTACGCGGGAACGGGTACAGCCGCATCGTGACGGCCGGCAACGGGCGCCCGGACATGCTCCTGCCGCTGCATCCCGACCTCGTCAAGGTCGAGATCCTGCCCAACGGCATGCCGCGCTACCGCGTGCGGCCCAGGAATGGTGGCGGCGAGGACGTGCTCCTGCCGGGCGAGGTGCTGCACCTGGCCGGGCTGAGTGCGGACGGCTACACCGGCATGAACCCGATCGAGTGCGAGCGCGAGGCCATCGGAGCCGGCATCGCGGCGCGCGACTACGGCGCGGCGTACTTCAAGAACGGCGCGAAGTCGCCCATGTGGATCAAGTTCCCCGGGCGGTTCAAGGACAACGACGCCCGGCGCAAGTGGATGGCCGACTTCGCCGCGGCCTACGGCGGCCAGAACACCGGCCGCACGCCAGTGCTCGAGAACGGCATGGAGCTGCAGTCGATCCCGCTGTCGAACGTCGATGCGCAGTTCATCGAGTCGCGCAAGTACAGCGACACCGACATTGCCGGCCTGTTCCGCGTGCCGCCGCACAAGCTCGGCATCCTCGACCGCGCGACGTGGGGGAACATCGAGCACCAACAGCTCGACTTCGTCACCGACGCCGTGCTGCCGTCGTGCGTGATGTGGGAGCAGACCCTGCTCCGCGACCTGGACTTCGGGGAGGGCTACTTCGCGGAGCTGAAGGTCGACATGCTGCTGCGCGGCGACACGAAGACCCGGTACGAGGCCTACGGGAAGGGCATTCAAGACGGATGGCTCCTCCGCAACGAGGCCCGCCGGATGGAGAACCTGAACCCGCTCGACGGACTGGACGAGCCGCTGCAGCCGATGAACATGGCGACGGCCGGCGCGCAGCCGTCCCGGGCACCGGCAACGCCCGGCGCCGAGCGCCGCATGCTGATCGCAGCCGCGGCAGCCCGGCGCGCTGCCCGGAAAGAGGCGGCGATGCTGCGCAAGGGCCAGGCGTTCGACGCCGAGCACGTGCGATGGCTTGGCGAGGTGCTCTGCATGCCGGCCGACGCACTGGAGGAGAACCTCTCCGACATGCTGGCCGCGAACCCCACAGCGGACGACGACTTCGTCGACGCACGATCGGCCGAGCTGCTGCGCCTGGCCCTGGAGGACTGAAGATGCACCGCCTGCTGACCGCGTTCTACGCCGCCCCGTGGGCAATGACCGACGAGGCCTTCAGCGCCGCCGAGATGCTGCTCCAACGCTGGGCGGCCGGGGTGCGACTGTCGAACGACCAGATCGAGGCCGCTGTCGGCGGGGCTCCCGAGGCTGCCGCCGCTCGCCGGGCGCAGATGCAGGAGGCCAGCGGCGGCGGCGTGCAGATCATCCCGATCTACGGCGTCATGGCGCACCGCGCGTATGCCGTCGCCAACACCTCGCGCCCGCTGACCAGCACGGAAGCCATCGCGAGTGCCGTGCGCGCCGCAGCCGCAGATCCGAACGTCGGCACGATCGTCCTCGACGTGGACAGCCCGGGCGGCAGCGTCTCGGGCACGAATGAACTGGCCGACACGGTGGCTGCGGCGCGCACCGTCAAGCCGGTGATCGCCGTGGCGAACTCCGAGGCCGCGAGTGCCGCCTACTGGGTCGCCGCGCAGGCCTCGGAGATCGTCGTCACGCCCTCCGGCATGGTCGGCTCGATCGGCGTGCGCATGCCCTACGTCGACACCACCGAGAAGGACGCGAAGGCCGGCATCAAGACGGAGTTCATCAGCTACGGCAAGTACAAGTCCGAGGGCATGTCCGGCCCGCTCACCGACGAGACCCGGGCGTACCTGCAGCAGATGGTCGACGCCTACGGCGCGCAGTTCACGCGCGCAGTGGCGAAGGGCCGCGGCGTGCCGGTCGATGTCGTCCGTGGCCCCGCGTTCGGCGAAGGCCGCATGAAGGTCGCGGCAGACGCCGTCGCCTCCGGCATGGCCGACCGCATCGGCACGCTCGAAGACGTGATCGCCGAGGCGCGCAAGCCCAAGCGCCGGCCGACCATGACCTCCGCGCGGGCAGCGCGCGACATCCAGATCCTGGAGACCTGACAGGCTCCAGCACCTGACGCGCCCGACGGTGCGTCAGCGGCCCGACGGCCGCACCTGTCAACCCGAACCGGCCCGCACGGCGCAAGCCCTGCGGGCTTTTTCACATCCGAAAGGGACATCATGATCAAGCGACTGAACGCGCTCAAGCAGCGCAAGGCCGCGGCCGTCGACAAGATGAAGACGATCCGCGCCGAGGCAGGGGAAGCCCTGTTCACCGAGGCTCAGAACGCAGCATTCGACGCCGCGAAGACCGAAGCCGAGCAACTGTCGGCGGCCATCGAGCAGGAGCAGGCGGCAATCGACGCCGAGCGCTCGCTCGAGCTGCCGGCCGGCTCGCGCATCGAGAACACCGGCCCGCAGATCGAGCAGGACGGCGGCAAGTACGGCTTCAAGTCGCTGGGCGAGTTCGCCGTGGCGGTGAAGGAGTCGGTCGTTCGCCCGCAGGCCACCGACGACCGCCTCGTGCAGTTGCAGGCGGCCTCGGCCACCACCTACGGCAACGAGGCGTCCGGCGCGGACGGCGGCTTCGCGGTGCCGCCCGTGTGGCGTCAGCAGATCATGACGGTCGTCCTCGACGACGCCGAACTGCTGCCGCGCTGCGACGTGATGCCGAGCGAGTCGAACAACATCACGCTTCCGGTCGACGAGACCACGGCGCACCAGACCTCGGGCGGCATCCTGGCCTACTGGGACGCGGAAGCCGGCGCGATGACGCAGTCGAAGCCGAGCATCAAGGAAGTGGCGATGAAGCTGCACCGCGTCACGGCCCTCGTGCCGATGACCGACGAGCTGCTGCAGGACTCGACCCTGATGGCGGCCTACGTCTCGCGCAAGGCGCCGCAGAAGATCGCGTTCAAGGTCACGGACGCGATCGTCAACGGCACGGGCGCCGGCATGCCGCTGGGCATCCTGAACTCGCCGTGCCTGGTCACGGTGTCGAAGGAAAGCTCGCAGCCTGCGAACACGATCTACGCGCAGAACATCCTCAAGATGATGGCGCGCATGCCGCCGCGGAACTTCCGCAATTCGGTGTGGATCGCGAACCAGGACATCCTGCCGCAGCTCGGCTCGCTCTCGACGCCGGTCAAGAACGTGGCCGGCACCGAGAACGTCGGCGGCATCCCGATCCAGTTCGACGGCCCGAGCACCCTCACGGGTCCGGACTACCGCCTGATGGGTCGGCCGGTGCTGTTCACCGAGGCGGCGTCTGCGCTGTCCTCGCTGGGCGACATCATCCTGGCCGACCTGTCGCAGTATTTGGCGCTCGTCAAGAGTTCCGGTCCCGAGGCCGACACCTCGATGCACCTGTGGTTCGATCAGAACCTGACCGCGTTCCGCTTCCGCATGCGCCTGACCGGCCAGCCGTGGCTGTCGGCGGCCATCGCGCGCAAGAACGGCAGCAACACCCTGTCGCACTTCGTGACGCTGCAGGCCCGCTGATCCCATCACCTGAAGGAGTCCGAACATGATCTCCCAGAACGCTCGCCTCGACGAGCAAGTGACGACCGTCGTCGCAGCAGCCGGCCTGCTGCTCACGTCGACCCTCGGCGACACGACGTACGTGTCGATGAAGGGCTACACGCGAGCGCAGATCCTCATCTACATCGCGGACGGCACGACCGTCACCGGCACGGCGGTCACGCTGAAGCAGGCGACGGCGGTGGCTGGCACCGGCGAGAAGGCGCTCGCCTTCACGCGCATGCTGGCGAACACCGACTACGTCGCGTCCAAGACGATGACCGAGACTGCGGTCTCGTCGAACACGTTCACCACCCAGACCACCAACAGCAAAGACTCGTTCTATGTGATCGACATCCAGGCCTCGGATCTGGACCTGGCAAACGGGTTCGACTGCTTCCGCGTCGACGCCACCGGCCACGCGGCCACGGCGTCGCGCGGTTGCGTGGTCATCTACAACCTGTACGCGCCGCGCTACACCGGCGCGACCGCGCTGACCGACTGAACCTGACCTGACGCAGCCCTGAACGGGGCGCCGCGGCTTCACGGCCCGGCGCCCCTTCGCATTCCTGGAGCGCCCACAGATGAAGACCGGAGCCACCGCGCGGCTCATCCAGCCCGAGATCGTGGGCGAGGTGAAGGAACGCCGCATCGTGAACGATGAACTCGAGCTGCTGCTCGTCTGGACCGAGAACGGTCAGCCGGTGCAGCGGTGGTTCTCTGAATCGCAACTCGAAGAGGTGCCGCAATGATGGGCGAGCGCGCGAACGCGCAGGCTCAGGCCGGCGCATCGGTCGGCCTCGGCGCCGGCCTGGACGAGGAAGCCGTCGCCACGGGCGTCTTCGTCGCGGAGTGCTTCGACAAGGACGGCCGCCTGAAGTGGCGGGACGAGTTCCGCAACACCGTCGTCACCGAGGGCAAGAACGCGCTCCTGACGCACGGGTTCAAGGCTTCGACGCTGACGCAGACGCTGGTGCTGGGCCTCATCGAGGACACCGGCTACAGCGCCATCAGCGCGACGAACACCGCGGCGAACATCACCGCGGCCGGCGGCGGCTCGCCGACCAACGGCTGGAACGAGGCGCCCTCGAGCACCTGTGCCGCCCGCGGCAGCCCGAGCATGGGCACGGCCTCGGCCGGCTCGCTCGCCACGTCGAGCGCGGTCTCGTTCTCGATCATCGCGACGGACACCATCAAGGGCGCCTTCATGCTCATGAAGAGCACCGGCGGCACTGCGCCCACCACCACTGTCGGCAACACAAACGGCGCCCTCTACAGCGCCGGCCTGTTCTCCGGCGGTGACCGCGCTGTCGCCAACGGCGACACGCTGAACGTGACCTACACCGCGAGCCTCTGATCATGGCGCTGACCAGCACTCAACTGCAGGCCCTGAAGACGGCCATCAACGGAAACGGCGCGTGGTCGTCGTTCGCGCAGAACTCGGACGGCTACGTCGCGCTCGCGCAGGCCCTGAATCAGCCGGCATCGCCGACGTTCACGGTCTGGCGCACGGAGGTGCCGACCACCACCGTGCTCGACGCGATCGACTTCAGCAAGTTCACGCCTTCCGCGGCGCTGGATGACGCGACGCTGAGCACGCAACTGATCGCCACGCAGCGACAGGCGCAGCTACTCGCGATCCAGACGAAACAGATGAACCTGCAGATGATGACGCAGGGTCGCGCGGCGCTGGATGCATCGAAGCCGAATATCCGCGGTGGCCTGCGCGATGCCGTGATTCAGTTGCCGTCCGGTTCTAGCGGGGCCTTTGTGAGCGCAGCGGGGGCCAGTGGCGTGAACGTGCTGAACGCATGCACGCGCGCTGCCACCGAGGCCGAAAAGATCCTCGTTACCGCCTCGCAGGGCTCCGACACCACCGGAACCGTGACTGCGCGCGTGATGGGCTTTGAGGGCTCGCTGTCGGCCGGCGACGTGGAAGCCGCCCGCAACCTGCCGTGAGGTGATCGATGTCCACCGTCTCGATCAACTACTCGTCATACGCGACTTTCACGATTGCGCCGGAGAACGTCGCATCGTCGTCTACGTGGACGGCTGGCGTCGAGTCGACGGCCATCGACAACAGCACGAACCTCTACGTCGACGCGCTCGTATCCGGCCTTTGGACGTGCGGCACGACGCCCGCGGCAAACACCGAGTGCCGTGTGTACGTCTACGCCCAGAGCGACGACTCGCCGACCTATCAGGACGTGTTCGACGGCACCTCAAGCGCAGAAACAGTGACCTCGGCCGGCGTGCTAGTGGGAGTGGTCAAGCTGCTGGGCACGATGTACATCGACGCCACGACCAGCAACCGCGCGTATTACCTGGCACCGACCAGCGTGGCCGAACGATTCGGCGGCGTGCTCCCGAAGCGCTGGGGCCTGTTCATCGCCCACAACACCGGCGTGAACAGCAACAGCACGGCCGGAAACCATGTTTGGAAGTACGTCGGCATCAAGTACGACGTAGCCTAAGACATGAGCTTGTTCGGCTCGCGTAGGTGGACGCGGCAGCCGCCTAGCGGCTTCGCGGACATCAATCCGGCGCTGCCAAACCCGTTCGCGGTCTTTCGGACACTGAGCGACCGCCAGCAGATCTTCCCGGGCCCGGTCAACTCGTCCAGCACATGGACGGGCGTCGGCCATCGCTCGCACGGCACCGAGCTGGGCATGTACATGAGCGGCGGCGGTGTCATGCACACCCTGGCCGCGCAGCCGGACCGGAAGGTCTACGCGATGGCGCTGCGATTCCAGCAGCTCACCACCGCGACGACGCAGACCATCTTCGGCATCAACGGAGCCGACAACGGGACGCAAGTCCGCATCAACACGTCGGAACAACTCGAACTGCTGTCCGAGGGGTCTGCGCTTCTGCAGACATCGACGACGGCGCCGTTCGGCTCAACGAGCGCGGTGCATACGCTGGTCGTTGTTTGCCCGACGAGCAGCGGGTCGACGTACTTCTACCTCAACGGCAAGTTGTTGATGGCCTATGCAGGGGCCGTCGACAACAAAATCTCGTTCAAGTACATCACCTTCGGCCGCCGCGGAAACAGCGGCGAAACCCTGACGGGCGTCATCTTCGATGCGGTGATGTGGTCCGGCGCCGGTAACGTGCCGACGCTCGGCCAGGCGCAGGAGATCTCCTCGCAAGACTACTACGGCGCGATCTACGCGCCGCGCCGCGCACGAAAGCTCTTCCTCAACTCGGCCGGCGGCGGCCCCGCGACGTACAACGTCGATCTGACCGAGTCGACCAGCGCAACCGACGCGCTGACGCTGATCGCAACCTACGGCCGCAGCGTCACGGAAAGCGCCAGCGCAACCGACACGGTCGCATCGACGGCAACCTGGCCGCGATCGGTGACGGAGGCTGCCAGCGCGACCGATGTAGTGGCAGCCGTGCGCACGATGGGCGCGACGGTTGCCGAGACTGTGACCGCGTCCGACATCGTCTCGGCGGTGCTGCTGGCCGCTGCGGCCATCGCAGAGGCGGCCAGTGCCACGGACGCGAGCACGTCGAGTCTGAACGGCAACATCTACTCGGCGAGCCTGACGGAGTCGGCGACGCCGACCGATACCGTCGCCGCGGTGGCCCAGCTCGTCGCGCAGATCGCCGAGGCCGCGAGCGCCTCCGACGTGGTGGCGCGAACGGCCAGCCTTGTCGCGCTGCTGACGGAGACGGGCTCGGCGTCCGACACGGTGTCTGTGCCCGGCGGCTACTCGGTGTCGATCACCGAGGCCGCGACGGCGCTGGACCTTGTCGTCGGCACGCTGGCCGGCGTCGTGACGAACAGCTCCGCGCCGCACGGGCACGGACCTGAACTTGCCCGCCGGCTCGGCACCCTGATGGGTGCCCGCCGCGGGTCCATGCTGAGGACGCGCTGATGCTGAAGCTGATCACCGAGCCGAGCACGGAGCCCGTGACGCTCGCGGAGCTGAAGGCGCAGGCCCGCGTCGACACGGACATCACGGACGACGACACCCTGCTGACGGCCTACGGCGTGGCCGCGCGCCAGCAGTGCGAGCAGATCCTCGGCCGGGCGCTGATCACGCAGACGTGGGCTCGCGTCATCGACTGCTTCCCGTGGACGGAGATCGAACTCGGCATGCCGCCGGTCAGCGCGATCACGTCGATCACCTACATCGACACCGCGGGCGCCACGCAGACGCTGTCGTCGTCGGCCTACGTGCTCGACCCGACCGGCGAGGAGCCCGGGTTTGTGCTGCCGGCCTACGGCTACACCTGGCCGACGACGCTCGACACCGCGGGTGCCGTGACCGTCACCTTCACGTGCGGCTACGGCGCTGCTGCGGCGGTGCCGGAGCCGATCAAGCTGTGGATCAAGATGCGCGCCGCCACCCTGTACCGCTTCCGCGAGGCCATCTCCGGAGGCCTGGCGATGCAGGAAGTGCCGAACCGGCACGGCGACGCGCTGCTCGACCGCTACCGGGTCATCCTGGCGTACTGACATGCCTCTCGACGCCGGGACGCTGCGCAGTCGCATCACGATCAAGCAGCGCGGCGCGAGCGTGGACTCGTGGGGGCAGCAGTCGACGACGTGGTCGACCGTCGCCACCGTCTGGGCCGACATCCGCTCGCAGTCGGGGCTGTCGTCCATCCGCTCGGAGCGCCCGGTCGCTGACCAAGCGGTGAGCGAGACGGCCTACAGCATCCGCATCCGTTGGCGCACCGGCATCACAGCGGCCATGCGCGCGGAGGAGACATCGGGCGGCGTGACGCGCATCTTCGACATCCGCCAGGTCATCGAGGACGTGGCGGGCCGCGAGTACATCGACCTCGTCTGCACGATCGGCAACGGCGAGGGGCTGCAGTGACCGTCACCTACACCAGCTCGAGCGGCAAGACGACGGCCAGCATGCGCACGTCGCTGACCGACGCGCTGCG
>JBEEPT010000201.1:0-31119 GCA_041190985.1 Pseudomonadota bacterium
GCGTGCTGCTGCTGCAATGCTCGCGCCAGGAGATGTTCGAGACCTATTGCCGGCGCATCGAGGGACTGCTGGCGCTGGCGCAGAGCGCCGGCCCGGCCTCGGGCGACCCCGGGCTCGGCAGCGAGCTCGCCACGCTGCTGCACCTGATGCGGGGCAAGAAGTGGCCGGACCAGGCCGTGCTGGACCCCACGCTCGCTGAGGTGTGGTTTCGCAGCTGCAGCCGGCGCATGAACGAGCTGCGCGAGGTCGAACGCCAGCTGCTGCAGGCGCTGCGGGCCGGATTGCAGGCCTATCCGGCCAGGCGACTCGCTGCGCACGGCCTCGGCCTGATTGGCCGGCACCAGCATGCACCTGCTCGGATGCATGCCCCGCACAAGCCCGGTGCGGCGTCCCGTCCACGGGAGCAAAGCGGAACCGGCACGCCCCACGCCGGGCCGGAAAAGGGTGGCACGGTTTTCGCTTGAGCCTTGGCATCCTCCGTTTCTCCAAGGATTTGCACCATGGCCGGATTCCGCACCTTCCTCAAGTCGGGACATGCACCGACACTGTTCGCCGCCTTCCTCTACTTTGACTTCTGCTTCGCGGTCTGGGTCCTGAACGGCGCGATGGCGCCCTTCATCTCCGAGGCCTACCAGCTCACTGCGGCGCAGAAGGGCTTCATGATCTCGGTGCCGATCCTGGCCGGTGCCTTCATGCGCTTCCCGCTCGGCATCCTGGCGCAGTACATCGGGCGCAAGAACGCGGCCCTGGTCGAGATGAGCCTGATCATGCTGGCGCTGGCCTTCGGCTTCTTCTTCATCAGCGAGTACGACCACGTGCTGGCCATGGGCGTGCTGCTGGGCATCGCGGGCGCGAGCTTCGGCGTCGCGCTCAGCCTGGGCAGCGGCTGGTTTCCGCCCCAGCACAAGGGCCTGGCCATGGGCATTGCGGGCGCCGGCAACTCCGGCACCGTGCTGGCCGTGCTATTCGCGCCGCCGCTGGCGCAGGCCTACGGCTGGCAGACCGTCTACGGCCTGGCCGGCCTGTGCATGCTGCTGCCGTTCGCGGTCATGATCCTGCTGGCCAAGGAGCCGCCGGACAACGAGCACCAGACCTTCCGCGAGCACATCGCCTGCCTGTTCGAGAAGGATGGCTGGGCCTTCAGCCTGATCTACGTCGTGACCTTCGGCGGCTTCATCGGCCTGGCCAGCTTCCTGCCGACCTACTTCTACGACCAGTTCGGCGTCACCAAGGTGCAGGCCGGCCAGCTGACCATGCTGGCGACGCTGATGGGCTCGGCCGTGCGCGTGGTCGGCGGCTACATCTCGGACCGCGTCGGCGGCATCAACACGCTCAGCGGCGTGCTGGTGCTGACCGCGATCAGCCTGCTGGCCTGCGGCCTGGCCGGCGGCTCGCTGCCGGTGACCACGCTGCTGTTCATGCTCTGCTTCGCCGCCCTGGGTGCCGGCAACGGCGCGCTGTTCCAACTGGTGCCGCTGCGCTGGCCGCTGAGCACGGCGGTGGCCGGCTCCATGATCGGCGAGGTCGGCGCCTTGGGCGGCGGCTTCATCCCCAACGCCATGGGACTGTCCAAGCAGTACCTGGGCAGCTATTTCTGGGGCTTCGCCGCCTTCGCGCTGCTGGCGCTGGTCATGCTGCTGATGCTGCGCGTGATGCAGATCCGCTGGACCCGCACCTGGGCCGAGAAGGGCGGACGCGCGCGCGGCGCGCAGGCGGCCCAGCCGGCGAATGCCGCGCGCCGCACCGCGCTCGCGACCAAGTGAGGCCAGTCAAGCGGCGGCGCTGACCGACGCCCGCCGCATCCGCTAGGATTGCGTACCTGCAAGCCACTGTCCCGCCACCCGGCGGGACTTCGTTTTTCTGCCATCCAGACTTACCCATGTCCACCACCATCCGCGTCATCTCCTCCATGGCCACCAAGGGCCTGCTCGCCGACCTCGTCGCCCTCTACGCCGAGGTCGCGCCCGGGGTCGAGGTGCAGGTCGAGTCCGTCGGCGGCGTCGATGCGGCCAGGCGCGTGCAGGCCGGCGAGGCCTTCGACGTGGTGGCGCTGGCGGCCAACGCGATCGACAAGCTGAGCGCCGAGGGCCATGTCGTCGCCGGCAGCCGCGTCGACCTGGTGCATTCGGGCGTGGCGGTCGCAGTGCGCGCCGGCGCGCCGGCGCCCGACATCTCGAGCGAGGCCGCGCTCAAGGCCGCCGTGCTGGCGGCGCGCACGCTGGGCTACTCGACCGGGCCGAGCGGCGTGGCGCTGGCCAGGCTGTTCGAGCGCTGGGGCATAGCCGAGCAGATCAGGGACCGCATCGTGACCGCCCCGCCCGGCGTGCCGGTCGGCGCGCTGGTCGCCAGCGGCGAGGTCGAGCTCGGCTTCCAGCAGCTCAGCGAGCTGATGCACCTGGGCGGCATCGCCCTGCTCGGCCCGCTGCCGCCCGAGATCCAGATCGTCACGACCTTCTCGGTCGGTCTTGCCAGCGCCTCGACCCAGCCCGCGGCGGTGCGGGCGCTGTTCGCTTTCCTGGCCTCGCCGGCCACCGCCGAGGCCAAGCGCCGCAACGGCATGGAGCCGGCCTGATCAGCGCGGCAGGAACAGCAGCCAGTACACCAGCATCAGGTTCAGCAGTCCGCTGACGGCCAGTCCGATCTTCCACAGCGCGGCCGGATCGCGCTGGATCAGCGGCGTGGCCGCCGGCGCGGTCAGCGGCCGGCTGGCGCCGCGCTCAAGCGCCAGCAGCAGCTCCTCGGCGGTCTCGAAACGCCGGCGCTGGTCGAGCGCCACCGCCTTGAGCAGCACATGGTCGAGCCAGATCGGCACCTCGGGGTGGTGCCGGCTGGGCGGCAGCGGGTCGCGGTGGTAGCGCCCCTTCTGGTAGGGCAGCACCTCGCCGTAGGGCAGCTTGCCGGTCAGCAGCTGGTAGAGCGTCACGCCCAGGGCGTACAGGTCGCTGCGGGCGTCGGGCGCCTGCTCGGGGCCGTCGCCGCCGCCCAGGCTGAAGCCCCACTGCTCCGGGTTGATGTAGCTGGGCGTGCCGGCGTGCAGCAGCCGGGCGGCCTCGGGCTCGCGTCCGCTGAGCGCCACGCCAAGATCGAGCAGGCGCAGCACGCCGTCCTCGCCCTGGTGCAGGTTGGCGGGCTTGACGTCGCGGTGGATCACGCCCTGGCGGTGCAGCAGCCCGAGCGCGCGCGCCGCCTGGGTCGCGATGCCCAGCACCTGCGCCACGCCCATGCGGCCATGGCGCGCCAGCTGCTGCTCCAGCGTCTCGCCGGCATGCCAGTCATACAGCAGATAGAAGCCCGCCGGCTCGGCACCGGCCTGCGCGCTGCCGGCCGGCCACAGGCTGCGCGCCTCGCGCAAGGTCACCAGATGCTCGGCGCCCGGCCCTGACTGCAGGCGCTGCGCCAGCCAGGCCTCGTGCGCGAGCATGGCGCGCTCCTCGCGATCATGCGCGCGCGCCGGATGCAGGGTCTTGAGCACGTACAGCGCCTGCGTCACCGGGTGGCGGACCTGGTAGACCAGGTTGATGCCGTTGTCGGCGACCAGCGCGGTCACGACCAGCCCGTCCACCCGCTCGCCGACCTTGAGCCTGGGCAGCACCGGGCGCAGCTCGGACTGGCGCCGGGCGTCGTGCAGCCCGGCCTCGTCCAGCCCCAGCACCCGCAGCACCAGCGCGGTGGCGTTGTCGTGGCTGCCGCGCGCCAGCGCCTGCTCCACCAGGGTCTGGCTGAGCGCCTGCGAATCCGAGGTCTGCTGCTGCAGCAGGCGGCGCAGCTGGCGCTCGGACAGCTGGTTGTGCACGCCGTCGGTCAGCAGCACGAAGACGTCGCCGAGCTGCACCTCGCCCTGGCAGTAGTCGACCACGAGCTGCTCCTCGGCACCGACGGCGCGCAGCAGCTGGTGCGAGAAGTCGGGATGCCGGACCACATGATCCTGGGTGAGCTGGCGCACCTCGCCGTCGCGCAGCAGGTAGGCCCGGCTGTCGCCGACATGCGCGATCGCGTAGCCCTGGCCGCGCAGCACCAGCGCGGTGAGCGTGCTCATGCCCAATGCCGGTGCACGGCGCCGGTTGACGCCGGCCAGCCAGGCGTTCTGCGCCGAGATGATGCGCTCGAGCGCCACCGTGGTGTCCCAGGTCTCGGGCGTGCCGTAGTAATCACGCACCAGACTGGTGACCGTGGTCTGCGCCGCCTCGCGGCCCATGCCGCCCTGGCTCACGCCGTCGGCCACCGCGGCGATCGCCCCCATGCCCGCCTGGGCCGGCTCGGGCAGCATGGCCGCCGCGAAGTCCTCGTTGAGCGGTTTGCGGCCCGCCTGCGAGGCGTAGCCTATGTCGATTTCGAATGCCATGCGCCAGGTCAAGCAAGAAGCGGGCTAGGTCCGCGCTGAATTCTGGCACGCCATTTGCTTGGACGTCACCAACCCCCTTTACTGGAGACGTCCGTGAACAAGCCCAAACTCGTCCTGATCGGCAACGGCATGGCCGGCGTGCGCACGCTGGAAGAGCTGCTCAAGATCGCCCCCGAACATTACGAGATCACCGTGTTCGGCGCCGAGCCCCACCCCAACTACAACCGCATCCTGCTGTCGCCCGTGCTGGCCGGCGAGATGCAGGTCAAGGACATCATCCTCAACGAGCTCGACTGGTACGCCGACAACGGCATCAAGCTGCACACCGGCAAGACCGTGACCCGGATCGACCGCGTCAGGCGCCGCGTGATCGCCGACGACGGCACCGAGGAGAGCTACGACCGCCTGCTGATCGCGACCGGCTCGACCCCCTTCATGCTGCCGATTCCGGGCAACCAGCTGCCGGGCGTGATCGGCTACCGCGACATCAAGGACACCGACGAGATGATCGAGGCCGCCAGCCTGCACCGGCACGCGGTGGTGATCGGCGGCGGCCTGCTCGGCCTGGAGGCCGCCAACGGCCTGAAGCTGCGCGGCATGGACGTGACCGTGGTGCACATCGGCCCCTGGCTGCTCGAGCGCCAGCTCGACGAGGTGGCCGGCCGCATGCTGCAGAAGTCGCTCGAGGACAAGGGCCTGAAGTTCCTGCTGCAGAAGCAGACCGAGGCCCTGCTTCAGGCCGAGTCGGGCCGCGTCGGCGCGGTGCGCTTCAAGGACGGCATGCAGATCCCGGCCGACCTGGTGGTGATGGCCGCCGGCATCCGCCCGAACTACGCGCTGGCCGAGGCCGCGGGCATCCACTGCAACCGCGGCATCGTGGTCAACGACACCATGCAGACCTACGACCCGCGCGTCTACGCCGTCGGCGAGTGCGTGAGCCACCGCGGCATCGCCTACGGCCTGGTCGCGCCGCTGTTCGAGCAGGCCAAGGTCGCGGCCAACCACCTGGCCAGCTTCGGCATCGGCCGCTACACCGGCTCGGTCACCTCGACCAAGCTCAAGGTCACCGGCATCGACCTGTTCTCGGCCGGCGAATTCATGGGCGGGCGCGACGACACCGAGGAGATCGTGCTCAACGACCCCGCCGGCGGCGTCTACAAGAAGCTGGTGATCAAGGACAACCAGCTGGTCGGCGGCGTGATGTACGGCGACACGGCCGACGGCCCCTGGTACTTCCAGCTGCTCAAGGACGGGCGCGACATCCACGACATCCGCGACACGCTGATCTTCGGCCAGAACCTGGTCGGCGACGTCGGCCACGCCGGCAACAGCAAGGCGGCCGAGATGCCCGACAGCGCCGAGGTCTGCGGCTGCAACGGCGTCAGCAAGGGCACGATCTGCAAGGCGATCAAGGAAAAGGGCCTGTTCAGCCTGGACGAGGTCAAGAAGCACACCAAGGCGGCCTCGTCCTGCGGCTCCTGCTCGGGCCTGGTCGAGCAGATCCTGGCCTCGACCATCGGCGGCGCCTACACGCCGGCCAAGCTCGACAGCAAGCCGCTGTGCGGCTGCACCGACCATTCGCACAAGAAGGTGCGCGAGACCATCGCGGCCCAGCACCTGACGACCAAGGAGGCGGTGTTCGACTTCATGGAGTGGAAGGCGCCCAATGGCTGCGACAAGTGCCGCCCGGCGATCAACTACTACCTGATCTCGACCTTCCCGCACGAGGCGCACGACGACCCGCAGAGCCGCCTGATCAACGAGCGCGCGCACGCCAACATCCAGAAGGACGGCACCTACTCGGTGGTGCCGCGCATGTGGGGCGGCCTGACCACGCCGGCCGAGCTGCGCGCGATCGCCGACGCGGCCGAGAAGTACCAGGTGCCGACCGTCAAGGTCACCGGCGGCCAGCGCATCGACCTGCTCGGCGTCAGGAAGGAGGACCTGCCCGCGATCTGGGCCGACCTCAACGCCGCCGGCATGGTCTCGGGCCACGCCTACGGCAAGTCGATCCGCACCGTCAAGACCTGCGTCGGCGCCGAGCACTGCCGCTTCGGCACCCAGCTGGCGATGTCCATGGGCGTCAAGCTCGAGAAGATGCTGTTCGACATGTACGCGCCGCACAAGGTCAAGCTGGCGGTCTCGGGCTGCCCGCGCAACTGCGCCGAGGCCGGCATCAAGGACGTCGGCGTGATCGGCGTCGACTCCGGCTACGAGATCTACATCGGCGGCAACGGCGGCATCAAGACCGAGGTCGCGCAGTTCCTGTGCAAGGTCAGGAGCGACGAGGAGGTCATGGAGTACGCGGGCGCCTTCCTGCAGCTCTACCGCGAGCAAGGCTGGTACCTCGAGCGCACCTGCCACTACCTGGAGCGCGTCGGCCTCGACTACGTCAAGGGCAAGATCCTCGAGGACGAGGAAGGCCGCCGGGCCCTGCATGGCCGCCTGCTCGATGCGCTCAAGGACGCCAAGGACCCGTGGCAGACCTCGCGCGAGGCCAAGCCGATCAAGCAGTTCATCCCCATCAAGCTCGAAGCCTGAGCCGCACGACACCCGAGGAAACACGAAATGAGCCACTGGAAACTGATCTGCAAGCTCGACGACATCCCGCCGCTGGGTTCGCGCGTGGTGCAACGCGCCAGCGGCGGCGACATCGCCGTCTTCCGCAACGCCGACGACGAGGTATTCGCGCTGCATGACAAATGCCCGCACAAGGGCGGCCCGCTGTCGCAGGGCCTGGTGCACGGCCGCCGCGTGACCTGCCCGCTGCACGGCTGGAACATCAACCTGGAGGACGGCCATGCCGTCGCGCCCGACGTCGGCTCCTGCGACAAGTTCCAGGTCAAGGTCGAGGGCGGCGAGGTCTTCCTGGCCCTGAGCTGAAGGACCGGCACGCCGGGCCAGCAGGGAACTGCGGCCGCCGGCGTGCATCAGAACTGAACGGAGGCCGCATGGCCGAAACCAAATCCACTTGTCCCTACTGCGGCACGGGCTGCGGCGTCATCATCGAGTCCAGCGGCGACCAGATCACCGGCGTGAGGGGCGACCCCGACCATCCGGCCAACTTCGGCCGCCTCTGCACCAAGGGCTCGACCCTGCACCTGACGGCCAGCGCCACGATCACGCGCCAGGCCAGGCTGCTGCAGCCGATGCAGCGCCTGCGGCGCGGCGCCGAGCCCCAGCCGCTGGGCTGGGACGCCGCGCTCGACCTCGCGGCCGAGCGCCTGGGCGCGATCGTGCAGCAGCACGGCCCCGACGCGGTGGGCTTCTACCTCTCGGGCCAGCTGCTGACCGAGGACTACTACGTCTTCAACAAGCTCGCGCGCGGCCTGGTCGGCACCAACCACATCGACAGCAACTCGCTCCTGTGCATGAGCAGCGCGGTGGCCGGCTACAAGCGCACGCTGGGCTCGGACGCGCCGCCGGCCTGCTACGAGGACTTCGCCCACGCCGACTGCCTCTTCATCACCGGCAGCAACACCGCCTGGGCCCATCCGATCCTGTTTAGGCGCATCGAGGACGCGAAGAAGGCCAGGCCCGGGCTCAAGCTGGTCGTGGTCGATCCGCGCCGCACCGAGACCGCCGAGGTCGCCGACCTGCACCTGGCGATCCAGCCCGGCACCGACGTGCTGCTCTGCCACGGCCTGCTGCACATCATGCAGAAGGAAGGCTGGACCCGGCCGGACTGGATCGCCGAGCACACCACCGGCTTCGAGGCGCTGCAGGCCCTGGTGGCGCAGGCCACGCCGCAGCAGGTCGCGCGCCACTGCGGCATCCAGGTCGAGGACCTGCACACGGCGGCGCGCTGGTTCGCGACCTCGGGCGCCACGCTCAGCCTCTACTGCATGGGCCTGAACCAGAGCAGCAGCGGCAGCGACAAGAACGCCGCGCTGATCAACCTGCACCTGGCCACCGCCCAGATCGGCCGCCCCGGCGCCGGCCCGTTCTCGCTGACCGGCCAGCCCAACGCCATGGGCGGGCGCGAGGTCGGCGCCATGGCCAACCTGCTGTCCGGCCACCGCGACCTCGCCAGCCCCGGCGACCGCGCCGAGATCGCGCGCCTGTGGGGCGTGGACGCGCTGCCAGATCGACCGGGCAAGACCGCGATCGAGATGTTCCAGGCCGCCGCCGACGGCGAGATCAAGGCGCTCTGGATCGCCTGCACCAACCCGGCGCAGTCCATGCCCGACCAGGCCACCGTGCGCCGCGCGCTCGAGCGCGCCGAATTCGTGCTGGTGCAGGAAGCCTATGCCACCGCCGCCACCTGCCAGTACGCCGACCTGCTGCTGCCCGCGGCGAGCTGGGGCGAGAAGTCCGGCAGCGTGACCAACAGCGAGCGCCGCATCTCCCTGGTGCGCGCCGCGGTCCCCGCGGCGGGCCAGGCGCGCCCCGACTGGGCGATCGCGCGCGACGTGGCGCGGCGGCTCGAGGCGCGCCTGCGCCCGGGCCGCGACAGCCTGTTCCGCTTCGAGACCCCGGAAGAAATCTGGAACGAGCACCGCGAGACCACGCGCGGGCGCGACCTCGACATCACCGGCCTGAGTTACGCGCTGCTGGAGTCGGCCGGGCCGCAGCAATGGCCGATGGCGACGGGCGCGGCCGCCGGCCAGCCCAGGCTGTACCAGGACGGCCGCTTCGCGACCGAGGACGGCAAGGCGCGCTTCGCCGCCGACGAATGGCGCCGCCTGGCCGAGCCGCGCAACCTGCGCTATCCCTTCTCGCTCGGCACCGGCCGCCTGCGCGACCAGTGGCATGGCATGACCCGCACCGGCACGCTGGGCCGGCTGTTCGGCCACGTGGCCGAGCCCGGCGTCGCGCTCAACCCGCAGGACATGAGCGAGCTGGGGCTGAAGGCGGGCGAACTGGTGCGGGTGAGCAGTCCGCGCGGCGCCATCGTGCTGCCGGTGCAGCCCGGCCCCGAGCTCGGCCTGCACCAGGCCTTCATCCCCATGCACTGGGGCTCGGAAGTGCTCAGCGGCCGCAGCAGCAGCGGCGAGCCGCTCGCCGGCGTCAACGCGCTGACCACGCCGGCCTTCTGCCCCACGTCCAAGCAGCCCGAACTCAAGCATTGCGCGGTCAGGGTCGAGCAGGCCGCGCTGCCGTGGACGCTGCTGGCCCTGGCCTGGCTGCCCGACGAGCGCGCGATCGAGGTGCAGCGCGAACTCGCCGCGCTGATGCCGCAATTCGGCTTCGCGAGCTGCGTGCCCTTCGGACGCGAGCGCAGCGGCGTCATGCTGCGCGCCGCCTGCGCGGAGCCGCCGCCGGCGGAGCTGGTGGCGCGCATCGCGACGCTGCTCGGCCTGGACGGAGCGGACACGCTGCGCTACGTCGACCGCCGCCGCCATCGCAGCCGCTCCATCCGCCAGACCCGGACCGACACCGGGGTCAAGCTGGAAGCCCTGCTGCTCGCCGGCGACACCCGCTCGGAGGGCTGGCTCAGGACCCTGCTGCAGGACGAGCTGCCGGCCGAGAGCTACGGCAACCTGCTGCTGCGCCCCGATGCCCAGCCGCCGGTGGCGATAAAGGTGCACGGCCCCCAGGTCTGCACCTGCTTCAACGTCGGCGAAGACGCCATCACCGCGGCCCTGCCCGCCTGCGAGGGCAGCGAGGAACAGCGCCTGGCCACGCTGCAGGAACGCCTGCAGTGCGGCACCAACTGCGGCTCCTGCCTCCCGGCGCTCAAGCGCCTGATCCGGGTCGTCCCCGCCGCCCAGGCGAGCGCGGCCTGAAACGGACCGTCCCCGCCGCCGGCACCGACGGCGGGGATTTTTCGTCTGGCGGCCCCGACTCGCCAGGCATCGCGGAAAATCGCCCCATGGCCATCAGTCAATACATCAAGGAAATCGGCCGCGGCAAGGACGGCGCGCGTTCGCTCAGCCGCGGGCAGGCCGCCGACCTGTTCGGGCAGGTGCTCGACGGCAGCGCCAGCGAGCTCGAGATCGGCGCCTTCTGCCTCGCGATGCGCATCAAGGGCGAGACGCCGGAGGAAATGGCCGGCTTCATCGCCGCCACCGAATCGCGCCTGCGCCGGGTGCCGACCGGCGGACGCACCGCCGTGGTGCTGCCGAGCTACAACGGAGCGCGCCGGCTGCCGGTGCTGACCCCGCTGCTGGCCCTGCTGCTCGCGCGCGAGGGCCTGCCCGTCCTGGTGCATGGCGCCGCCACGGAGGCCAGCCGCATCACCTCGGCCGCGGTGCTGGAGCAGCTCGGCGTCGCGCCCGACGTCAGTGTCGAGCCGCTGCGCCCCGGACAGGTGCGCTTCGTGCCCACCGCGGTGCTCTGTCCCGGCCTGCAGCGCCTGCTCGAGGTGCGCCGCGTGGTCGGACTGCGCAATTCGGCGCACAGCCTGGTCAAGCTCATGAACCCCTGCGACGGCGACGCGCTGGTGGTCGGCAGCTACACCCACCCCGAGTACCTGGTCTCGATGGCCGCGACCTTCGAGCTCACCGGCCAGCGCGCCATGCTGCTGCGCGGCACCGAGGGCGAGCCGGTGGCCGACCCGCGCCGCCTGCCGCAGATGGATGTCTTCCTGCGCGGCCAGCGCCGCTGCGTGCAGGAGGCCCAGACGGGATCGCTCGCCACACTGCCCCAGCTGCCCGCCATCGACGCCGCGAGCACCGCCGCCTACACCACGGAGGTGCTGGCCGGCCGCCTGCCGGTGCCGGGGCCGATCGCGCGCCAGGTGGAACAGATCTTGCAAGCAGTGGCAGCATCATGAAGCCGAACGCCCATCTCCCCAGCCACGCCCTGCCCCTCACCGCTCCCGGCCAGGTGACCCTGGTCGGCGCCGGCCCGGGCGACCCCGAGCTGCTCACGCTCAAGGCCGCCAGGGCCATCGCGGCCGCCAGCGTGCTGCTGGTCGACGACCTGGTCAACGACGCGGTGCTGGAGCATGCCGCGCCGGGCGCGCGCATCGTCCACGTGGGAAAACGCGGCGGCTGCAAGAGCACGCCGCAGTCCTTCATCGAAAAGCTCATGATCCAGGCCGCCCAGGAAGGCGAGACCGTGGTGCGGCTCAAGGGCGGCGACCCCTTCATCTTCGGCCGCGGCGGCGAGGAGGTCGAGCATCTGCAGGCAGCGGGCGTGCCGGTGAGCGTCGTCAACGGCATCACCTCGGGCCTGGCGGCGCTGAGCTCGCTCAGCGTGCCGCTGACGCACCGCGAGCATGCGCACGGTGTCGTGTTCGTGACCGGCCACGCCAAGCCCGGCGACGCCGGCACCGACTGGGCCGCGCTGGCCGCCTGCGCGCACCAGGCCAGGCTCACGCTGATGATCTACATGGGCGTCTCGAGCGCCGAGTCGATCCGGGCCGGCCTGCTGGAAGGGCTGCCGCCCGAGACCCCGGTCGCGATCGTGCAGCACGCCAGCCTGCCGCAGCAGCGCCACGCCGCCTGCACGCTGGCCAGCCTGGTCGAGACCCTGCAGGCCGAGCGGCTCGGCAGCCCGGCGATCCTGGTCGTGGGCGATGTGCTGCACGGCCTGCGCCAGCTGCAGGCCAAGCCGGCGCCCACCGGCCGCCAGGCCGCCTGATCCGCCACGGCAGTCCGCCAGACGGCGGGCCGCAGTGTGCGACGCCGGCCCTCGGCCCTCAGGCTGGCGGCGCGTTCAGCCAGCTGGGCCAGGGCCAGTCCAGCAGTTCGGCCAGGCGCTTGATCACCCAGACCGCCTCGGCCTCGCTCAGGCCGGCCGCTCCGCCCGAGATGGCCCGGTGCATGCGCTCGAGCACGTCGGACTCGTGCACGCCCAGCTTCCACTGCAGCTGGGCGGCCTGCTCGGTCAGCATCTGCGCCATGTCCTCGCACAGCTCATGGCGCTGCGCGATCACCTCGTAGGGCTCGCTGGCTTTTAGCTTGCCGGGCGGCACGAACAGCGCCACGAAGGACGCGGGCAGGACGATCTGGCTTTCGCCGTGGCTACGGGGGGTCTGCATGGACGCGATCATGCACCAGAAGCCGGCCGGCTCAGGCCGCCACCACGCCCGGCAGGCGTACCTGCTGGTAGCGCTGCGCGAGCTCCTTGCGCACCTGCTTGCGCAGCACCGCCGCGTCCCAGCGGCGTTTTTCCTCGGGGCTGAAGGGACGCAGCGGCGGCACGGCGACCGGCTTGCGGTCGTCGTCCACCGCCACCATGGTGAAGAAGCAGCTGTTGACATGGCGCACCGCCTGGCTGCGGATGTCCTCGGCCACGACCTTGATGCCGATCTCCATCGAGGAGTTGCCGGTGTGGTTGACGCTGGCCAGGAAGGTCACGAGCTCGCCGACATGGATGGGCTGCAGGAACATGACCTGGTCGACGCTCAGCGTCACGACATAGCGCGAGGCGTAGCGGCTGGCGCAGGCGTAGGCCACCTGGTCGAGCAGCTTGAGGATGGCGCCGCCGTGGACATTGCCGGAGAAGTTGGCCATGTCCGGCGACATGAGCACGGTCATGCTGAGCTGGTGTGCGGGCAGATTCATATTCGATGGCTGAGGCTGAAAGTCTGGCAGTATGCCGCACGCAAATGTCATGCCATCAAAGCCGCCTACACTCGCGGCCATGGAAAAATTCGACGTCGTGATCGTCGGCGCGGGCGCCGCCGGCCTGTTCTGCGCCGGCGTGGCCGGCCAGCTCGGACTCAAGGTGCTGCTGCTCGACCATGCGCCCAAGGTCGCCGAGAAGATCCGCATCTCGGGCGGCGGGCGCTGCAACTTCACCAACCGCGACCTCAACCCGCGCCAGCCGCACCAGCATTTCGTTGGCGCCAACCCGCAGTTCTGCCGCTCGGCGCTGTCGCGCTACCCGCCGGGCGACTTCATCGACCTGCTGCAGCGCCACGGCGTGCCCTTCGAGGAAAAGCACAAGGGCCAGCTGTTCTGCAGCCGCTCGGCCGAGGACGTCATCGACGTGCTGCTGGCCGAATGCGCCGCCGGCGGCGTGCAGCGCTGGCAGCCCTGCGGCGTGCGCGAGATCGCCTTTTCAGACGCCGACCCGGCCGCGCGCTACACGCTGCAGACCGAGCGCGGCGCGGTCGCCTGCCGCTCGCTCGTGATCGCGACCGGCGGCCTCTCGATCCCCAAGATCGGCGCCAGCGACTTCGGCTACCGGGTGGCGCAGCAGTTCGGCCTGCGCCTGGTCGAGCGCCAGCCGGGCCTGGTGCCGCTGACCTTCGACGGCGCGGCCTGGGCGCCCTACGCCGAGCTCGCGGGCCTGGCGCTGCCGGTCGAGATCGAGACCGGCGCCAGGAAGGCCCGCATGAGCTTCCACGAGGACCTGCTCTTCACCCACCGCGGCCTGAGCGGCCCGGCGGTGCTGCAGATCTCGAGCTACTGGCGCGAGGGCGCGACCATCCGCATCAACCTCGCGCCCGAACTCGACATTGAGCAGCTGCTGCTCGAGGCCAAGGGCCGTTCGCGCAAGCTGATCGCCAACGAGCTCGCCACCCTGCTGCCGGCCCGCCTGGCCGACGCCTGGACCCGCCGCAGCCCGGACTGGCAGCGCCCGGTCGCCGAGGCCTCCGACAAGGCGCTCAGGCAGCTGGCCGAGCAGCTCTCGCGCTGGGAGCTGACACCGACCGGCAGCGAGGGCTACCGCAAGGCCGAGGTCACGCTCGGCGGCGTCGACACGCGCGAGCTGTCGTCGCAGACCATGGAGTCGAAGCAGCCCGGCCTCTACTTCATCGGCGAGGTGGCCGACATCACGGGCTGGCTGGGCGGCTACAACTTCCAGTGGGCCTGGGCCAGCGCCCACGCCTGCGCGCAGGCGCTGGCGGCGGAACGGGCGCCACAGGCGACGGCCTGAGCGCGGCGGGCCGGCGCCGCCTTCAGTCGGGCTGCTTCAGCGCGCGCTCCAGGCGCTCGCACAGCGTCTCGAGCACCGCGATGCGCGACCACAGCTTGTCGTCGGACGCGATCACGTGCCAGGGCGCGATCTGGGTCGAGGTGCGGTCTATCATGTCCCCCACCGCCTGCTCGTACAGCGGCCATTTCTCCCGGTTGCGCCAGTCTTCCTCGGTGATCTTGAAGTTCTTGTGCGGCGTCTCGCTGCGCTCCTTGAAGCGGCGCAGCTGTTCCTCGGGCGTGATCGCGAGCCAGAACTTGACGATCACCACCCCGGCCTCGCTGATCTCCTCCTCGAACTCGTTGATCTCGCCGTAGGCGCGCATCCAGTCGGCCTCGGTGCAGAAACTCTCGACGCGCTCGACCAGCACCCGGCCGTACCAGCTGCGGTCGAACAGGGTCGCGTGGCCGCTGCGCGGGATGTAGCGCCAGAAGCGCCAGAGGTAGGGCTGGGCGCGCTCGTTCTCGTTCGGCGCCGCGACCGGAATCACGCGGTAGAAGCGTGCATCCAGCGCCTGCGTCAGGCGCCGGATCGTGCTGCCCTTGCCCGCCGCGTCCATGCCCTCGAACACCACGACCAGCGCGCGGTGGCGCATGCGCGGATCGCGGCCCAGGCCGTTGAGCCGGCCCTGCAGCGTCTCGAGCTTTTCCTCGTAGTGCTTGCGCGCGATGCTGCGGCCGTAGTCCTGCGCCGCCAGCAGGCTGAGCCGGTCGAGCGGCCGCGTCTCGGGCGCGACATGCACCGGCTTGCGGTGCTCCGCCGGCCGGTCCAGGCGCTGCTGCACCGAATCGAGCAGCAGCTGGCCCGCGGTCAGGTAGCGGAAATAGGGATCGCTGCCCTCGATCACCAGCCAGGGCGCCTCGCCCAGGCTGGTCTTGCGCAACGCCTGGTCGCTGACGCGGATGAATTCGTCGTAGTGCTTGAGGTTGTGCTGCTCCTGCGGCGTCACGCGCCAGGCCGTGCGAGGGTTGTCCTGCAACTCCTTCATGCGCGCCTTGGCGGCCTTCTTCGACAGGTGGAACCAGAACTTCAGCAGCAGCACGCCTTCTTCCACCAGCATGCGCTCGAACTGGCGGATGCGCTCGAGCCGGCGCACGAAATGCTCGTGCTTCTCCCCGCCCAGCGCGTGGGCCTCGATCGGGTCGGTGTACCAGTTGCCGAAGAAGATGCCGATGCGCCCCTTGGGCGGCAGCACCTGCCAGAAGCGGAACATCTCGGGCTGCTGGCGGTCGGCCTCGGTCATGGGGCCGAAGGCCTCGGTGCGGATGTGACGCGGGTCCATCCACTCGTTGAGCACGTTGACCGTCTCGCCGCGCCCGGCGAGATCGACGCCGTTGACCAGGATCACGACCGCGAACCTGGCCTCGCGCAGCAGGCGGAACTGCATGTCCAGCAGCGCCGCGCGCAACTCGGGTTCGCGCTGCTTCCAGGTCTTCTTGTCGATGCGGTGACCGATTTCTGCCGACTCGAACATGGACGCCCCCTCTTTCGCCGCACTGTAACAGCGCGAAAGCGAAAAATACAACGCTATAATGCTTGTCTTTGCCGGCAAACCCCGTCGGCCACGATCAATTCAGACGGGGAAAACTGCTGCAGCACGGACCCAAGGCCCGATCTTCCCTGGACACCGGCGCAGCGCAAAATTTGAAATCATTAGCTAATGACCACCATCCGCGTTAAAGACAACGAGCCGTTCGACGTCGCACTGCGTCGCTTCAAGCGCACCATCGAAAAGCTGGGCCTGCTGACCGACCTGCGCGCCCGCGAGTTCTACGAGAAGCCGACCGCCGAGCGCAAGCGCAAGAAGGCCGCCGCCGTCAAGCGCCACTACAAGCGCGTGCGCTCGATGCAGCTGCCCAAGCGCCTGTACTGATCGCCAGACTAGCGCTGCGGTCCGCGTGACCGCAACCTTTAAGCCCGCTGGAGGACGCTCAGGCGGGCTTTGTCGTTTCTGGCCGCCGCTTGCCGGCCGCCGCGCGCCATCCTGCCGCTAAGATGGCGGCTTTACCTCCGGGCTGCACCATGGCACTCAAAGAACAGATCACCGAAGACATGAAGGCCGCGATGCGCGCCAAGGCGATGGAACGCCTCGCCACCATCCGCCTGCTGCTCGCCGCGATCAAGCAAAAGGAAGTCGACGACCAGACCACGCTCGACGACGCCGGCGTGATCGCCGTGCTCGACAAGATGCTCAAGCAGCGCAAGGACTCGATCGCCGCCTTCGAGCAGGCCGGCCGCACCGACCTGGCCGACAAGGAAAAGGCCGAGGCCGCCGTGCTGCAGGCCTACCTGCCGGCCCGCCTGGGCGCCGAGGAGGTCACGGCGGCGGTGCAGGCGCTGGTCGCCGGCGTGGCCGCCGAGCTCGGCCGCGCGCCGGGCGCCGCCGACATGGGCAAGCTGATGGCCGCCGCCAAGGCCCAGCTCGCCGGCAAGGCCGACATGGCCCTGGTCTCGGCCGCGGTCAAGGCCGCGCTGGCCGGCTGATTCCGGCCGGCCAACCCGCCCCGCCCAGCAGCACTCCGCCGCCGCGCATGCCAGCAACGCCTTTGCACGACCGAGCGCGTCCGATCGGCGTGTTCGACTCCGGCGTCGGCGGCCTGTCGGTGCTGCGCGAAATCCGCCGCGCGCTACCCAACGAGTCGCTGTGCTACGTCGCCGACTCGGGCCACGCGCCCTACGGGGAAAAGAGCGCCGGTCACATCGAGGCGCGCTCGCGCCACATCATCCGCTTCCTGCTCGAGCAGGGCGCCAAGGCCGTGGTCGTGGCCTGCAACACCGTGACCGGACTGATGATCCAGCACCTGCGCGCCGCCTTCCCCGGCCTGCCGATCGTCGCGATCGAGCCGGCCGTCAAGCCGGCGGCGCTGGCCACCCGCAGCGGCGTGGTCGGCGTGCTGGCGACGCGCCAGACCGTCGCCAGCCCCGGCCTGGCCCGGCTGGTGCAGGCGCACGCCAACGGCGCGCGCGTGCTGCTGCAGGCCTGCCCCGGCTGGGCCGAGCGCGTCGAGCGCGGCGAGCTCGACGGCCCCGCCACCGAGGCCGCGGTCGCGCAATACGTGCGGCCGCTGCTCGACCAAGGCGCCGACACCCTGGTGCTGGGCTGCACCCACTACCCCTTCCTGGCGCCGCTGGTGCGCCGCCTGGCCGGCGCAGACGTCGCCGTGCTGGATCCGGCGCCGGCGGTGGCGCGCGAGCTCGCGCGCCGGCTGGACAGCCTGGGCCTGCTGCAGGATGCGGACGTCGCGGGCGCCGAACACTTCTGGACCAGCGGTGCGCCGCAGCACGCGCGCGACGTCATCACGACGCTCTGGGGCCGGCCGGTCGAGGTCGACGCCCTGCCCCCGGCCTCGGAACCCCTGCCCGCCTGAACCCGGCACAGGACAAAGGCGCGCCCGGCCGGCGGATCGAATGGTCCGGCGCCGGCCGGACCACTGCTCAGCTGCCCGCGACCTTCATGCGATCGACCAGCACCGAGCCCACGTTCTTGCCGCCGTAGCCGTACTGGTCGGCGCCGACCGCCACGATGCCCCTGAGCATGTCCTTGAGGTTGCCCGCGATCGTGATCTCCTGCACCGGGAACGCGATGCGGCCATTCTCGACCCAGAAGCCCGAGGCGCCGCGCGAGTAGTCGCCGGTGACGTAGTTGACGCCCTGCCCCATCAGCTCGGTCACGAACAGGCCGGTGTCGAGCCGGCGCAGCATCGCGTCGAGATCGTCGCCAGCCTGCGTGAGCCGGCTGGTCAGATACAGGTTGTGCGAGCCGCCCGCGTTGCCCGTGGTGCGCATGCCGAGCTTGCGCGCCGAGTAGGTCGAGAGGAAATAGCCGCGCACCACGCCGGCCTCGACCACCTGGCGCGCTGACGTGCGCACGCCCTCGTCGTCGAAGGGGGCGCTGCCCTTGCCGCCGCGCACATGCGGATCCTCCAGGATGTCGACATGCCCGGGGAACACCTGGCTGCCGAGGCTGTCGAGCAGGAAGCTGGTCTTGCGGTAGAGCGAGCCGCCGCTGACCGCCTGCACGAAGCCGCCGAGCAGTCCGGCGGCCAGCGGCGCCTCGAACAGCACCGGGCATTCGGTGGTGGCGATCTTGCGCGGCTTCAGGCGCGCCAGCGCACGCTCGGCCGCGTAGCGTCCGACCGCCTCGGGGCTGGCGAGTTCCTCGGGCGCGCGCATCGAGCTGAACCAGTAGTCGCGCTGCATGTTCGCGCCGCGGCCGGCGATCGGCGCGACCGAGAAGCTGTGGCGCGAGCTCGCGTAGCCGCCGCGGAAGATGCCGGGCCGAGCACGCTCGCCGCCGCGCATGTGCTCGGTGAAGAAGTGCGACTGCTGGGCCGAGACGCCCGCGCCCTCGCTGTTGGTGATCTTCCGGCTGGTCGCCAGGGCCGCCGCCTCGCAGCGCAGCGCGATCTGCAGCGCCTCCTCGGCGCTGATGGCCCAGGGATGGAACAGGTCGAGGTCGGGGTAGTCGTCGGCGATGTCCTGCTCGTCGGGCAGGCCGGCGACCGGGTCCTCGGCCGTGAAGCGCGCGATGTCGTAGGCGGCCTGCACGGTGCGACGGATCGCCGCGGCCGAGAAGTCCGAGGTCGAGGCATTGCCGCGCCGCGTCCCGAGATAGACCGTGATGCCGAGCGACTTGTCGCGGTTGCGCTCGACGTTCTCGAGCTCGCCCTTGCGCACCGACACGCTCAGGCCCGCGCCCTCCGAGACCTCGACGCCGGCGTCGCTCGCGCCCAGCGTCCTGGCATGGGACAGCGCGAGGTCGGTCAGTTCCTCGAACTGGCCGCGGCTGAACTGGAAGCCGGCCTCGGGCGCCTGCGGCTGCGCGGCGCTCTGGCGGGTGGCGGCCCGGCGGGCCGCCGGGCGGGCTGGGGACTGCTTGCTGGCGGAGGTCTTTTTCATGTCGGCGGCTATGATACTTGGCATGTCACGCAAACCCACCAAAGGATATTTCGTCAAAGGCCATTTCGTCGCCTACGGCAGCGAACTCGACCTCGAGCTCAAGCGCGAGCTGCGCGGCGATGTCGACCTGAGCCGAACCGACCTCAAGAAGCACAGCGACCACCTGCAAGCGCTCGGCGAGCAGCTGCTCACCCTGCGCAAAGGCTTGCTGGAGAAGCTCGACCTGCCCGAACGCCTGCTCGAGGCGCTGGCCGAGGCCAAGCGCATCACCAACTTCGAGGGCCGCCGGCGCCAGATGCAGTTCATCGGCAAGCTCATGCGCAAGCTCGACGAGCAGCAGGTCAAGGCCGTCGAGGAGGCGCTCGAGGTGCAGCACCAGGGCAGCGCCAAGGACACGCTGCGCCTGCACCAGGCCGAGCAGTGGCGCGACCGCCTGGTCGCCGACGACCAGGCCCTGCCGGCCTGGCTCGAGCTCGACCCGGACGCCGACGTGCAGCGCCTGCGCACCCTGAT
The DNA here is from genome assembly GCA_041190985.1 of Pseudomonadota bacterium. GTDB lineage: Bacteria > Pseudomonadota > Gammaproteobacteria > Burkholderiales > Burkholderiaceae_C > Malikia. Next base: position 19,571 of record JBEEPT010000201.1, read on the forward strand.
CCGCCAGGCGCGCAAGGACGCCGTCCCCGCCCAGCCGGGCGAAGCGCCGCGCCACGGCAAGTCCTACCGCGAGATCTTCCAGCTCGTGCGCGCGCGCCTGGACGCCGACGCCCGCGCCGCCGAGCAAGACAGCCCGGACGAGCAGGAGTGAGGACATGAGCGAGCGCAGCAGCGAATTCGATCCCGTCACCATAGGCATCGTCTCGATCAGCGACCGCGCCTCCAGCGGCGTCTACGAGGACAAGGGCCTGCCCGCGCTGCAGGACTGGCTCGGCCGCGCGCTGAAGAACCCGGTCACCTTCGCGGCGCGCCTGATCCCCGACGAACAGGAGACGATCAGCGCCACGCTGGTCGAGCTGGTCGACGCCGGCTGCTCGCTGGTGCTGACCACCGGCGGCACGGGACCGGCGCCGCGCGATGTCACGCCCGAGGCGACGCTGGCCGTCGCGCACAAGGAGATGCCGGGCTTCGGCGAGCAGATGCGCCAGATCAGCCTGAAGTTCGTGCCCACCGCCATCCTGTCGCGCCAGGTGGCCGTGATCCGCGACCGCAGCCTGATCATCAACCTGCCGGGCCAGCCCAAGGCGATCGCCGAGACGCTCGAAGGCCTGAAGGACGCCGAGGGCCAGCAGCTGGTCAACGGCATCTTCGCCGCCGTGCCCTACTGCATCGACCTGATCGGCGGCCCCTACCTCGAGACCCGCGACGAGGTCTGCAAGGCCTTCCGGCCCAAGAGCGCGATCCGGCCGCAACGCTGAACCGCAACCATCAGCCAGGAGGAGAGCGCCATGAAAAAAATCGTCCTCCTGCTGATCGTGGCAGGATTTGCCTGGAAAGGGCTGACGGGATGGGAATCGCGCCATGCCGCTTCGAAAACCCAGCCTGCCATTGACACGCCGGCGAGAACCCATATCCAACCGGCCCAACCGTCATTCCAGTGCGATGGCCGCACCCATTGCTCGCAGATGCGTTCCTGCGAGGAGGCCACCTATTTCCTGCAGCACTGCCCCGGCGTCAGAATGGATGGCAACAAGGACGGCATCCCCTGTGAAAGCCAGTGGTGTCGCCCCTGATCGCCTGAACGATGTTCACTTTCCGACCAGCTCGTTGAGCTTGTCGGCCGGGAAATGCTCGACCTTGGCCGCATCGGACGGCAGGCCGGGCGCGCGCGCGCAGGCCAGCTTCTCGATCGCCTGCCAGATCAGCGCGATCTGGTGCTCGTGCGCCGCCGCGTTGTCGATCAGGCCACGCATGGCCTGACTCAGGGGGTCGTCGTTCTGCGTCACGCCGTAGGCCGAGAAGCCCATCTTGGACGCCGCCTCCTCGCGCTTGGCGTCGGCCTCGGCCTGGATGATGCGCGCCGGGTTGCCGACCGCGGTCGCGCCCGCCGGCACCGGCTTGGTCACCACCGCATTGCTGCCGACCTTGGCGCCGTCGCCGACCGTGAAGCCGCCCAGCACCTTGGCGCCGGCGCCGACCACCACGTCCCGGCCCAGCGTCGGGTGCCGCTTGGCGCCCTTGTAGAGCGAGGTGCCGCCGAGCGTGACGCCGTGGTAGATGGTGCAGCCGTCGCCGACCTCGGCCGTCTCGCCGATCACCACGCCCATGCCGTGGTCGATGAAGACGCGCTCGCCCAGCGTCGCGCCGGGGTGGATCTCGATGCCGGTGAGCCAGCGCGCCAGGTGCGAGACGAAGCGCCCCAGCCAGCGATAGCCGCGCGTCCAGCAGCCGTGCGCGAAGCGGTGCAGCACCACGGCGTGCAGGCCGGGGTAGCAGGTCAGGACCTCCCAGCGCGAGCGGGCGGCCGGATCGCGTTCGAGGATGCAGTCGATGTCGTTCTTGAGGCGGGCAAACATGCTTGGGGTCCAGTCAGGCGGACAGTCTAGCGCTTCGCCCTGGCGGCGGTCTGCAGCATGGCGCGCGCCACCCCGCGCAGGATGTGGATTTCCTCCTCGCTCGGCTGCGCGCGGTTGAACAGCTGGTTCAGGCGCGGCATCAGCTTCTTGGGCGCCGCCGGGTCGAGGAAGCCAATCTCGACCAGGGCGCGCTCCCAGTGCTCGAGCATGCCGGCCAGCGCGCGCGCGTCCGCCACCCGTGCCGGCGGCACGCCCGAGGGCGCGAGCGCGAAGCCGCCCAGCGCCGACCGCCATTCGTAGGCGATCAGCTGCACCGCGGCCGCGAGGTTGAGCGAACCGAAGTCCGGCGCGGTCGGGATGCTCAGCGCCACGTGGCAGCGGTAGACGTCCTCGTTCTTCATGCCGAAGCGCTCCGACCCGAACAGGAAGGCGACGCCGCACGGACCCGCCCCAGCGGCGCCGTCCGTGGCATCCGCCGCGGCCGCGGCCTGCTGCGCCAGCGCGGCCAGGTGCTCGCGCGGCGCCGCCGTGGGCGGCCCGAAGTCGCGCGGCGTCATCGCGGTCGCGCACAGGTGCGACATCCCGTCCAGTGCCTCGTCCAGCGTCTCGACCACGCGCGCCCGGTCCAGCACGTCGGTCGCGCCGCTCGACAGCGCGATCGTCTCCTCGCGCCGCAGCACGTCGGGCCAGCGCGGGCGCACCAGCACCAGGTCGTCGAAGCCCATGACCTTGAGCGCGCGCGCGGCGGAGCCGACGTTGCCGGCATGGCTGGTCTCGATCAGGACGAAGCGGGTTCTCATTTGGCGCAAATGATGACTAAACGTTAGAATCGCGCTATTGTCGCTGCCATCGCGCAGCCCCTTCCTCGTTCCTCGCACAATTCATGTCCTCCCACCTGCACCCCATGCTCAACGTGGCCATCAAGGCTGCGCGCGCCGCTGGCGCCATCATCAACCGTGCCGCACTCGACGTCGAGTCGGTGCGCGTCGCCGCCAAGCAGACCAACGACTTCGTCACCGAAGTCGACAAGGCCGCCGAAGACATCATCATCGAGACCTTGCTGGGTGCCTACCCCGACCACGGCATCTGGGCCGAGGAATCGGGCCGCCGGGAGGGCAAGGGTTCGGGCCGGAGGCATATGTGGATCATCGATCCGCTCGATGGCACCACCAACTTAATCCACGGTTTCCCGGTCTACTGCGTCAGCATCGCGCTGATGTACGACGGCAAGATCGAGCAGGCCGTTGTCTACGACCCGACCCGCAACGACCTGTTCTGCGCCACCAAGGGCCGCGGCGCCTACCTCAACGACCGCCGCATCCGCGTGGCCAAGCGCACCATGATGCGCGACTGCCTGCTGAGCACTGGCTTCCCCTTCCGCCCGGGCGACAACTTCAAGGCCTACATGGCCATGCTGACCGAAGTCATGCCGCGCGTCGCCGGCGTGCGTCGCGCAGGCTCGGCCGCGCTCGACCTGGCCTATGTCGCGGCCGGCTTCTCCGACGGCTTCTTCGAGACCGGCCTGAGCGCCTGGGACGTCGCCGCGGGCTCGCTGCTCGTGACCGAGGCCGGCGGCCTGATCGGCAACTTCACCGGCGAGGCCGACTTCCTCGAGCAGAAGGAATGCGTCGCCGCCAACCCGCGCATCTACGGCCAGCTGGTCGGCGTGCTGGGCAAGTACAGCAAGTTCGCCAGCGCCGGCGACAAGGCGGCGGTGCGTCAGACGCTGGGCCTGCCCGCCGCTGCCGAAGCCGAAACCGTCACGGCAGCCGACGAATCCCCTGCCCCGGCCGAGCCGGCCCAGGATCAAGACAAGGCCGAGGACGCGCCGTTCTGAGCCGCCCGCACTCCCCGACCTGAAAGCCCGCGCCTGCGCCAGCAGCGCGGGCTTTTTTGCATCGGTCCGGCATTGGCAGCCTTTGGACACGAGGGAAGGGCCGGCCGGTCGGCGCCGGCAGCGCACCGCGCCGAGCGCCCGTCAATACCCAAGATTGCGGCCTGAACCCGGCTGCAGCCTGTACCATCGGCCCGCAAGCCCGACAAGCCGCCGGCCGATTCCGGCGCCCAGCCATCAGCCCCATCAGGAGTCAACGATGTTCCAAGCCCTGCTGCTGACCCGGTCCGAGGACGGCAAGACCCACGCTGAAGTCACCCGGCTGGACGAAAGCCAGCTGCCCGAAGGCGGGGTGCTGGTCGACGTGAGCCACTCCACCGTGAACTACAAGGACGCGCTGGCCATCACCGGCCGCTCGCCGGTGGTGCGCAGGTTCCCGATGGTGCCGGGCATAGACTTCGCCGGCACGGTGGCGGCCAGCAGCGACGCGCGCTTCAAGCCCGGCGATGCCGTGCTGCTCAACGGCTGGGGCGTGGGCGAGTCGCACTGGGGCGGCCTGGCGCAGAGGGCGCGCGTCAACCCCGACTGGCTGCTGCCCATGCCCGCGGGACTGGACGCGCGCCAGTGCATGGCGACAGGAACCGCCGGCTACACCGCGATGCTCTGCGTGATGGCGCTGCAGGACCATGGCGTGACGCCGGCGTCCGGTCCGGTGCTGGTCACGGGCGCCAATGGCGGCGTCGGCTCGCTGGCGATCGCGCTGCTGGCGCGGCTCGGCTTCGAGGTCCACGCCTCGACCGGCCGCGTCGGCGAGTCGGCCCATCTCAGGCAGCTGGGCGCGGCCGAGATCGTCGATCGCGCCACCCTGAGCGAGCCCGGCAAGCCGCTGCAGAAGGAGCGCTGGGCCGCCGCCGTCGACACCGTCGGCAGCCACACCCTGGCCAATGTCTGCGCCAGCCTGAAGTACGGCGGCACGGTGGCGGCCTGCGGACTGGCGCAGGGCATGGACCTGCCGGCCTCGGTGGCCCCGTTCATCCTGCGCGGCGTGACCCTGGCCGGCGTGGACAGCGTCTACGCCCCGCGCCCGAAGCGCCAGACCGCCTGGCAGCGCCTGGCGCGGGAGCTGCCCCTGCAGCTGCTGGAAACCAACACCCGCACGATAACTCTGGCGCAGGCGATCGCGCTGGCGCCCGAGCTGCTGGCCGGGCAGGTGCGCGGGCGGCTGCTGGTGGACCTGAACGCGTAGGCGGCTGAACGCGCTGGCACAGGCGCGATCGCTCCTGGGGATTGACGCGGCGGCGGCGAAAGGCCAAGCTTGCAATCCGGTCCCAGCTGACGGAGTCACCACGCCATGAGCACCTTGAACGTCAACGGTCGCGAACACGAGGTCGACATCGACCCCGGCACCCCCATCCTCTGGGCCCTGCGAGACTCGCTGGGCCTGACCGGTACCAAGTTCGGTTGCGGCGTGGGGCTGTGCGGCGCCTGCGTCGTCCACTTCAACGGCCAGGCCGTCCGCTCCTGCGTCCTGCCGCTGGCCGCCGCGGGCGGCGGCAAGATCACCACCATCGAGGCGGCCACCGACGGCAACGACCGCGTCGGGGCGGCCGTCCATGCCGCCTGGGTCAGGCACGACGTCGCGCAGTGCGGCTACTGCCAGAGCGGCCAGATCATGAGCGCCATCGCCTTCCTGAAGTCGCGGCCCAAGGGCAAGCTGCCCTCGGACGCGGAGATCGACGCCGTCATGGCCGGCAACCTCTGCCGCTGCGGCACCTACGCCCGCATCCGTGCCGCCGTGGCCGAGGCCGCCCGCACCCTCGCCTGAAGGAGACGCCCATGCTGCCCAACATCCCGCATGACGAACTGCCGCCAGCACTGCGGCGGCTGATGAGCGGCGCCGCGGCCGACAGCGCCGAGGCCATGCCCAGGCGCCGCTTCCTCAAGCTGGCGGGCGCCGGCGGGCTGGCGCTCGGCGCCTATCCCGTGCTGGCGGGCGCCGAGCAGACCGGCACCGCATCTGTAGTACCGCTCAAGCCGCTCGAGCAGCCCTCGGCCTTCGTGCAGATCGCGCCCAGCGGCGAGGTCACGGTGACGATCAACCGGCTCGAGTTCGGCCAGGGCGTGCAGACCGCGCTGCCCATGATCCTGGCCGAGGAGCTCGATGCGGACTGGAGCCGGGTGCGCAGCCGCCACGGCTCGAACGCTGCCGCGTACGTGGATCCGGTCTACGGCATCCACCTCACGGGCGGCTCCAACTCGATCAAGCACAGCTTCACGCAGTACCGGGAACTCGGCGCGCGCGCCCGCGCCATGCTGCTGGCCGCAGCGGCAGGCCGCTGGCAGCTGGACAGCGCCACGCTGCGCACCCGGGACGGCCAGGTGCTTGCGCCCGACGGTCGACGCCTGTCCTACGGCGAACTCGCCGAGGCCGCGATGGCGCAGCCCGTGCCGGCGACGGTGAAGCTCAAGGACCCGAAGGAGTTCCGCCTGATCGGGCGGCCGGCCACGCGCCTGGACGCGGTGGCCAAGAGCAGCGGGCGGCAGGATTTCGGCATCGACGTCCGGCTGCCGGACCTGCTCACCGCGGTGGTCGCCCATCCGCCGGTGTTCGGCGCACGGCTGGCCCGGGTCGACGACAGCGCGGCGCGCGCGGTGCGCGGGGTCAGGGCCGTGCTGCGGATCGCGCTGGACCGGGGGGCGGAAGGCGTCGCCGTGGTGGCCGATGGCTACTGGCCGGCCAGGCAGGGACGCGACGCGCTCAAGCTGGAGTGGGACAGCAGCGCCGTCGAGAAGGTCGACAGCGAGCGCCAGCTGGCCCAGTACCGGGAACTGGCCAGGCAGGCCGGCCCGCGCCATTTCGACGCCGACATGGCGCCCCTGGCCAGCGCGCCGCGCCAGATCGAGGCCGAGTTCGTGTTCCCCTATCTGGCCCATGCCCCGATGGAGCCGCTCAACTGCACGGTGCGCCTCGGTGACGGCAAGGCCGAACTCTGGGTCGGCTCGCAGATGCCGGGGCTGGACGGCGCGGCGGCGGCACGGGTGCTGGGCCTGCAGCCCGATCAGGTGCAGGTCCATGGGCAGATGGCCGGCGGCGGCTTCGGCCGCCGCGCCATCCCCAGCAGCGACTACGTGGTCGAGGCCTGCGAGATCGCCCGGGCGGCGCGCGCCGCCGGGCTGCAGGCGCCGGTGCGCCTGCTCTGGAGCCGGGAAGACGACATCCGGGGCGGCTACTACCGGCCCATGCACCTGCACCGGGCGCGCATCGGCTTCGACGAGCAGGGCCAGGTGCTGGCCTGGGACCATGTGCTGGTGGGGCAGTCCATCGTCAGCGGCACGCCGTTCGAGGGCATGATCAAGAACGGCATCGACGCCACCGCGGTCGAGGGCATGCGCGACCCCTATCCGCTGCCGATGCGCCTGACCGTCCACCACCCCAGGCTCAACGTGCCGGTGCTGTGGTGGCGCAGCGTGGGCTCGACCCACACCGCCTTCGTGATGGAGACGCTGATCGACGAGATCGCGCGCGCCACCAGGCAGGATCCGGTCGCCTATCGCCTGCGGCTGATCGGCCGGCAGCACCCGCGTCACCGCGCCGCGCTGGAACTGGCGGTTCGGCACAGCGGCTACGGCAAGAAGCGCCTGCCCGTCGGGCGCGCCTGGGGCGTGGCGGTGCACGAGTCGTTCGAGAGCGTGGTGGCCTATGTGGTCGAGGCCTCGCTGCAGGATGGGCACCCCGTGCTGCACCAGGTGACGGCCGGGGTGCACTGCAACCTCGCCGTCAACCCGCGCACCCTCGAGGCCCAGGTGCAAGGCGCCGCGCTGATGGGCCTGTCGATGTGCCTGCCCGGCGCCGCCATCACGCTCAAGGACGGGATGGTGCAGCAGAGCAACTTCGGCGACTTCGTGCTGCCCCGCAGCACCGACATGCCGCGGATCCAGGTGCATGTCGTGCCCAGCGCCGATCCGCCCACCGGCATGGGCGAGCCCGGCCTGCCGCCGCTGGCGCCTGCGTTTGCCAATGCCATCGCGCGGCTGACCGGCAAGCCGCTGCGCGAACTGCCCCTGCGCCCGGCCTGACCCCGGGCCTGCCTGGGCCATGAGCGGAATTGCCCGCCGGGTGCGGCGCACCGGTCTGCCGGCCTGATTCGCCTGGCCCCAATCGGCTTGCCAGGCCCTGCGTTCAGCGGGAGGGCTCCGCGCACGACGGGCCCGGCCGGGGCAGGCGCACGCTGAACACGCGATCATCCACCCAGCGCACCTGAAACTGGACCTGTTCGCCGGGCAGGTCCCGGGGCAGGCTCAGGCACAGGCCCTGGCTGCAGGGCACGAGCCGGGCGGGCGCGAAGCCTTCGCGCGCGGCAGCATCGGCCTGAGCTGCACCCTGCACGCGCACGCCGTCGATCAGGTCGAGGTGCCTGCCCTGCACCCACCAGGCATCGCCGCTCGGCGAACAGGACATGGCCACCAGATCCGGCAGCAGCAGCACCGAGCGCTGCAGCGGCCGCCAGTCGCCGGCCTGCTCCGAAGGCTGGTGCAGCACCCGGTATTCCAGCGGGTTGACCACGCTGGGCAGTTCGGCCTCCTGGAAGCTGACCGGGTTGCGGGTGCGCAGTTCGTTGTGGCCGAAGTCGGCAATCAGCGGCGCGCTGATGGGCTGGCTGGCGGAACGCGGATCGTCCTGGAAGCGCAGCTGCAGGATGTAGTTGCCCTTGGCCAGGGTGTAGGGGCTTTCGGCCTGCAGCAGCAGGCTGAGCCCCGAGTCCTCGGTCACGAAGGCATCGCCGGGCGCGAGGTTCCATTGCATCGCCTTGGGCGACGGACTCACGAGCAGCGCGTTGGGCGCATCCGGGGCCACGCGCAGGCGCGGCTTGGCGGCGATCCGGGTGAGGGGCACCCGGATCGCGGCGGGCTCGTCGTCCCGATGGAAGACCAGCACCTGGTCCGGCAGGCGCGCATTGTTGCGGATGTCACCCTGGCAAGCCAGCTTCAGGGGCCTGCGCGCGCCCGCTTCGGGCGTGACGCCAGCGCTGCAACTGGCCGCGCCGAGCTCGATGCGGGCGATGCGTTCGAGCCGCTGGCCGAAGACCATGATGCTGTCGTCCCACTCCGCATGCTCGATGCGCTCTATCCTGGCCCGGGGCTGCAGCACCTTGACCGCAACGGCGAGCGGCGGCGCGCCCGCCTGCCTGATCGAGAGCTCCCGCACACCCGGCGCCACCTGGCTCAGGTCCGCTTCCAGGCTGACGGGCGCCTCGGGCGCGGAGCGCGCGGTCACGCCGTCAGGCAGGGCCAGCGCCATCTCGTTCACGCAGGCCGCGGCGGCCGGCGAGCGCAGCCAGAGCCGCGCGGGCTCGCCGGAGATCAGAACCGCCAGCCCGCCGAGTCCGGCCGTGACCGTCGTCGCATCCTGCCAGGGCAGCGCCATGCGGACCGGGCCGAGCGACACGGTGTCGAAGCCGAACTGCCCCGAGAGCTCGACCTCGACCTGGTTGGCGCGCGGGCTCCTGGCGCCGGCGATCTCGGGCGGATCGAAGCTGAAGCGGCCCAGCTCCTGGTCCAGCGCGACATCCGTCACCTCGCCCAGGGTCTGCTGCGTCTCGGGATCGGACACCGTCATGCGCCAGTCGTGCCAGTAGCTGGCCAGCGGCAGGCGCCCCTTGAGCAGCACGTCGAGCCGGCCGCTGCTGTAGCAGCCGATGCGCTGCTCGTCGGGCCGCAGCGCGGGCGTGGCGCCGCTGAACCAGGACGGCACGTAGATATAGGCGGTCTTGACGCTGCCGCTCTTGAAGCGCGCCAGCGAAAACAGCTCGATGCGCGGGGTCTGCTGCTGGCGCCGGCCGAAGGTCGGGGCGAAGTCGTAGGAGTCGCGGTACTTGCTGCCGAGATACTCGCTCGCCTGCGAGATCAGGCGCAGGTTGGCGACCAGGAAGCTGTTGAGGTCGACCGCGCTCTTGTTGCCCACCATCGCGGTCAGGTCGCTGGCCGACGGCAGGGAGAAATCCTTGTTGGTGACGATGCTGTTGGCCACGCATTCGGTATTGACCGCCTGGTTCTTGAAGCACTCCGGGTCGAGGTTGCTGACGCCGAACCTGGCGGCGAGCTGCTTCGTGGCCTGGATCGCGTCCTCGGGCTTGCGTCCCGAGACGCTGCGCGCCAGCGCGCGGCCGATGGTCTGGATCGCCTGGTTGATCTGGTCGACCTTCTGCAGGTCGTAGAAGCGCTGCGGGTCGGCGCGCAGCACCTCGTCGAGCAGGCCGGCAGAATCGGACAGGCTGGTGTAGAGCCCGAACAGGTTGCGCAACTGCGGCGCCAGCAGGATGACGGGCACCTGGTTGTCGGCGGCGATCTCGAGCGCCGCATGGTCCTTGAGCTCACGCACGTCGAAATGGCGCGACTCGACCTGGTTGCCGGTAGGCGAAACCCGCGCCAGCAGCAGCACCCAGTCACCCTTGGCCAGGGTGTCGAGGTCGGGACGCACCAGCACCTTGTCGCCGCTGCGCAGGCGGTTGACGAGCGCGAGCGGCAGCCTGGCGTTGCCGCGCTGGACCTGCACGTCGAGGCTGGGACCGTGGTGGATGGCATCCTGCTGCGCCCACGCCATGCCGGCGCAGAGCAGCCACAGGAAGGTGACGAGCAACTTGATGGGTTTCAAGCGGGGACCTTGGAGCAGCGCGAAAGAAATGGCGGGGCGCAACAAGGCCCCGGGCCGGAATTCTAGGCCCGCCCCTGGACCGCAGCCTGGATCCGGGAGCCATTTCGATGTCAAGCGCCAGGGGCCCGATCAAAGCACCGACGACAGCATGCGTCCTTCGGCGCGGAAAGCCGACGCGTTGGCGAGCACGCGCTGCGCCATGGCCTCAAGGGTGTCCTCGGTCGCGCTCCAGCCAGGCCAGAGCGCGCCTTGTGCCTGCTACGCCGCCAGGGCAGCAACCCAGCTTTTCGTGATGCTGCTCCTGTGCGCAGGCATCCGCTTACTGCGGGCCCAGCTTGGCGATCAGCGCGGCGAGTTCCTCGTAGTCGGCCGGGGTCAGCTCGGACAGCGGCGCGCGCACCGGGCCGGCCTCGTGGCCGACGATCCTGGCACCGGCCTTGATCATCGAGACCGCATAGCCCTCGGTGCGGTTGCGGATCTTGAGCAGCGGGTGGAAGAACTCGCGCAGCAGACGGTGCTGGGTCGCCATGTCGTCGGTGCGCACCGCCTCGTAGAACTCCATCGCGGTCTTCGGGATGAAGTTGAACACGGCCGACGAGTACACCGGCGTGCCCAGCGCCTTGTACGCCGCCGCGTAGACCTCGGCCGTCGGCAGGCCGCCCAGGTAGGAGAAGCGCTCGCCCATCTTCATGTAGATCGAGCTCATGATCTCGATGTTGCCCACGCCGTCCTTGAAGCCGATCAGGTTCGGGCAGCGCTCGGCCAGGATGGCCAGCGACTCGGGCGTGAAGCGGGTGACGGCGCGGTTGTAGATGATGACGCCGAACTTGACGCTCTTGCAGATCTGCTCGACGTGGTTGATCAGGCCTGCCTGGCTGGCTTCGGTCAGGTAGTGCGGCAGCACCAGGATGCCGTGCGCGCCGGCGGCCTCGGCAGCCTGGGCGCACTGGATGGCGAAGCGGGTCGGGCCGCCGACGCCGGCGATGATCGGCACCTTGCCCTTGCAGGTGTCGACCGCGGTCTTGATGATCGCGGGGTACTCGTCACCGGTCAGCGAGAAGAACTCGCCCGTGCCGCCGGCGGCGAACAGCGCGCTGGCGCCGTAGGGAGCCAGCCACTCCAGGCGCTCGGCGTAGCCCGTGGGGTTGAAGCTGCCGTCGGCGTGGAAGTCCGTCACGGGGAAGGACAGCAGGCCGCTGGACATGAT
>JBEEPT010000202.1:0-24790 GCA_041190985.1 Pseudomonadota bacterium
TACCGCGGGCTCAAGCCCGTGCATTGGTGCTTCGACTGCGGCTCCTCGCTGGCCGAGTTCGAGATCGAGTACGCCGACAAGGCCTCGCAGACGCTGGACGTCGGTTTCCAGTGCGCCGAGCCCGAACGCCTGGCCGCGGCCTGAGCCGTGACGACATGCAGGCCAAGAGCCGCGCCTATGCCACCGAGCAGATCGCGCTGCAGATGGCCGACTTCCAGCGCCTGGGCGTGCTGGGCGACTGGCAGCACCGCTACGCCACGATGGACCCGAAGAACGAGGCCGGCCAGATCCGCGCCTTCAAGCAGGTCATCGAGCGCGGCTTCGTCTACCGCGGCCTCAAGCCCGTGTACTGGTGCTTCGACTGCGGCTCCTCGCTGGCCGAGTTCGAGATCGAGTACCAGGACAAGAAGAGTGACACGCTGGACGTGGCGTTCGAGGCCGACTCCCCCGAGGCGCTGGCCCAGGCCTTCGGCCTGGAGCGGCTGCCCGGCGAAGGCGGCAAGAAGGCGTTCGCGGTGATCTGGACCACGACCGCCTGGACCATCCCCGCCAACCAGGCGCTCAATGCCCACCCCGAGCTGAGCTACGCGCTGGTCGACACGCCGCGCGGCGTGCTGATGCTGGCCGAGTCGCTGGTCGAGCCCTGCCTGCAGCGCTACGGCCTGCAGGGCGAGGTGATCGCCACCGCCACCGGCGAGCGGCTGCGCGGCCTGGTGTTCCGCCACCCGCTGCACGACGTCGACGCCGGCTACCGCCGCCGCTCGCCGCTCTACCTGGCCGACTACGTGACCGCCGGCGACGGCACCGGCATCGTGCACGCGGCGCCGGCCTACGGCGTGGACGACTTCAACACCTGCATCGCCCACGGCATGGCCTACAAGGACATCCTGAACCCGGTGCAGGGCAACGGCCAGTACGAGGCCGAGCTGGCGCTGTTCGGCGGCCTCAACATCTGGAAGGCCTGCCCGCGCATCATCGAGGTGCTGGCGCAGAGCGACCGCCTGCTCGCCACCAAGACCATCGTGCACAGCTACCCGCACTGCTGGCGCCACAAGACGCCGGTGATCTACCGCGCCGCCGCGCAGTGGTTCGTGCGCATGGACGCGGGCGAGGGCATCTTCACCCAGGACAAAGCCGCCAAGACCCTGCGCGAACTGGCGCTGGAGGCGATCGAGCACACCCACTTCTACCCCGAGAACGGGCGCGCGCGCCTGCGCGACATGATCGCCAACCGCCCCGACTGGTGCATCAGCCGCCAGCGCAGCTGGGGCGTGCCGCTGCCCTTCCTGCTGCATGTGGACAGCGGCGTGCCGCACCCGCGCACGCCCGAGATCGTCGACCTGGCGGCCGAGGTGGTCGAGGCCGGCGGCGTCGAGGCCTGGAGCAAGCTCGGCGTGGCCGAGATCCTGGCGCGCATCGGCGACGACGCCGACGCGGCCCAGTACAGCAAGAGCACCGACATCCTGGAGGTCTGGTTCGACTCCGGCTCGACCCACACCACCGTGCTCAAGGGCAGCCACGCCGGCAGCGCGCACGACCACGGCCCGGAAGCCGACCTCTACCTCGAGGGCCACGACCAGCACCGCGGCTGGTTCCACAGCTCGCTGCTGCTGGGCTGCGCGCTCTACGACCGCGCGCCCTACAAGGGCCTGCTGACGCACGGCTTCACGGTCGACGGCCAGGGCCGCAAGATGAGCAAGTCGGTCGGCAACGTGGTGGCGCCGCAGACCATCAGCACCAAGATGGGCGCCGAGATCATCCGCCTGTGGGTCGCGATGACCGACTACTCGGGCGACCTCGGCATCGACGACAAGATCCTGGCGCGCGTGGTCGACGCCTACCGCCGCATCCGCAACACGCTGCGCTTCCTGCTGGCCAACATCAGCGACTTCGACGCCGCGACCGACGCCGTGCCCTACGAGCAGATGCTCGAGGTCGACCGCTATGCGCTCAGCCGCGCCTCGGCCTTCCAGGCCGACCTGCTGGCGCACTACCAGGCCTACGAGTTCCACCCGGTGGTGTCCAAGCTGCAGGTCTACTGCTCGGAGGACCTGGGCGCGTTCTACCTCGACGTGCTGAAGGACCGCCTCTACACCACGGCCCCCAAGTCGCTGGCGCGGCGCTCGGCGCAGACCGCGCTGCACCAGATCACGCACGCGATGCTGCGCTGGATGGCGCCCTTCCTGTCCTTCACCGCCGAGGAGGCCTGGGCCCTGATCGGCCACACGCCGTCGATCTTCACCGCGACCTACCTGCCGCTGGAGACACCGAACGAGGCGCTGATCGCCAAGTGGAGCCGGGTGCTGGAGCTGCGCGGCATCGTCAACAAGGCGATCGAGGAACGCCGCGTCGCCGGCGAGGTCGGCTCCTCGCTGCAGGCCAACGTGGTGCTGACGCTCGGCCCCGAGGACCATGCGCTGCTCACCGCGCTGGGCGAGGACCTGAAGTTCGTCTTCATCGTCTCGGCGATCGAGCTCGCTGCGGGCGTCGACGTCGCGGTCGAGGTCAAGGCGTCCGAGGCGCAGAAGTGCGAGCGCTGCTGGCACTGGCGCGACGACGTCGGCCACGACGCGGCCCACCCGGGCATCTGCGGCCGCTGCACCAGCAACCTGCACGGCGCGGGCGAAACCCGCACCGTCGCCTGAGGTGGCGCGCCATCCGGGTACGGGCCGCCCGCGCAAGGTCTACGCCGAGCGCCCGGCTGGCATCGGAGTGCTGCCCTGGCTGGCGCTGGCGCTGCTGGTGCTGCTGGCGGACCAGCTCAGCAAGTGGCTGATCCTGGCCAACTACGCGCACAACGAGGCCACCGTCGTCACCGGCTTCTTCAACCTGGTGCGGGTGCACAACGCCGGCGCGGCGTTTTCCTTCCTGGCCGGCGCGGGCGGCTGGCAGCGCTGGCTGTTCACCGCGCTGGGCCTGGGCGCGGGCGGCTTCATCATCTGGCTGCTGCGCGCGCATCACCAGCAGAAGCTGTTCGCCTTCTCGCTCGCCTGCATCCTGGGCGGGGCGGTCGGCAACGTGATCGACCGCCTGCTGCACGGCTACGTGGTCGACATGCTCGACTTCCACTGGCGCTGGCTGGAGCCGCTGTTCGCGGGCGGGCATTTCCCGGCCTTCAACGTCGCCGACATGGGCATCACGGCCGGCGCGGTCGGCCTGATCCTGGACGAGCTGCTGCGGGTGCGGCGGGGACGCTGAGGCGCGCCTGCGCCGCCAGCATGACAAGAGGGCGCCGCGGCGCCCTCTCTTCTTTTCCGGCTACGCGAACGTCGCGCCCCACGGCCTTGCCGGCAGGCCGTGGGTCGGCGGCCGCTCAGGGCAGCAGGACGGTCGAGCCGATGGTCTTGCGCGCCTCGAGGTCGCGGTGCGCCTGCTGCACCTGGTCGAGCGCATAGCGCTGCTCGATGTGGATCTTGACCTGGCCGCTGCCGACCACCTCGAACAGCTCGTCGGCCATGGACTGGGTGCGCTCGCGGCTGTTGATGTGGGTGAACAGGGTCTGGCGCGTCAGGTAGATCGAGCCCTTCTGCGCCAGCACGCCGGGCGCCACGGGCGGCACCGGGCCGGAGGCGTTGCCGAAGCTGACCATCAGGCCGAAGGGCGACAGGCAGTCGAGCGAGCCTTCGAAGGTGTCCTTGCCGACCGAGTCGTAGACCACCTTGACGCCCTGGCCGCCGGTGATCTCGCGCACGCGCGCCGCGAAGTCCTCGCTGCGGTAGTTGATCGCGTGCGTGGCGCCGTTGGCGAGCGCGAGCGCGCATTTCTCGTCGCTGCCGGCGGTGGCGATCAGGCGCAGGCCCAGCGCCCTGGCCCACTGGCAGGCGATCAGGCCGACGCCGCCGGCCGCGGCGTGGAACAGCACGAAGTCGCCCGCCTCCAGGCCCTCGACCGGCTTGCAGCGCCGCAGCAGGTACTGCGCGGTCAGGCCCTTGAGCATCATCGCGGCGGCGGTCTCGAAGGAGATCGCGTCAGGCAGGCGGCAGACGTTCATCGCCGGCATCACGCGCAGCTCGCAGTAGCTGCCCGGCGGGGTAGCGGCATAGGCGGCGCGGTCGCCGACCTTCAGGTGCGTGACGCCGGAGCCGACCGCCTCGATCACGCCGGCGCCTTCCATGCCGAGCTGCAGCGGCATCGGCATGTTGTAGAGCCCGGAACGCTGGTAGACGTCGATGAAGTTCAGGCCGATGGCGTGGTGGCGGATGCGCACCTCGCCCGGGCCGGGATCACCGACCTCGACCTCGACCAGCTTCATCTGTTCCGGACCGCCGTGCTGGTCGATGCGGATGGCGCGACCTGTGACTGTGGACATGTCTGTCTCCTCTCTCGTTTGACAATGAAACCCGTGATATTGCCATGTCCCGCAGGCCCTAACACCCTGGCGCTGCAAGTCCCCACGGGGCTTGGTACATTCGCCGCATGTCCTCGTCCGCCCAGCGCCTCACGCCCGCCACCGTCCTGCTGCTCACGACCGCCCCACTGATGTGGGCCGGCAATGCCGTCGTGGGCCGCATCGCGGCCAGCTGGATCCCGCCCGTCACCTTCAACCTCCTGCGCTGGGCGATCGCCTTCCTGATCCTGCTGCCGCTGGGCGGCTGGGTGCTGCGCCGCGACAGCCCGCTGTGGCGCGCCTGGCGGCATTACGCCGTGCTCGGCCTGTTGGCGATCGCGGGCTACAACACGCTGCAGTACCTGGCGCTGCACACCTCGTCGCCGCTCAACGTCACGCTGGTGGCGTCCAGCATGCCGGTCTGGATGCTGCTGGTCGGGCGCCTGGGCTTCCGGGCCCCGGTCACGGCGCGCGCCCTGCTCGGCGCGGCGCTCTCGCTCGCCGGCGTGCTGGTGGTACTGACCCAGGGCCGGTTCGGACGGCTGCTGCAGCTGCAGCTGGTGCCCGGCGACGGCTGGATGCTGCTGGCGTCCTTCACCTGGGCCTGCTACAGCTGGCTGCTGACACGGGTGCGCGCGCCCGAGATCCGCCAGGACTGGGCCGCGCACCTGCTGGCGCAGATCGCGCTGGGGCTGGCCTGGTCCGCCGCGCTGACGGCGGGCGAGTGGCTCTGGCCCGGCCAGGACCCCGCGCCGCACCTGGAGTGGAGCTGGGCACTGGCGGCGGTGCTGGTCTTCGTCGCGCTCGGCCCGGCGTTGCTCGCCTACCGTTGCTGGGGCGCCGGCGTGGAGCGCGCCGGCCCGACGCTGGCGAGCTTCTTCAGCAACCTGACGCCGCTGTTCGCGGCGCTGATGTCGGCCGGCCTGCTCGGCGAGCCGCCGCAGCTCTACCACGGCGCGGCCTTCGCGCTGATCGTGGCCGGCATCGTGGTGTCGGCCAAGCGCGGCTGAGGCTGCCCCCCGTGCGGCGCGACGGCCTCAGCCGCGTACCCGCGTGACCCAGAGCACGCCGGCCAGCACCAGCGCGGTACCGGCGGCGATCCAGCCGTTGAACGGCTCGCCCAGGATCAGCGTGCCCATCGCGATCGTCGACAGCGGCCCGACCATGCCGGTCTGCGCCGTCAGGCCCGGGCCGATGCGCTCGATCGCCATCATCACCATCACGACCGGCGCCGCGGTGCAGGCCACCCCGTTGAGCAGCGACAGCCAGATCACCTCGGGCGCGACGACGGCGGCCGCCAGCGGCCGCAGCAGCACGAACTGCAGCAGGCAGAGGCCGCAGGCCACGCTGGTGGCCAGGCCGACCAGGCGCAGCGAGCCGTGGCGCTTGACCATCTCTCCGCTGTAGACCAGGTAGACCGGGTAGCTGACCGCGCTGGCGAACACCAGGCCGCTGCCAGCGAGCGTCGCGCTGCCCTCGAAGCTGAGCTCGTGGCCGAACACCAGCAGCATGCCGGCGTAGCTCAGCGCCATCGCGCCGAGCTGCTGCGGGCTGATCGGGCGGCGGTAGAGCAGCCGGCCCAGCAGCAGCACCAGGGTCGGGTTCAGGTAGAGGATCAGGCGCTCCAGGCTGGCGCTGATGTACTGCAGGCCCCAGAAGTCCAGGAAGCTCGCAGCGTAGTAGCCCGAGAAGCCCAGGCCCAGGATGCCCAGCCAGTCACGCCGGGTCAGCGGCTTGACGGGGCTGGCCGAGCGATAGGTGGCCCACCAGCTCAGCGCCAGGAACAGGGGCAGCGCAAACAGCATGCGGTACATGATGAGCGTGACCGCGTCGACCCCGTGGCGGTAGGCGAGCTTGACGATGATGGCCTTGCCGCTGAAGGTGATCGAGCCCGCCAGCGCCAGCAGCAGGCCGGCGGTGCGCGGCGTCCCGGCCGTGCTCACGGCAGCGCCTGCTTGAACACCTTGAGCCACTTGATCGCTGGCAGGCCCCAGCGCTCCTGGATCGCCTCGGCGCGCGCCAG
Source organism: Pseudomonadota bacterium (assembly GCA_041190985.1). Classification (GTDB taxonomy): domain Bacteria; phylum Pseudomonadota; class Gammaproteobacteria; order Burkholderiales; family Burkholderiaceae_C; genus Malikia. The sequence continues at coordinate 6,351 of JBEEPT010000202.1, forward strand.
CAGCTCCATGCGCGTGGGCTGCTGCGGCACACGCTGCGCCAGCACGATGGTGTTGCCGTCGCGCGTGGGCTTGAAGGCCCAGACCGCGTCGGCACCAAAGGCAGCCTTGATGCTTTCAAGCGAGCGCTCGTAGCTCGCGTCGCGCCCGAACAGGTTGACCGTCATGCAGCCCTCGTCAGTCAGCATGTGGCGGCAGTCGGCGTAGAAGTCGGGGCTGTCGAGCACCGGCGCAGCGGCCTCGTGGTCGTAAAGGTCGACCTGCAAGGCATCGATGCTGCCGTGGAAGGGCGCGTGACGAACCACCTCGGCCGCGTCGCCCAGGATCACGCTGAGCTTGTCCGAATCGGGCGGCAGCTTGAACCAGGTACGGCAGGCCGCGACCACCTGCGGGTTGATCTCGATCGCGGTGGTGTCCATCTTCAGCTTCTTGAAGTGGAACTTGGTCAGCGCGGCCGAGCCCAGGCCGAGCTGCATCGCGCGCCGTTGGGCCACCGTGTCGGGATCGACGAAGAGCAGCCAGGCCATCATGCGCTGGACATACTCGAGCTCGATCTCGAACGGCTGCTTGATCAGCATCGAGCCCTGGATCCACTCGGTGCCCAGGTGCAGGAAGCGGACCTCGCCGTCCTCCGAGATGCTGACCTCGGGCAGGTTGTCGGGGTCGGTGCGGGTGCGCGGAGATTTCGCCATCACGCCACCTCCGCCAGGCCGTGCTGCGCGAACACCTCGCGCCAGACCGCGGTCTTGCGCGCCAGGCTCCAGCTCGCGTTGGCCGGGCTGGTCGAGGGCAGGCGGTAGACCGGCAGGCCGAGCGCACGGGTGTGGCGCGCGTGCTTGTAGCTCTCGCCGCCGTTGTGCGCGACCGCCTCCAGGCGCGGGCAGCGCTGCTTGAGGCCGGCGAGGTCGTTGAGCTGCGCATTCGCGATCGCGCTGTCCAGGCTGCCTTCGCGCTCGCAGGCGGCGTAGACGTCCCAGACGCCCAGGCCGCGCTCGCGCAGGATTTCGGTTCTCTCTTGATAGGGCATGTCGTGCAGGGGCAGTCCCCAGAGGGCGCCCAGGATCTTCCAGAATTGGTTTTGCGGATGCGCATAGTAACGCTGCGCCCGCAGCGAGGCGACGCTGGGAAAGCTGCCGAGCACGATCAGGCGCGTGCGCTCGTCGAGTATCGGGGCCAGGCCCTGCAGGCGGCCCGGCACGGGCGGCGGGTGCCTCATGGCCGCTGCGTCGCGGCCATCGCCGGGCGCAGCAAGGCAGCCAGCCGGGGCAGCGCCGCCAGCGCGTTGGCCGTGGTGGCGGCGGCGAAATCCTGTTCCGGCATGCCACGCAGCCCGGCCAGCAGGCGGCCGATGCGCGGCAGCTCGGCCGGGCTGTTGCGGCCCTGGGGCCGGCCGACGGCGCGCTCGGCGGCGTTGACGTAGAGCCATTGTGGCGGGATGTCGGGCGCGTCGGTCTCCAGCACCAGCGCCTCGAGCGGCAGCACGGTGGCGAGCTGGCGCAGCTGGCGCGCGGCGTCGAAGGTCGTCGCGCCACCGAAGCCCAGCCGCAGGCCCAGCGCCAGGAAGGCGGCGGCCTGCTGCGCGCTGCCGTTGAAGGCGTGCGCGATCCCGCCCGCCACCGGCCGCCCGCGCGCCGCCGCCTCGCGCAGCCCCTTGAGCAGCAGGTCGGCCGAGCGGCGCACATGCAGGATCACGGGCAGCCCGTGCCGGTGCGCGAGCGCGAGCTGCGTGCGGTAGAAATGGAGCTGGCGCTCGCGCAGCGCCGGGCTGCAGAGCTCGGGCACGAAGAAGTCGAGCCCGATCTCGCCGACCGCGACCAGGCGCGGGTCGCCCGTGTGGCGCGCCAGCGCCGCATCGAGCGCCGCCAGGTCGGCCTCGGCGGCACGCGGCACGAAGAGCGGGTGGATGCCGAGCGCGTAGGCGTCGCCGCTGCGGTGCGCGAGCGCGCGCACGGTCTCGAAGTCAGCCGCCTGCACCGCGGGATAGACGCACAGCCCGACGCCGAGCGCGCGGGCGCGCTCGCGCTCGGCCAGGCCGGCGGCGTGGCCGGGGCCGAACTCCGGGGCATCGAGGTGGCAGTGCGTGTCGATCCACATGGGAACCGATTATCGCGGCCGCGCCTGAGCGCAGCGCGGGCGTGCGGACTGTGGCGGCGCGGCCGCAGAGAGTGGCGGGCCGGTGCGGGACACGCTATGCTGGCGCCCATGGACGAAAGCAAGAGCCGGGACCTGACGATACTGACGGGCGCCTCCCGTGGCATGGGGCACGCCATGGCGCAGCAGCTGCTCTCACCCGACCGGGTGCTGCTGTGCATCTCGCGCCATGTCGACGACGAGCTCGCACACCAGGCCCAGCTCAGCGGCGCCCATCTCGAGCAGTGGTCGCAGGACCTGGCCGACGGCGCCGAAGCCGCCGAGCGGCTGGAGCTGTGGCTGCACAGCCTGCACGCGCCGGGGCTGGCGAGCGCGACGCTGATCAACAACGCCGGCGTCATCCCCAGCATAGGCCCGCTCGAGCGCTGCCCGCCGCAGGAGCTGGACCGCGCGCTGCGCGTCGGCCTCGAGGCGCCGATGCAGCTGACCGGCGCCTTCCTGCGCGCGACCCAGGCCTGGGTCGATGCGGGCTGGCTGGGCGCGCGCAAGGTGCTCAACATCTCGTCCGGCCTGGGACGGCGCCCGATGGCCGCGCAGGCGCCCTATTGCGCGGTCAAGGCCGGGCTGGACCATTTCAGCCGCTGCGTCGCGCTCGAGCAGGCCGAGCGGCCCGGCGGCGCCCGCATCGTCGCGCTGGCGCCGGGCGTGATCGCCACCGGCATGCAGCTGCAGCTGCGCTCGGCCGATCCCGCGCACTTTCCCGACCGGGCGCGCTTCGTCGGCCTGCACGAGCAGGGCCTGCTGGCCAGCCCCGAGCAGGCCGCCGCCCAGGTGCTGGCCTGGCTGGAACGGCCCGACTTCGGCGATCCCGTGATCGCGGACGTGCGCGGCTGAAGCCCCCTGCCCGACGCGCCCTGGCACTGGCCGGCAGGCCGGCGTAAGGCGCCCGCAAGTCGCGGCCTCTCCAATCGTTTCCCGGCGCAGGGCTTTTGCTACCCTTCCCTTTCCTACAAACCAACTGGAGACATCTTCATGGCATCTCGTGACGTGGTGGTACTGGGCGCAGCGCGCTCGGCGATCGGCTCTTTCGGCGGCGCGCTGGCGGACATCGAGCCGTGCGAACTGGCAGGCACCGTGATGAAGGCGGCGATCGAGCGCTCCGGCGTCGACCCGCAGGCGATCAACTACGTGACGGTCGGCAACACGATCCCGACCGAGAGCCGCTTCCCCTACGTCGCGCGCGTCGCGGCGATCCAGGCCGGTCTGCCGATGGACAGCGTCGCGATGTCGGTCAACCGGCTGTGCTCGTCAGGCCTGCAGGGCATCGTGACGACGGCGCAGAACATCCTGCTGGGCGACTGCGACTACGGCATCGGCGGCGGCGTCGAGGTCATGAGCCGCGCCGGCTACCTCTCGACCGCGATGCGGACCGGCGCGCGCATGGGCGACACCAAGATGATCGACACCATGGTCGCGACGCTGACCGACCCGTTCGGCGTCGGCCACATGGGCATCACGGCCGAGAACCTGGCCGCCAAGTGGGGCATCACGCGCGAGGAGCAGGACGCGCTGGCGGCCGAGTCGCAGCGCCGCGCCGCGGCGGCGATCGCCGAAGGCCGCTTCAAGAGCCAGATCGTGCCGATCGTCAAGCAGACGCGCAAGGGCGAGGTCGTGTTCGACACCGACGAGTACGTCAAGGCCGGCACCACGCTGGAGTCGCTCGCCAAGCTCAAGCCCGCGTTCAAGAAGGACGGCACGGTCACCGCCGGCAACGCCTCGGGCATCAATGACGGCGCCGCCTTCTTCGTGCTGGCCGACGCCGCGGTCGCTGCCGCGCACGGCCACCAGCCAATCGCGCGCCTGGTGTCCTACGCGGTCGCCGGCGTGCCCAACGAGATCATGGGCGAAGGCCCAATTCCCGCCTCCAGGCTGGCGCTCAGGAAGGCCGGCCTGAGCCTGGACCAGATCGACGTGATCGAATCGAACGAGGCCTTCGCGGCGCAGGCGATCGCAGTCTCGCGCGGCCTGGGACTGGACATGAGCAAGACCAACCCGAACGGCGGCGCGATCGCGCTGGGCCACCCGATCGGCTGCTCGGGCGCCTTCATCGCGACCAAGGCGATCTACGAGCTGCAGCGCACCGGCGGCCGCTACGCGCTGGTGACGATGTGCATCGGCGGCGGCCAGGGCATCGCCACGGTGTTCGAACGCCTCTGACGCGGCGCCACGCGCCTGCATCCGCCCGCGCGGGCAGCCCGGCGCTGTCCCGGGCTGGTCCGCGCCGGATCAGCGGGATGGTTATTCCGCCGCGTCGCCCTGGAAGCCGCCGGCGCGGCAGGTGATCACGAGCGAGTCACGCCAGCCCAGCTCGCCCTCGGCGCTGGGCTGGATCGGCGTGGTTTCGTGGATCACGCGCTCGTCGTCGAGCAGCAGCAGCGACCAGGGCTCGGTCAGCGTGAAGCGCTGGCCGTTGGGTCCGCTGGCCTCGAACACGCGGCTCTCGCCGCCCTTGACGCGGTGGCGCCCGACCAGGAAGACTGCGACCAGGTCGTGGCCGTCGCGGTGCGCGCCCTCGGGCGTCGGGCGGCCGATGCCACCGGTGGTGTCGATGCGGAACTGGTGCGCCTCGACATGCCAGCGCTGCGCGCCCTTGAGGCCGGAGGCGAAGGCGGCGACTCGCACCAGCAGCTGGCTCCAGGCCGGCAGCGTGACCGTGGCCGGCTCCATGGGCTCGAACCAGCGCTCCATGCCGCCGTGCAGCGCGTTGTAGTCCAGCGGCTGCCAGTGGAAGCGGTGCGGCACCTGGCTCACCTGCTTGCCATCGACGATGAAGCAGCTGTGGCGCCGGCGCCGGTAGCGCCCGCCGTCCTTGAGATGGGCGTCGGCGGGCAGCTCGTCCCAGCTCGGCTGCAGCGCGGCCAGCTCCTGCGGCGCCACGCCCAGCGCCTGCTGCACCGAGCGGGCATCGAGCAGCGCGAAGCCCTGCTGCGCGAGGGTCGCATCGGCACGGCTGAGGGGAACGGTGGGCGGCAGGAAATGGGCACTCATGGTGCGGCAGTGTAGCAAGGCAAGCGGGGAAAACCATGAGCCCGCCGGCTCCTTCGCCACGCTATGGTGCGGCAATATCAGCCACGACCTGCGAGCACGACATGGACCCAGCCGATAGCCAGCCTCCGTCGTCCGAACAGCCGGCCGGCGACGCGCCCGCGCCGGAGGAGGTCTACCAGCCCTACGTGCCGCCGCCCAAGAGCGCGCTGTTCGCGCTCGAGCTCGCCAAACTGGGGCCGGCCGATCCGCTGCGCTGGCTGGCGCTGGGCTGGCGCGACTTCGTGCGCTGCCCCAAGGCCGGCCTGTTCTACGGCCTGTGCTTCTGCCTGATGGGCCACGCGCTGTGGCGGGTGTTCCAGGCCGCGCCCGAATACGTGCTCGCACTCAGCGCCGGCTTCCTGCTGCTCGGTCCCTTCCTCTGCCTCGGGATCTACGATGCCAGCCGCTCCTTCGAGCTCGGCGGGCGCGCCGACTGCCCGTCGCTGCGCAGCACGCTGACGGCCTGGAAGGCCAGCAAGGGGCCGATGGCCATCTTCGCCGGCGTGCTGCTGATCCTCGAGATGCTCTGGGGCCGGGCCTCGCTGGTCGTGTTCGCCGTGACCTTCAACACCCTGCCCTCGACCGAGCATCTGCTGGCCGAGCTGCTGCGGCTGGAGAACCTCGAGTTCCTGCTGAGCTACGCCGCGGTCGGCGCCCTCTTCGCCGGGCTGATCTTCGTCACCAGCGTGATCTCCATTCCCATGATCCTGGACCGCCAGGTCGACGCCGTGTCGGCCGGACTGACCAGCATGCGCGCCTGTGCGCAGAATCCGGGCGTGATGCTGCTGTGGGGCGCGCTGATCACCTTGCTGGTGATGCTGGCCATGCTGCCCTGGTTCCTGGGCCTGCTGGTCGCCGGCCCGGTGCTGGGCCATGCGACCTGGCATGCCTACCGCCACATCGTGCCCCCGCAGCCCGCATCCTGAGCGCGGCGCTGGCATGATGCGGCCCCTCATCCACCACGAACGCCTCACGCCATGAATCCCGATCCCCGCCAGACCCTGGAGCAGCTGCAGTCCGCGCTGGACGAGCTGCGCGCCGGCCGGCTGCCCCTGCAGAGCTGGCTGGCCTCCTGCCGCGCCGCCCAAGGGCTGCTGGCCGCGCTGCCGCCGCGCTTCGGCGAGGTGCTGCAGCAGCTGCTCGACCGCCTCGAATCCAGCGCCCTGTTCACCGAGGAGAGCTGCTCCTTCAGCCAGCAGGGCCTGCTCGACAACGCGCAGTTCTGGCTGGACAAGGCCAGGGAGCGGCTGAACGCCTGAATCCGCCGCGCCGGCCTGCAGCGCCCTGGCCGCAGCGGCCATTCAAGGAGCCGGCTGCGATAATCGGGCCAGTATCCAGCACGGGAGTAAACATGAGCACCCTGGTCGATGCCAGCCTGATCGCCGCCGACAGCGCGCTGCGCACCCTGTTTGCGCCGCACCGCGCCCACCGGTCCTGCCCGACCGTTCCCGAGCCGAGGCAGGCCGAGCACGCCGAGCTGAGCGAGGCCGAGAAGGCCCTGTCCGGCGCGCTGATGCGCGTCAACCACGTGGGCGAGATCTGCGCCCAGGCGCTCTACACCTCGCAGGCGCTGGCCGCGCGCCTCGGCCGCGGCGGTGCCGAGGAGCGCGAGCAGCTCGCGCGCCACCTCGAGGCGGCCGGCCAGGATGAGACCGACCACCTGGCCTGGTGCCGGCAGCGCCTGGACGAGCTCGGCTCGCGCCCTTCGCTGCTCAACCCGCTGTGGTACGCGGGCGCCTTCGGCATCGGCCTGCTGGCCGGCCGACTGGGCCGCCAGGTCAGCCTGGGCTTCGTGATCGAGACCGAGCGCCAGGTCGAGGCTCACCTCGACCGCCACCTCGACCGCCTGCCGGTGCAGGACCACGCCTCGCGCGCCATCGTCGCGCAGATGAAGGATGACGAGGTGCGCCACGCCGACGAGGCGCAGCACGCCGGCGGCGTCGAGCTGCCCGCGCCGGTCAAGGGCCTGATGCGCGCGGCGGCCAGGGTCATGACGACGATCGCGCACCGCATCTGAGCGCCGCGCCGCGTCCGCCCCGGGCAGGACGCAAGCCGCACCCAGCCCGACGGCGCAGGGGCGGAACGGCCCCGCCGCCCGGGCTCAGGCCGCCTCGATCAGGTCGAAACTGGTCGTGATCTCGGCCGTCTTGCCCAGCATGATGCTGGCCGAGCAGTATTTCTCGTGGCTCAGCTCGATCGCGCGCTCGACCGCCGCCGCCGGGACGCCCTTGCCGGTGACGGTGAAATGCATGTGGATCCTGGTGAAGACCTTGGGCTCGGTCTCGGCGCGCTCGCTGGTGAGCTTGACGCTGCAGCCGCGCACGTCGTGGCGGCCACGCTTGAGGATCAGCACCACGTCGTAGGCGGTGCAGCCACCGGTGCCGGCCAGCACCGCCTCCATCGGGCGCGGCGCGAGGTTGGCACCGCCGTTCTCGGGCCTGGCGGCGTCGGGCGCGCCGTCCATCGCGAGTACGTGGCCGCTGCCGGTCTCGGCGACAAAGCCCATGTTAGAGCGGGTGCCGGCGGCGCCGGTCCAGGTCACGGTGCATTCCATGAAGGGGGTAACTCCAAAAAATTAGGGTTTTCGCTTAGAAAAAGCTTGCAAGCCGAAAACCTAGGGTTTATACTAACGTCATTGTATGCAAGCAGATACCTACGACGGATCTGCCTGCATCTCCCGGGGCGATGCGCCCCGCTGACGATTGTCTCCTCTGCCCTCTATGGGTGGTTCAAGCCCGGGTCTGTGATCCGGGCTTTTTTTTGCCCGGACGGCGCCGCAGCCCCGACAGGCAGCGGGATTTATGATGCGGAACCTGCCGCGCGGCCCGCAGCTACCGCCACGCCGTCTCCGATCCATGCCACGTTTGCGCCCCGCCACCATGTCCCCAACGCCACCCGCCCTCGGCCCCGCCGACTACCTCAAGAAGATCCTGACCGCGCGCGTCTACGATGTGGCGGTCGAGTCGGCGCTGGAGCCGGCCAGGAACCTGAGCCGCCGCCTGCACAACAGGGTCCTGCTCAAGCGCGAGGACCAGCAGCCGGTCTTCAGCTTCAAGCTGCGCGGCGCCTACAACAAGATGGCGCACCTGACGCCCGAGCAGCTCGCCAAGGGCGTGATCTGCGCCTCGGCCGGCAACCACGCGCAGGGCGTCGCGCTGGGCGCGAAGAAGCTCGGCACGCGCGCGGTGATCGTGATGCCGACCACCACGCCCCAGCTCAAGATCGACGCCGTCCAGGCGCTCGGCGGCGAGGTCGTGCTCGCCGGCGAGAGCTATTCCGATGCCTACCAGCATTCGCTCCAGCTCGAGCAGGAGCAGGGCCTGACCTTCGTCCATCCCTTCGACGATCCCTACGTGATCGCCGGCCAGGGCACGATCGCGATGGAGATCCTGCGCCAGCTCCAGAGCCTGGGCTCGGACCGGCTCGACGCCGTGTTCGTCGCCATCGGCGGCGGCGGCCTGATCTCGGGCGTGGCCAACTACATCAAGGCGCTGCGTCCGGAGATCAAGGTCATCGGCGTGCAGATGAACGACTCCGACGCCATGATGCAGTCGGTCGAGCAGGGCGAGCGCGTCAGCCTGCCCGACGTCGGCCTGTTCAGCGACGGCACCGCGGTCAAGCTGGTCGGCGCGGAGACCTTCCGCATCTCGAAGGAACTGGTCGACGACTACGTCACGGTCGACACCGACGAGGTCTGCGCCGCGATCAAGGACATCTTCGTCGACACGCGCTCGATCGTCGAGCCGGCCGGCGCGCTCGCGGTCGCCGCGATCAAGAAGTACGTCGCCGAGCACCAGACCCGCGGCGAGACCTACGCCGCCATCCTGTGCGGCGCGAACATGAACTTCGACCGCCTGCGCTTCGTCGCCGAGCGCGCCGAGGTCGGCGAGGAGCGCGAGGCGCTGTTCGCGGTCACCATTCCCGAGGAACGCGGCAGCTTCCGCCGCTTCCTCGAGGCCATCGGCAGCCTGCCGGGCGGGCCGCGCAACGTGACCGAGTTCAGCTACCGCATCAGCGACGAGCAGGTCGCGCATGTCTTCCTCGGCCTGACCGCGCACGGCAAGGGCGAGGGCGGGCGGATCGCCGCCAGCTTCGGCCAGCAGGGCTTCGCGACGCTGGACCTCACGCACGACGACCTGGCGCAGGAGCATATCCGCCACATGGTGGGCGGGCGCTCGCTGCTGGCGCAGGACGAGCGCCTGCTGCGCTTCGTCTTCCCCGAGCGCCCGGGCGCACTGCTCAAGTTCCTGAGCCTGATGCGGCCGAACTGGAACATCAGCCTGTTCCACTACCGCAACCAGGGCGCCGACTACGGCCGCATCCTGGTCGGCCTGCAGGTGCCGCCGGGCGAGGACCAGGAATTCCAGCAGTTCCTCACCACGCTGGGCTACCCCGCGGTCGAGGAAACCAACAACCCGATCTACCGCCTGTTCCTGCGGACCTGAAGCCCGGGCCGGCCTCAGGGCTTGGCTGGCAGGCTCAGGCGCTGCGGCGACCCGCCCGCGTCCGGCCCGAGCAGCGCCTCGCGGGGCCCAAGCTCGCGCAGCACCAGGCCGTCGGGCAGGGCGGCACCGACGCGGTAGGGCCTGGCCGGCTGGCCGTCGCTGGCGATCAGGGCCGCGCCGCGGCCCTGCGCGTCGCGCACCACGCCCAGCAGCTGATGCCGGCTGGGCGCTGCCGCCTCGGCCGGCGCAGCCGGAGAGCCCGAAGGCTCGCCCAGCGCGCGCGCCACCGCTTCCTGCTCGATGCCGACGCGCTCGGGTGCCAGTTGCGGCACCGGCACCAGCGCGGGGCTGCCCCACCAGCGCAGCCCCCAGTAGCTGGCCGAAAGCCCGGCGAGCAGCCACAGGCCGGCAGCCAGCCAGCGCGCGGCGGGGGACGGTGGATTGGAGGAGCGCGACGGGCGGAGCGTGGACATCGACGGAGCGGGCGTAGGAACCATGAGGACCCCTTATCATAGGGGTTGGCTATCCCCTTACCCACGAATGACGGACAGGCGCGCCGCGCGCCGGCCCCGGAGGTTCCCTTGTCACGCTTGAATGCCCCCCACTCCCACCTGCACCGCGTCGTCCGCGCGCGCGGCTTCACGCTGATCGAGCTCATGGTCGTGCTGGTCATCATCGGCGTGCTTGCCGCGCTGATCGTGCCCAACGTGCTCGACCGCGCCGACGACTCGCGCGTCACGGCCGCCAAGACCGACGTCAACAACCTGGTGCAGGCGCTCAAGCTCTACAAGCTCGACAACCAGCGCTACCCCAGCAACGAACAGGGCCTGCAGGCGCTGCTGACCAAACCGACGACGGCGCCGGTGCCGGGCAACTGGCGCCCCTACCTCGACAAGCTGCCAGCCGACCCCTGGGGCAACCCCTACCAGTACCTGAACCCCGGCCTGCACGGCCCGGTCGACGTGCTGTCGCTGGGAGCGGATGGCAAGGCAGGCGGCGAAGGCCGCGACGCCGACATCGGCAGCTGGCAGTAAGGACTGGCGCATGCCGGGGCACGAGCGCGGCTTCACGCTGCTGGAGCTGCTGGTCGTGCTGGCCATCATAGGCCTGGCCACCGCGGGCGTGAGCCTGTCGCTGCCCGACAGCAACCCGCTCGAGCGCGACGCGCAGCGCCTGGGCAACCTGCTCGAAGCCGCCCGCGCCCACGCCCGCGCCAACGCGGCGGCGCTCGAATGGCGCCCGACCGCGGACGGCTTCGAGTTCACGGGCGCTCCCGCCGGCACGCGCGACGACGACGATGCACTGGCGCCGCGCCGCTGGCTCGGCTCAGGCATCCAGGCCAGCATCGAGCGGCCAGCCGGCGCTTCGACGCTGCGCCTGGGGCCGGAACCGCTGATCCCGCCGCAGACCCTGCTGCTGACCCTGGGCCAGCGGCAGCTGCGCCTGGTCAGCGATGGCTTCCAGCCTTTTCGCGTGCAGGCCGCCGCGCCGGCCCCGCCCTGAAGACGATGCGCCGCCGATCCACGAGCCAGCGCGGCTTCACGCTGGTGGAGATCCTGGTCGCACTGGCCATAGTGGCCGTCGCGCTGAGCGCCGGCCTGCAGGCCACCGGCGCGCTGACCCGGCTCGCCGAGCGCCAGTCGCAGCAATGGCTGGCCCAGCTCTGCGCCGAAAACGAGCTGGTGCGCCTGCGCCTGCTGGCGCAGCTGCCGCCCGTGGGCGAATCGACCCAGAGCTGCGAGCAGGCCGGCCAGACCCTGACCGTGCGCCTGATCGTCAACGCGACCCCCAACCCCTCGTTCCGGCGCGTCGAGGCTGCGGTCGACAACCCCGACCCGGCCGCCGGCGGCGCACGGCTGCTGCAGCTGGCCACGATCATGGGACGCTACTGATGGCCAGGCCCCCTGCCCCGGCGCGCGCGCGCGGCCTGACGCTGATCGAGCTGCTGATCGCGCTGGCGCTGCTGTCCGTGCTCGCGCTGCTGAGCTGGCGCACGCTCGACGGCATGACGCGCGCGCAGGCGATCACGCAGGAGCATTCCGACCGCTGGCGCGGCTGGCAGACCGCGCTCGCGCAGTGGGATGCCGACCTCGACGCGGTGGTCGGCACCGAGCGGCTGGCGCCGCTCGACTACGACGGCCGGGTGCTGCGCCTGACGCGCAGCGATCCGGACACCGGAGCGGACGAGGCGCCGGCGCTGCGCGTGATCGCCTGGGGCCTGCAGACCGATCCGGCCACGGGCGAACGGCGCTGGGCGCGCTGGGCCTCGCCCCCCCTGCGCCGGAGCGCGGAGCTCGAGCAGGCCTGGCAGCAGGCCACCCAGTGGGGCCGCAACCCGGGCGCGCAGGACCGGCTGCAGCAGACGCTGCTGACCCCGGTCGCCGACTGGCAGATCTTCTACCACCGCGGCGGGGCCTGGAGCAACCCGCAGTCGGCCGAGGGCAGCGCGGGCGAGGCTCCGGCGACCGGCGCGGCCAGGCTGGCCCTGCCCGACGGCGTGCGGCTGCGGCTCATCCTGCCCGCGACCGGCACCCCCGGCGGCGTGCTGACGCGCGACTGGGCCCGCCCGACCCTGACGGGAGCCGGTCAATGAGAATGAGCGCGCGCCACAGCCGCCGGCCGCAACGCGGCGCCGCCCTGCTGCTGGCCATGCTGACCGTGGCGCTGGTCGCCACCATCAGCGCCGCTGCCTACTGGCAGCAGTGGCGCAGCCTGCAGTTCGAGCTCACCGCGCGCCAGCGCTCTCAGTCGGCCCTGCTGCTGGACGGCGCGCTGGCCTGGGCGCGCCTGATCCTGCGCGAGGATGTGCGCGCCAGCAGCGTCGACCACCTGGCCGAGCCCTGGGCGGTGCCACTGCAGGAGACCCGGCTGTCGAGCTTCCTGGCCGCCAGCCAGTCGCAGGCCGACGACATCACGCTCGAGGCGCTGCTGTCAGGCCAGATCAGCGACGAGCAGGGCAAGCTCAACCTGCGCAACCTGGTCGAGACCGTCAACGAGAAAACCCAGCTCGCCGCCGCCGAACACCTGTCCTTCGACAAGCTGTTCAAGGCGCTCGGCCTGCCCGGCAGCGAGCTGCAGCGGCTGGAGCAGGGCCTGCTGGCGGCCTACGCCCCGGCATCGGGCAGCAGCACGGACGCCCCGCTGCGGCCGCAGCGCTACGAGCAGCTGGCCTGGCTGGGCGTCTCGCGCCAGACGCTGCTCAAGCTCGCCCCCCATGCGACCTGGCTGCCCGAGGCCACTGCGCTCAACCTCAACACCGCGAGCGCGCTGGCGCTCTACGCCAGCCTGCCCAGCCTGGAGCTGGCCCAGGCCCAGGCGGTGGCCGCGGCGCGCAGCCGCAGTCATTTCAACGCCATCACCGAGCTCAGGGACCTGGCGCCCGAGACCGGCGGCCAGCTCAGTCCCGCGCGCCACAGCGTCACCAGCCGCTACTTCCGTGTCCGCGGCCTGCTGCGGCTGGAGGGTGCGACCCTCGAAGCCAATGCCCTGGTCGTGCGCGACGGCATCAGGGTCGGGTTGCTGTGGCGCTACCACGGTGGCCTGCAGCGTCAGATCCAGGCCCTACAATGACCCCGCCCTTTTCCTCACCCGACCGGCGGGCATGGCCCCGCCCCCAACTCCGACGCCTGCCGTGCTGCTGCTGACCCCTGTTGAAAATGCCCCGCCCGGCGCGCCGGCGCAGACACCCTGGCGCTGGGCCCAGTCACAGGACGGGCAGCGCGTGGCACGACAAGGCCAGGGCCAGGTGTCCGAATTGCCGGCCGATGCGGAATGCGTGCTCGTGGTGCCGCCGGCCAGGCTGTCCTGGCAGCGCGTCACGCTGCCCAAGGTGGCGCCGGCGCGGCTGCGGGCCGCTCTCGACGGCCTGCTCGAGGAGCAGCTGCTCGACGAGCCGGCACTGCTGCACTACGCGCTGGCCCCAGGCGCCAGGCCCGGCCAGGCCGAGCGCTGCTGGGTCGCGATCTGCAACAAGGCCTGGCTCAAGTCACAGCTGCAGGCGCTCGAGCAGACCGGCAGGCCGGCCGGCCGCATCATCCCGGCCGCCAGCCCCCAGGCCGGCGACAGCCTCTGGCTGGAGTCGGAGGGCGAGCAGGGCTGGTGCATCGCCAGCGGCCCCCAGGGCCTGCTGGTGCTGCCGCTGCAGGCACCCGCCGGCGACGGCCAGGCGAGCCCGACGGCGCCGGCAGCCACCCGGCAATGGCTGGCGGCGCTCCAGCCCGACGCGGCAGCCGGGGAACTGGGCGCGCGCGCCGATGCCGCCAGCCTGGCGGTCGCCGAGGCCTGCTGGCCGAACCTGAAGTGGAACGTGGCGCCGGCGCCCGAGCGCTGGCTGCAGCAGCTGCGTCAGGGCTGGAACCTGGCGCAGTTCGACCTCAGGCTCTCCGCGCGCCAAGGGCGCGGGCAGTGGCTGCCGCGGGCCTGGCGCACGCTCGCGCGCGATCCGGCCTGGCGGCCGGTGCGCTGGAGCCTGGGCGCCCTGCTGGGCGTGCAGCTGATCGGGCTCAACGCCCTGGCCTGGCAGGAGCACCGCTCGCTGCAGGCGCAGCAGGACGAGATGGGCGCCCTGCTGAACCGGACCTTCCCCCAGGTCCGGCTGGTGCTGGATCCGCCGCGCCAGATGCGGGCCGAACTGGACCAGCTGCGCCAGCAGCAGGGCGACCTCGGCGCAGGCGACCTCGAAAGCCTGCTGAACGCCCTGGGCAGCGCAGGCAGGTCCGACGGCTGGCAGCGGCTCGAATTCAGCCCGGGCCAAGCCAGGCTGGTCGGCCCGGCCCCGGCCGGCGAGGAACTCCAGCGGCTCCAGGGCGCGCTGCGGACACTCGGCTGGCAGGGCGATCCTGCCGGCCAGGAATGGCGCCTGAGCTGGGAGAGGAAATGAAGCTCGAACTGCGCTCCCGCTGGAGCAGATTCCTGGAACAACGCACCCCGCGCGAACGCCTGGCGCTTCAGCTGGCAGTCTCGCTGCTGGCGCTGCTCCTGCTGTGGAGCCTGGCGGTCGCACCGGCCTGGCGCATGCTGCGCTCGGCACCCATCCGGCAGGCTGCCTTGCAGCCGCAACTGCACGCCATGCGCGCCATGGCCACCGAGGCGCAGGCGCTGAGGCAGGGCGAGAACGCCCAGCCGCCGGCGCGTGCGCAGCGGCTGCGCTCGCTCGAAAGCTCGACGCGACGCCTGCTGGGCAGCTCCACCCAGCTCCAGGCCGCCGGCGAGCAGGCCACCGTCACGCTGCGCGACGCCAGCCCCAAGGCGCTGGCACAGTGGCTGCAGGAGGCGCGCGTCAATGCCCGCATGCGGCCGGTACAGGTCCAGCTCGAGCGCGTTGGCGAGCCTGCCAGGCCGCGCTGGCAGGGCACGGTGGTGCTGGGCGACGCGGCCGGGGAAGGCGCATGAGGCCCATGCCCCCACGGTCTGCCGGCGTGGCGCGGCAGGGCCGCAGCCTGGGCCTGCTGGCACTCGCGGCCGGACTGCTGGCGGGCGCCGTCTGCTTTGCCCCGGCGCGCGGGCTGGCGCTGCTGGTGGGCGAGGCCAGCGCTGACCATGTCCGGCTGCTCAACACGCGCGGCACGCTCTGGCAGGGTCAGGCCGACCTCGTGCTGGCCGGCGGCGCGGGCAGCACGCAAGCGCTCGCTCTGCCCCAGGGTCTGCGCTGGCAGCTCGGCCCGACCTGGTCCGGCGGGCCGGCGCTCAGGCTCAGGCTGACCGCTCCCTGCTGCGCCCCGCAAGGCCTGGACCTGCTGCTGGGCGGATCCTTCGGCGGCGCCCGGCTGGAGGTCGCCCCCCACACGAGCCAGTGGCCCGCCGCCTGGCTCGCCGGACTGGGCGCGCCCTGGAACACGATCCGCCTGCAAGGCCAGCTGCAGCTGCAGACCGCCGGCTTCGGCATCGAATGGGCCCAGGGGCGTGCCCGCCTGACCGGCCCGTTCGAGCTGCAGGCGCAGGACCTGGCGTCCAGCCTGTCCACGCTCAAGCCCCTGGGCAGCTACCGCCTGCGCTTCGAGCCCGATGCCAGCGGCAGCCCGCGGCTGCAGCTGGACACGCTGCGCGGCGACCTGAAGCTCAGCGGCGAGGCCCAGTGGACCGGCGGCAGACTGCGCTTCCTCGGCCTGGCCGAAGCCGCCCCCGATAGCGTGGATGCGCTGTCGAACCTGTTGAACATACTGGGACGGCGCGATGGCGCGCGCGCCCATATCAGCCTGTGATGAATCCGATGAAGCAAGTCCTTTCCACCGCCACCCGCAGCGTCCTGGCCCAGGCCGTCGCTTTGAGCCTGGCACTCGCTGCGGCACCGGCTGCCTGGAGCCAGGCCGGCAGCGCCCCGGCGGTTCGGGCCGGCGAGCCGATCACGCTGAACTTCGTCAACGCCGAGATCGAGGCCGTGGCCCGCACCATGGCGACCCTGACCGGGCGCAACCTCGTGGTCGACCCCCGGGTCAAGGGCAATCTGAACCTGTCGACCGACAAGCCGGTCAGCCCCGCCGCGGCCTTCGAGCAGTTCACCGCGGCACTGCGCCTGCAGGGCTTCGCGCTGGTCGAGTCCCAGGGCCTCTACAAGATCATGCCCGAGGCCGAAGCCAAGCTGCAGGCTCCGACCGTGCTGGCCACGGACCGGGCACCCGCCGGCGGCCAGATCGCGACCCAGATCTTCCGGCTCAACCACGAGAACGCCAACAACCTGGTCGCGGTGCTGCGCCCGCTGATCAGCCCCAACAACACGATCAACGTCAACCCCGGCACCAACTCGCTGGTCATCACCGACTACGCCGACAACCTGCGCCGGCTGGGCCGCATCATCTCCGCGCTCGACGTCTCGAACGCCAGCGACATCGAGGTGATCCCGCTCAAGCATGCCCTGGCCAACGACCTCGCGCCTCTGGTCGGCAAGCTGCTCGAGGGCGGCAGCGCGGCGCCAGGCGCAGCGGGCACCCCCACCCAGGGCGCCGACAGCGGCTTCAAGCCGGTCCTGCTGCCCGAGCCGCGCAGCAACGCGCTGGTGCTGCGCGCCGCCAACCCGGCCCGCCTGGCCCTGGTGCGCGCGCTGGTCGAGAAGCTCGACCGCCCGAACGCGGCCGGCACGCAGGGCAACATCCACGTCGTCTACCTCAAGAACGCCGACGCGACCCAGCTCGCGATCACGCTGCGCGCCGCACTGGCGGCCGAGAACGCGGCCATCAGCAGCCAGGGCGCGACCGGCACCCCCGCCGGCGCCGCCACGACCGCG
The DNA here is from genome assembly GCA_041190985.1 of Pseudomonadota bacterium. Classification (GTDB taxonomy): domain Bacteria; phylum Pseudomonadota; class Gammaproteobacteria; order Burkholderiales; family Burkholderiaceae_C; genus Malikia. The sequence continues at coordinate 23,191 of JBEEPT010000202.1, forward strand.
CTCACCAGCACCGCCGCCGCCACGAGCGCGCCGCGCCCGGCGACTGCGGCCGCCGGCGCAAACGCTCCGGTGTCAGGTCCCGCGGCGCCCTCGGTCGGCGGCCAGATCCAGGCCGACCCGGCCACCAACGCGCTCATCATCACCGCGCCCGAGCCCCAGTTCCGCCAGCTGCGCGCCGTGATCGACCAGCTCGACGTGCGCCGCGCCCAGGTCTACGTGGAAAGCCTGATCGCCGAGGTCAACGCCAACAAGGCGGCCCAGTTCGGCATCCAGTGGCAGGGCGCTTTAGGCCAGTCCGGCCACGGCGCCCTGGGCCTGATCGGCACCAACTCCGGCGTCGCGGGCGCCAACATCCTGGACGTGACCGCCAAGCTGGCCAGCGGCCAGGCACCCACGCTCGGCGGCGGACTCAACGTCGGCGTGGCGCCGAGCTTCAACGGCCGGCACTACCTGGGCGCGCTGGCCAACTTCCTGCAGAGCACGGGCGACGGCAACGTGCTGTCGACGCCCAACCTGCTGACGCTGGACAACGAGGAGGCCAAGATCGTGATCGGCCAGAACGTGCCCTTCTTGACCGGCCAGTACACCAACGCCAACACCGCGACCGGCGCGGTCAACCCCTTCCAGACCATAGAGCGCAAGGACGTCGGCATTACCCTGCGCGTGCGGCCGCAGATCAGCGAGAGCGGCACGATCAAGATGGTCGTGTTCCAGGAAGTCAGCAGCATCGACCTGGCGACCAAGAAGGACGCCAACGGCCCGACCACCAACAAGCGCTCGATCGAGTCCAGCGTGCTGGTCGAGGACGGCAACATCGTCGTGCTCGGCGGCCTGCTGTCGGACGAATACGGCGGCAGCAAGGACGAGGTGCCCGGCCTGGCCAGCATCCCGGTGCTGGGCCACCTGTTCAAGAACGAGGCGCGCACCCGCACGAAGAAGAACCTGATGGTCTTCCTGCGCCCGGTGGTCGTGCGCGACGCGCGCCAGAGCGAGAACCTGGCGCTGGACCGCTACGAGCTGATGCGCGCGACCCAGAACCAGAACCAGCCCGAGCCCAACGCCATGCTGGGCATCAACGGCGCGCCCGCCCTGCCGCAGCTCGACCTGAGCCAGCCGGCCCGCCCGCTCGGCAGCACGGGCATGGGCCAGCCCTGAAGCGGAGCCGCGCACCCATGATCACAAGCTACCCCTTGCCCTACGCCTGGGCCCGCGAGCACCGCCTGCTGCTGCAGCAGGACGCCAGCGGCCTGACCCTGTGGGCGCCGCCGCTGACGGCCGGCAACGCCACGGCGCAGGCCAGCGCCCTGGGCGAGGTGCTGCGCCGCCACGGCCCCTACCAGCTGCAGACCGAGGACGAGGACGCACTGGCCCAACGCATCAGCGCGGTCTACGCCAACCAGGGCGAGGCCAGCGCGGCCGCAGTGGTCAGCGAGGTCGAGTCCGACGCCGACCTCGGGCGCATGATGCAGGAGCTGCCCGCGATCGAGGACCTGCTCGAGACCGCCGGCGACGCGCCCATCATCCGCATGCTCAACGCGCTGCTGACCCAGGCCGCGCGCGACGGCGCCAGCGACATCCACATCGAGCCCTACGAGCGCCA
>JBEEPT010000203.1:0-23452 GCA_041190985.1 Pseudomonadota bacterium
ACGGGGCCAGGGCGCCGGTCTGCGGCGAGACGTAGCCGATCTTGACGACGTCGGCCGCCCAGGCCAGGGAAGTGGTGCCGATCAGGGCGGCGGCAGCCAGGCCCTGGGTGAAGTGCCTGCGTGTGATGCTCATCTCTGTGTCTCCTCTTGTTGGTTCAGTGGCTGGCTGGTCAAGCCTGCGGACAGACGCCCTCGTAGGCGTTCTGCAGCAATTGCCGCAGGGCGTCGCGTTCGAGCGGGCGCGGGTTGGGGTACTGGTTCTGCAGCGCGATCTCGCAAGCCCGGTCGAGATCGGCCTCGCGCATGCCGATGTCCTTGAGCGCGACGGGAGCACCGTTGTTCAGTGCCAGCTTGAAGACAGCCTGCGCTGCAGACTCGGCCTGCAGGGCCCGGGCGATGCGCGCCATCGCCGCAGGTGCCGCCTCGGCGTTGTAGGCCAGTGCGTGCGGCAGCACGATGGTGTGCGTCTCGGCATGCGGCAGGTTGAAGCTGCCCCCCAGCGTGTGGCACAGCTTGTGATGGATCGCCATGCCGACATGACCCAGGACGCTGCCACACAGCCAGGCACCGTAGAGCGCGTCGCTGCGCGCCGCCAGATCGGCAGCGTTACGCGTCAGACGCGGCAGCGCGCGTCCGATCGCGGCGATGCCCTCCTCGGCCATCAGGCTCATGATCGGATTGCCGTCATGCGCATACAGCCCCTCGGCCGCATGTGCGATCGCGTTGATGCCGCTGGTCACGCTCAATGACAAGGGCAGCGTGGCGCTGAGCTCGGGATCGTAGATGACGGTCCTGGGCAGCACGCGGACATCCTTGCCGGTCTTCTTCAGGCCGCCCTCGGTGATGCCGTAGATCGGCGTCATCTCGGAGCCGGCGTAGGTGGTCGGGATAGCCAGGATCGGCAGCCCCGACTCCAGCGCAATCGCCTTGCCGAGCCCGACGGTCGAGCCGCCGCCCACCGCGACCGCACAATCCGCACCCAGGCGTGCGGCCGCTGCGCGGGCTTCGCGGGCGGTCTCGATCGGCACATGCATCACGGCCCGGTCGAAGATGCCTGCCGCACGCGTGCCGAGCAGGTCGGCAACTCGCTGAGCCAACCCCAGCTGCTCTGGCGTACAGAGCACCAGTGCGCGCCTGGCACCCAGCGCCTCGACCTCCTGTCCCAGTTGCTGCAGGCGGCCGCGCCCGAAGATCACGCGTGCCGGCAAGGCGGTGTAGTTGAAGGCTTGCACCGTGGCTTCCTTTCTCCTGTTCTCAGCGGCGGTAGTGCGGCGCCAGCTGGGCGTCGACGTTGACCCAGACGCTCTTGACCTGGGTGTACTCGCGCATGGCGTCGAAGCCCATCTCGCGGCCATAGCCCGAGACGCCCACGCCACCGAAGGGCGAACCCGGGTTGACGCGCTTGTAGCAGTTGATCCAGACCATGCCGCTCTTCATCTCGCGGGCGAACTTGTGCGCGCGCTGCAGGTTGTTGGTCCAGAGTCCGCCACCAAGACCGTACTCGGTGCCGTTGGCGATCTGCAGCGCCTCCGCATCGTCCTTGAAGGTGATCACGGTCACGAAGGGACCGAACACCTCTTCCTGCGCGATGCGGTCCTTCCAGGAGGCCGCACGCACGATGGTGGGCTGGACGTAGCAGCCGCCGGCCAGGGCGCCGCCAGGCGCCTGGCCGCCTGCCAGCACTTCGCCGCCCTGGCTGCGGGCGACATCGACATAGCTCAGCACCCGGTCGCGGTGCTGCAGGCTGGTCAGCGGGCCCATCTCGGTGTTGTCGTCGAGCGGATTACCCAGGCGAATGCTGTTGGCCAGCGGGATGAACTTCTCGAGGAAGGCTTCGGCGATCTTCTCGTGCAGCACCAGGCGCGAGCCCGCGATGCAGGCCTGGCCCTGGTTGTGGAAGATGGCCCAGGCCGCGCCGTTGACAGCCGCCGTCAGGTTGGCGTCCTCGAACACGATGTTGGCGCCCTTGCCCCCGAGCTCGAGCTGCACCTTCTTGAGGTTGCCCGCGCTCGCCTGCACGATGCGGCGCCCCGTGGCCGTGCTGCCGGTGAAGGCCACCTTGGCAATCCGGTCGTGCTCGGCGATGTACTGGCCAGCGACCGAGCCCAGCCCCGGCAGGATATTGACCACGCCGTCCGGCATGCCGGCCTCGGCCATCAGCTCGGCGATCTTGAGCGAGGACAGCGGCGTGATCTCGGCCGGCTTCATGACCACGCAGTTGCCCGCGGCCAGCGCCGGCGCCATCTTCCAGCTCGTGAACATCAGCGGGAAGTTCCACGGCACGACTTGTCCGACCACGCCGACCGGCTCGCGCAAGGTGTAGTTCAGGAAGCCGGCTTCAACCGGAATCTGCTCACCCTGGAACTTGTCGGCCATGCCGCCGAAATAGCGGTAGGTCACGGCGGTACGCGGCACGTCCAGGATGCGCGAATCGCGGATCGGGTGACCGGTGTCGAGCGACTCCAGGCGCGCCAGCTCCTCGGCATTGTGCTCGACCAGATCGGCAAGCTTGAGCAGGATGCGGCCGCGGTCCATGGCGGACATGCGGCTCCACGCCGGCAAGGCCTTCTCGGCGGCGGCCACGGCCTTGTCGATGTCAGCCTGCCCAGCCATCGCCACCTCGGTGATGACGGAGTTGTCGTGGGGATTGAGGGTGGGCAGGGTTTCACCGGATTCGGCGTCGACGAACTGACCGTTGATGAAGAGCTGGTTGCGTACGGGCGTGCGCAGGCCCGCCGCAGCCGAAATGTCTGCGAGGTTCATGTGTTCTCCATCCCCGCCGCAGCGGGGGTGTTAGGGGGATGCTGGCTGGCTCAGAAGGTGACGGGCACTTCAGGCGCTTCGCCGTTGGCGATTTCGTAGACCAGCTTGGGCGAGCCGTTCTCCCATACCAGCAGCATCGAGCGCTTGGGGCTGTAGCCCTGGTGACGGCAGTAGGCAGGCATCGCAGCCATGTCTCCCGCCTTCATGATCACGCGCGCCAGGGGCTTGCCGGTGTTCTTGTCGGCGCAGTCCCAGTCGATCGAGTCGCTCATCTGGAAGAACCACTCGACGCGATCGTTGGAGTGCATGATCGGCAGGATGTGCTCCTCGGTGGTCGGGCACATATAGCTGTGCTTGACGACGCTGGTGAACGACGGGTTCCAGGTCACCTGCGAGCGGCTCAGGAAGCCGAACAGGTTGAAAGCGTGCACCTCACCCTCGAAGCCAGGCTCGGGATGGAGCTCGGGCTGGTCCTGCGGCACGTCGGCGAACTGACGGTTGACCGGGGCACCACGCTCGTCGCTGCGCAGCGGCAGGTCGCCGTTGAGGCCGACGCAACGCTGGGCCAGTTCACGGGCGCGGGTGATGGCCGAGCGGTTGTGACCGTTCTTGCGGCCATAGGGGCTGCCAGTCTCCTGGGGCGCAGCAAAGGGGTCGAAGCCCTCGTTGGTCCAGTCGTCGAGCATCTCCTCGAACACGGCACGGATCTGCTCGGTGGGGAAGTTCTCCAGGATGTCGACGCCGGCCTCCTTCATGGTGCCATTGAAGCGGCCGGCCTGCAGGTCGACCGAGGTGTAGTGGTTGACGGTGCCGATGACATCGTCGAAGTTCACCCCACCGTAGAAGAAGCCCCAGGCCACGTCGCGCATCAGCGCGCACAGGAAATGGCCGACATCCATCGTGTGCGACAGCGGGCGGCCGTCCCTGGTGGTCCAGCTGATGTGGGCGAAGTATTCGTCGCGGCGGAAACCGAAGCTGCCGAGACGGAACTCGCGGTAGCCGAGGACGGCGTCGGGCTGGGTGGAAAAAACCTTGGCAAATTCAACAGGAGCGTTCATGGTGTTCAAGCTTTCAGATCTAGACGTACAAGGGGGACGGGCTTCAGGCGGTTTGGCAGATATCTGCCCATTTCTCGACCGAAAGCTCGCCCATGCAGGTCTGCAGGACCACGCAGCTCGGCTCGGCGGCACGGATCTGGTAGGCGGTGTTCCTGGGCAGCATGCCCTGGTGGCCACGCTTGAGCTTCATCCAGCCCATCTTCTGGCCCTGGGGTTCGCCCTGTACCAGCACGGCGCCGTTCTTCTCCGGGTCCTGCACCGTCTGGGTGGAATCCAGCTTGATCAGGTGCACCTCGACATCGGTATCCATGTTCAGCAGGAACTCGTCGTGGGCGCAGGTGAACCAGGGGGAGTCGCCCTCGGCGCGCAGGGCTTCGAGCACGTAGATCTGGTTCTTGCCGAACACGACCTTCTCGTAGGGCTTGGACTTGTTCGCGATATCGAAGCAATTCGAGAACACATAGTGCTTCACGTCGTCGCTGATCGGCTCGACCCGGCCTTTCTCGTAGCTCTTGAGAGAACCGAATTTGGTTACGTACTTGGCTTCATTCATCTTCGTCTCCTTGGGGTGGCGCAGCGATCGCTGCTGACGAGATGAACTGTAGGCGCGACTCCTTGCCTCCGGAAGCCGGCCAAGTCAGACTAGATTATTCTGACGTACAGAACAATCAGTGGGGATTACCCTAGTCGCTGACCAGGGTCTCGAGGATCAGTCCGCGCTCGATCAGGCGCTCGTCCCAGCAAGGCAGACGCTTGAAGCGGGCCGTGATGTAGTCGATGAAGACGCGCAACTTCAGCGCGTTGCGCGATGTCGGTGCATAGACGGCACTGAGCCAGAACGAAGTCAGCAGATGCTCGGGCAGCACCACCTCGAGCTTGCCCGTGAGCAAGGCCTCCGACGCCACCCAGGTCGGCAGGCAGACGATGCCCGCATGCTCCAGGGCATATTCCTGCAGCAGATGGATGCTGTTGGTCAGCAGCGCCGGATTCAGGTAGAGCGAGATGGACTCTTCCTTGTGGTGAAAGGTCCAGCGGTCGCGTGAGGGATACCGGGAGTAGAAGCCGATCTTGTGGTTGTGCAGGTCGCGCGGAGTCTTGGGCCTGCCGTGCTGCTCCAGATATTGCGGCGTGGCGCAAAACACGCGCCGCACCGGGAACAGCGGACGCGAGACCAGCTCGGTCGAGGTGGTAGGGAAGATCTGCAACGCGCAGTCCACCCCGGTCTTGACCGGGTCCACGATTTCGTCACTGACGTTGAGGTCGAGCCGGATGTCCGGGTATTCCGTCTGAAAAGCTTTCAGCATGGGCGCCAGATGGCCCAGCACCAGGCCGGTCGCAGCGTGCACTCGCAGCAGGCCTTGGGGGGAAGAGCGCGCGTCACGCATCTGATCGACCAGGTCGTTAGCCCTGGCCACCAGTTCGGAGCATTCGCGCAGATAGGCTCTGCCAACTTCGGTCAGACCGACCACACGCGTACTGCGGTGGAACAAGGGAGCGCCGACGTAGTCCTCAAGCTGCTGGATGCGGGTCGTGACGACCGAGCGAGCTACACGCAGCTGGCGTGCGGTCTCGCTGAAGCTTTTGGTCTCGGCAACACGGACAAAGGTTTCTATGTTTTGTAGTCTGTCCATGGTGCAGTAGTTTGATCACGACAAAGCAGCGTTGCCTGCGAGGGGTCACGCAGGATACTGCAACAGCTTCCCCCCTGAATCCAATCTGCCCCCGACCAGCCGTGACTGCGTCTCAGATCGCCACGGCTGCGATGTCGTCGGGCAGCTCGGCCAGCTGGACGAGGGCCTGCAGCGCCTCGGCGTCGGTGCGGTAGAGCCGCAGCAGCGCCCCGGCCTGCAGCCCGCCGGCGCGGCGCAGCGCGGTCTCGACCGGCAGCTTGATGCCGCTGAGGTGCAGCGTGATGCGGCGCAGCGCCAGCTGCAGCTCCAGCTTCATGAACACGTCCACGCCGGTGGCGTCGATGCGGTTGATCGGCTGGGCGAACAGGCAGACATGGCGGATGTCGGGCTGGCGCGCGAGCTGCTCGACGATGGCGCGCTCGAACGCGGCCGCCGTCGCGAAGTCCAGCGCGGCGTCCATGCGCAGCGCGTAGGTGTGCGGCGCCAGCGGCGACAGCTGCCAGAGATGGCGGTCGCGCAGGCTGCCGTCCGGATGCCGGCCGACCTCGATGATGCGCGGGTGCAGGCGCTGGAACAGGAAGTGGCTCAGCGCCATCAGCACGCCGGCCAGCACGCCCCAGTAGAGCTCGGGCGCTGCCAGCAGCGTGATCGCGAAGGTGGCGCCCGCGGTGGCGGCCTCGACGCGCGAGATGCGCCACAGGCGCAGGAATTCGCGCGGCTTGATCAGGCCCAGCACGGCGACCAGCACGATCGCTGCCAGCACCGCCTTGGGCACGTGGCGCAGCACCGGCGTGAAGACCAGCAGCGCGCCGAACACGACCACGACCGAGAACAGCGTGGCCCAGCCGGTGCGCGCGCCGGCGTAGAGATTGAGCGCCGAGCGCGAGAACGACGAGCTGGTCGGGAAGGCGCCGCTGACGGCGGCGGCGATCTTGCCCAGGCCCTGTCCGATCAGGTCCTGGTCCTGGTCCCAGCGCTTGCCCTGGCGCTCGTTGTCGACCTTGGCGCTGGAAGCGGTCTCGAGGAAGCTCACCAGCGTGATGATCAGCGTGGGCAGCAGCAGCTGGCCCAGCACCTCGAGCCCGGGCCAGCCCGGCAGATAGGGCGCGGGCAGGCCCTGCGGCAGCTCGCCCACGACGCGACCGCCCCCGCCCTCGAAGTCCAGCAGCAGCGCCAGCCCGGCGCTGGCCAGCACGATCAGCAGCACCGAGGGAAAGGCCGGCTTCCAGCGCCGCGACAGCATCAGCAGCGCCAGGCTGCCGAGGCCGAAGGCCAGCGCCGGCCAGTGCAGTGCCGGGGCCTGCAGCAGCTCGCCCCAGCTGCCCTGCGCGCCCAGCAGGTCGCGCAGCTGCGAGCCGATGATGAGCAGCGCCGCCGCCTGGGTAAAGCCCATCAGCACCGGCGCGCTCACGATGTTGAGCAGCCAGCCGAAGCGCATGAAGCCGAGCACCACTTGCAGCAGGCCCGACAGCAGCGCCAGCCAGACCGCAAGCTCGACCCAGTGTGCGCTGCCCGGCTCGGCCAGGTTGCCGAGCGCGGCGCTCACCAGCAGGCAGCTCAGCGCGGTCGGCCCGACCGACAGCCGCACCGAGCCGCTGAACAGCACCGCCACCAGCGCCGGCAGCATGGAGGCATAGATGCCCGTGACCAGCGGCATGCCCGCCAGCGCGGCGTAGGCCACGCCCTGCGGGATCACCATCAGGCCGACGGCCAGGCCGGCCAGGGCCTCGCCGCGCAGCAGCGCGGCGTCCGGGCGCGGCCAGGACAGGAAGGGAAAGGGTCGCTGCAGTCTGGTCATGAGTGGTGATGCTAATCGCTGCGCGCCGGCCGTTCAGCGCTGCGGCATGTCCTTGTAGGAATAGCCCAGGCTGATGCCGGCGTCGGCCGGAATCGGCGGCACCGTCGCCTCCCAGGCTTCCCAGGCCGCGCGCATGGCTGCCAGCCGATCGGGCTGGCGCGGCCCCAGGTTGGCGCGCTCGCGCTCGTCGGCCGGAATGTTGAACAGGTAGTCGTTGCCGTCCACGCGCAGGTACTTCCAGTCGCCGTCGCGATAGGCGCGCTGGCCGCGGTGGTTCATGCGCCAGTAGAGCGGGCGGCAGAATTCCTGCCCCTCGGCGCGCAGCACCGGCAGCAGCGAGACGCCGTCGAGCGGGTAGTCCGGGTGCGCCCCGACCCCGGCGGCGTCGAGCATGGTGGCGCTCCAGTCCATGGTCAGGCAGGCCTGGCCGCTCTCGCGCCCGGGCGCGATCACCGCCGGCCAGTGCGCGATCCAGGGCACGCGGATGCCACCCTCGGTCAGGTCCATCTTGCCGCCGACCAGCGGCCAGTTGTCGCTGAAGCGCTCGCCGCCGTTGTCACTGGTGAACACGATCAGCGTGTTGTCGAGCTGGCCGTTCTTGCGCAGCGCCTCGACCAACCAGCCTATGCCCTCGTCCATGTGGTGGATCATGCGGCGGTAGGTGTGGATGTTGCCGCCGTGCAGGTGGAACAGGTGGTCCTTGACCTCGCCGGCCAGCGCCTCGTCGTCGCGCGTCTCCCAGGGCCAGTGCGGCGCGGTGTAGTGCAGGCTCAGCAGGAAGGGCGAGTCCTGCTGCGCCATGCGATCGACGTAGTCGACCGCGCGCCGCGACAGCAGGTCGGTCAGGTAGCCTTCCTCGCTGTGCGCCTCCTCGCCAAAGTAGAGGTCGTGCGTACCGTTGGTGCTGCAGTGGGTGAAGTAGTCGACCCCGCCCGACATCGGGCCGAAGAACTCCTCGTAGCCCGACTTGAGCGGGCCGAATGCCGGCGGGTAGCCCAGGTGCCACTTGCCGATCAGCGCGGTGTGGTAGCCGCTGTCGCGCAGCAGCGAGGGCAGCGTCGGCACCTCGGGCGGCAGGCCGAGCGTGGTGCTGCCCCTGGTCTTGCTGCTGATCGGCTCGTCGGCGCCGCCGCGCAGGCGGTACTGCCAGCGCGCGGTGATCATGGCGAAGCGCGTCGGTGAGCAGACCGGCGAATTGGAGTAGCCCTGCGTGAGCTTGAGGCCGTCGGCCGCCAGGCGGTCGAGAACGGGCGACACCGGGCCAAATTCGGCGTCGCGGCCGCCGTAGCAGCCGAGGTCGGCAAAGCCGAGGTCGTCGGCGACGATGAAGATGAAGTTGGGGCGCTTGCTGCTCATGATTCTTGTCCTGCGTTCGATTCCGGTGTCATTCGACCTTCATGCCGGTGGCGCGCACAATCTTGGCATAGCGCTCGGACAGCTCGGTCAGGCGCTTGCTCGCCGCGGCGCCGGTCTGGGCCTCGACCGCCATGTCGAGCGCCGCGAGACGGGACTGGATGTCGGGACGCTTCAACGCCTCGGCCATGACCTGCTGCAGCGGCTGCATGACGCTCTCGGGCGTGGCGGCGGGCACCATCGCGACGTAGAGGATTTCCTGCTGCAGTTCCTTCAGGCCCAGCTCGGCCACCGTGGGCAGATCCGGCGCCAGGGCCGAGCGCCGGACACCGGTCACCGCCAGGCCCGTGACCCTGCCAGTCTTCAGGTGGGGGATCAGGCCCGGCGTGGCGAGCACGCCGCCGTCGACCTCGCCGGCCAGGATGGCCGTGACCGCCTGGGTGTTGCCCTTGTAGGGCACGTGGGTGATCTTGATGCCGGACGCGTCGGTGAAGACCTCGGCCGCCAGGTGGCCGGGGCTGCCGCTGCCGGCCGAGCTCAGGTTCAGGCCCCTGCCCTTGCCGGCGGCGATGAAGTCCTTCATGCTCTTGATGCCGCTGGCCGGATTGACGGCGACCATCATGCCCGACGAGGCCATGATCATCAGCGGCTTGAAATCGCTGCTCTTGAACGGCATGGCCTTGCCGTAGATGTGCGGATTGACCGTGAAGGTGGTGTCGATGCTGAACAATATCGTGTAGCCGTCGGCGGGGCTCTTGGCAACCGCGTCGGCGCCGATGGTGCCGGCGGCGCCAGCCTTGTTCTCGACGATGAAGGGCTGCTTGAACCGGTCGGCCAGCACCTGGCCCAGCGAGCGTGCCAGCACGTCGGACGGGCCGCCGGGCGGGAAGTTGTTGACGATCTTGACCGGCTTGGTCGGATAGTTGTCCTGAGCCAGCGCGGGCAGCGCCGCGCAGGCGGCGGACAGGCACAGGGCGGCCAGACGCAGGGTGTGCTTGAACATGTCTTGTCTCCTTGGGACTTTGATCAAAATCAACCGTATGTCAGGCACTGTAGGCGCAAGAGAATCGCTTGTTCAAATCAACCATCCTAGGAACAAACCCTGATGAGCCCAAACCGACTGAGCCAACTGGAGACGGTCAACGACCTGCTGCTCTATCGCCTGGGACAGGTGGGGTCGCCGGTCAGCAGCCTGGTGGTGCGGCTGTGCGAGGGCCGCCATGGCATCACCCGGCGCGAATGGCGGCTGATCGGCCAGCTGGTGCTGCATCCCAGCCTGTCGCCGACCGAGCTGGCCCGGCTGTCCCAGCTCGACAAGGCCCGTACCTCGCGCGCCATCGGCAGCCTGGTCGAGAAGGGACTGGCGCAGCGCAGCACCCTGTCGGGCGACCGGCGCAAGGCCGAGCTGGAGCTGACCGATGTCGGGCGCGCGCTCTACGAACAGCTGATGCCCGAAGTGCGCGCGCTGAATCGGGAACTGCTGCAGGCACTCGACGCCGAGGAGATCGCGCAGCTCGACAGGCTGCTGACCCGCCTGCAGCAGCGGGCCGAGGACATGGTGGCGCGCCACGGCGCCAGCCTGCCCAAGACGCAGCGGCATCTGGGCGGCAGGTACCGGGCCGCGTCCGGCCTCTGATGCGCCCGAGCGACGCTCCCGCGCCCATGCCGCGGGCCGACCGACCGGTCGCGCGGCTTCAGCGCCCGCGCGTGTAGACCTTGCGCAGCAGGCGCAGCAGGGTCTTGCGATCGGCGGCGTTCAGGCTGGCGGTGGCGTCGAGCTCGAGCTGCACGGCGACCTGTTCGGCCTCGATCAGCATTTCGATGCCAGCCGGCGTCAGGTAGAGGCCCTGGGCCCGGCGGTCGCTCGGGTGCTCGCGCTTTTCCAGCAGGCCGCGCTTCTCGTTGTGCTTGATCATGCCGACCAGGTTGGGCGGCAGGATGTCGAGCGTGGCGCAGAGCTGGCGCGAGGTGATGCCGGGGTTGCGGTGCACCAGCGCCAGCACCGAGAACTCGACCGGACGCAGGCCTAACGGCGCCATGCGGTCGAGGAAGTCCTCGATCACGACCAGGGCCGCGCGCCGCGCGCTGTAGCCGACCAGGGTCTCGAGGAAGGAGGTGTCGATCTGCCCGACCTCGACCGCCGCCTGGGCCTGCGGGCGCCGGTCCGGTGGCACGTTGGCCTGGTCAGGTGAAGTCGAGGGAACGGGCTCTTGCATGTCTTACGGAGGCAATCTCGGGCTATGGAGGGCCCGAATCATAACTAGGCCAGGGCCGCGCGCACCATCTCGCCGCGCATCGCGAACTCGGGCCAGACCCAGCGCCTGAAGGCCTGCGCGGCCTGATCGAACCCCGGCCTGCCGGCCGCCGCCGGCTCGATGCGGCTCCAGGCCCAGGCCATCAGCGCCAGCGTGGCCGCGCGCAGGAAGTCGCCCGCGACGGGGTAGAGCCGCTGCGCCGCGTCGGGTCCCGCCGCGACCATCTGCGCCAGCAGTTCGCGCAGGCCGGCACAGCCTGCCCGGGCGCAGGCTGCCGTGCCCGTCTCGGCGCCCGCCAGCTCGGCCTCGAGTTGCGCCAGCGTCGCGAGCAGCGCGGCGCCCTGGTCGGCCAGCACCTTGCGGAACAGCAGATCCTGCGCCTGGATCTCGTTCGTGCCTTCGTAGATCATCGCCACGCGCGAGTCGCGCACGACCTGCTCGATGCCCCACTCGCGCACATAGCCGTGGCCGCCGAAGACCTGCAGGCAGTCGCTGGCGCCGTGGAAGGCCTGATCGGTCCAGCTCGCCTTGAGCACCGGCGTGACCAGCGCACACCACTGGCCGGCCTGCTGGCGCCGGGCGGCGTCCGGGTGGTGCTTGGCGACGTCGAGCTCGATCGCGGTGCGGTAGGCCAGCACGCGGCCGGCATCGACCCAGGCGCGCTGGGTGTCGAGCAGGCGCTGCACCGCCGGGTGCTCGATGATCGGGTCGGCCGCCTGGGCCGGGTCGCGCCGCACCGGCGCGCGCATCTGGCGGCGCTCGCGGGCGTAGGCGTCGGCCTTCTGCCAGGCTGCGTCGAGCAGGCCCACCCCCTGCAGCGCCACGTGCAGGCGCGCGGCGTTCATCATCAGGAACATCGCATTGAGCCCCTTGCCGTGCTCGCCGACCAGCCAGCCGCGTGCCTCGTCGAAGCGCATCACGCAGGTCGGGCTGCCGTGCAGGCCCATCTTCTCCTCGATGCGTTCGCACACCACGGCGCTGCGGCTGCCGTCGACATAGAACTTCGGCACCAGGAACAGGGACAGGCCCTTGGGACCGGGCGGGCTGTCGGGCAGGCGCGCCAGCACCAGGTGCACGATGTTGTCGCTCAGGTCGTGCTCGCCGCCCGAGATGAAGATCTTGGTACCGCTCACCAGATAGCTGCCGTCGGCCTGCGGCACCGCCTTGGTGCGCACGAGGCCGAGGTCGCTGCCGGCGTGCGGCTCGGTCAGGCACATGGTCGAGAGCCATTCGCCGGTCGCGACCTTCTCCAGGAACCGGGCCTTGAGCTCGGGGCTGGCGTGGTGCCTGATGCACTCGTAGGCGCCATGCAGCAGGCCGGGCGCCATGGTCCAGCCGATGTTGGCGGCGCTGAGCCATTCGTACAGCACCATCTCGAGCACCGTCGGCAGGCCCTGGCCACCGTCCTCGGGCGCGGCCGACAGCGCCGGCCAGCCGGCCTGCCAGAAGGCCTGGTAGGCCTCGCGGGCGCCCGGCGGCATGGTGACCTGGCCGTCTTTCCACCGGGCACCGATCTCGTCGCCGTCGCGATTCAGCGGTGCGACCACCTCGCCGACGAACTTGCCCGCTTCCTCGAGCACCTGGCGCATCAGGTCGGGGTCGGCGTTGTCGGCCAGCGCGGGCAGCTGGGCCAGCGTGCCGGAGGCATTCAGCACGTCGAACAGGACGAAGGCGACGTCGTCGGCGTCGGGACGGTAGGCATTCATGGGCGATACGAAGTTGGGGGGGGGCCAGCCAGCCTGGCCTGGCCCGGAGGAAGTGGTGGCCGGTCACCGCGAGGAAGGCCTGCACTGCAGACACCTCCCGCGGCGCCGGGGGATCAGGAGTCGGCCGAGAAGCCGACTTCCTTGACGAAGCCGCGCCACTGCTCGGCGTCGGCCTTCATCCAGGCGGCGAGCTGGTCGGGCGTGGAGGACTGCACCTCCATGCCGAAGTTGGCCAGCGCGTCGACCATGTCCTTGCTGTTGAGGGCCGGCTGCAGATAGGCGGCCAAGCGGCTGCGCGCCTCCAGGCTGGCCTTGGCCGGCAGGAACAGGCCATACCACTCGCGCACGCTGATGTCGATGCCCTGCTCCTTGAAGGTCGGCACATCGGGCGTGAAGGGGGTGCGCTTGGGGCCCGAGGTCGCCAGCAGGCGCAGCTTGCCGCTCTTGATATGGGGCAGGTAGTCGCCCACCGGCGAGCACATGGCGGAGATCTGTCCGCCGAGCAGGTCCTGGATGCCGGGCGCGGAGCCGCGATACGGCACGTGGCGCAGCTCGGACTTGGTGATCTTGGCCAGCAGCGCCGCCGTCAGGTGCGGGATCGAGCCGGCCGCGGGCGAGCCGTAGTTGGCCTTGTCCGGATTGGCCTTGGCCCAGGCCAGGAAGTCCTTGATGGTCTTGACCGACTCGGGCACGGCCGGGCCGACGCCAAAGCCGTGACTGAAGAAGCAGCCGACCGAGACCGGCGCCAGGTCGTCCAGCGTGTAGGGCAGCTTGGAGTAGGTGAAGGGATAGACCGAGAGCATCGACGAAGGCGTCAGCAGCACGGTGCTGCCGTCGACCGGCGCGGTCTTGAGCGCGGAAATCGCCAGCTGGCCGCCGGCGCCGGGCTTGTTCTCGACGATCACGTTGCCGGCGTAGCTGCCGCGCAGCTTGTCGGCAATGCGCCGCGCCAGGATGTCGGTGGTGCCGCCGGGCGGAAAGCCGACCAGGATCTTGGCCAGGTCCATGCCCTGGGCGCGGGCCGCCAGCGGCAGGCCGAGCGCGGACAGCGCGGCGCTGCCGAGCAGGGATTGGGTGAAAGCGCGACGTGTGCTCATGGTTGTCTCCGGTTTCGTCGTCGTCAGGTGAGGGGGGGAAAGCTTCAGCTGCAGAGGGCCTTGATGTCCTCGGGGATGGGGATGGCCTTGATGCGGTCGGGATCCTCGGGCGGATGGACCACGAAGGCACGCGTCTCGGTGCCCTCGCACAGCACCTCGTCGCCGCGCTTGACCACGTGCTTGTGGATGTAGACCTTGTCGCGCCACTCGATGATGCTGGTGTGGATCTGCAGCCGGTCGCCGTAGCTGGCCGGGCGCATGAATTTGGTGTGGATCTCGAGCAGCGGGTTGCCGATGATGCCGCGCGTCTTCTTGAGTTCGCGCCAGGGCGGCAGGCCGCACTGGCGGAAGAAGTTCAGCGATGCGCCGTCCATCCACTTGGAATAGTTGGGAAAGAACACGATGCCGGCGGGGTCGCAGTCGCCGAACATCACCTCGACTTCATAGACTATGGTCTTGCTCATGGGGGATCCTGGTGCAGGGGACTCTGGGGCTTCAGCGCGGCGCCAGGCGCAGCGCGCCGTCCAGCCGTATGGTCTCGCCGTTGAGGTGGCCGTTGCTCACGATGTGGCAGGCCAGTTCGCCGAACTCGCTCGGCTGCCCCAGCCGTGGCGGGAACGGAATGCTGGCGGCCAGCGAGGCCTGCACCGCATCGGGCAGCGTCTTCATCAGCGGCGTGGCGAACAGGCCCGGGGCGATGGTGCAGACACGGATGCCGTATTGCGCCAGGTCGCGCGCCATCGGCAGCGTCATGCCGACCACGCCGCCCTTGGACGCGCTGTAGGCCTGCTGGCCGACCTGGCCGTCGAAGGCTGCGACCGAGGCGGTGAACACGATCACTCCACGCTCGCCGCCTTCCATCGGCTCGGCCTTGGCGCAGGCCGCCGCGAACAGGCGCGCGACGTTGTAGCTGCCGACCAGGTTGACGTTGACGACGCGGGCGAAATCCTCCAGCGGCGCGGGCGAGCCGTCCTTGCCGATCACGCGCTTGGCGGTGCCGATGCCGGCGATCTGCATCAGGATGCGGGCCGGGCCGTGCGCCGCCGCCGCGGTCTCGAGCGCGGCCTGCACGCTCTCGGGGCTGGTGACGTCGCACAGCAGCGCGATGCCGCCGATGTCCTCGGCCACGCGGCGCGCGGCCTCCAGGTTGACGTCGAGCACCGC
This sequence comes from Pseudomonadota bacterium, assembly GCA_041190985.1. Lineage (GTDB taxonomy): Bacteria > Pseudomonadota > Gammaproteobacteria > Burkholderiales > Burkholderiaceae_C > Malikia. The sequence goes on from JBEEPT010000203.1 coordinate 14,826, forward strand.
GACCTTGGCGCCGAGCCGCGCGAGCGCGCGCGCGGTGGCCTCGCCGAGGCCCGAACCGCCGCCGGTGACGAGTGCGGCTTGTCCTTGTATCTTCATCGCTTGCTTCCTTTCTCTATTTGGGGATTCAGGCCGCGTCGGGGTTCTCGATCAGCAGCGCGATGCCCTGGCCGCCGCCGACGCAGGCGCTGGAAATGCCGTAGCGCAGGCCGGAGCGCTTGAGTTCGCGCGCCAGCGTGATGGTCAGGCGCACGCCGGTGGCCGCCAGCGGGTGGCCGAGCGCGATCGCGCCGCCGTTGACGTTGAGCCGGGCCAGGTCCAGGCCGAGCTCGCGGCCGACCGCCAGCGTCTGCGCGCCCTGGGCCTCGTTGATCTCGAAGCGGCCGATGTCGCCCAGCTGCAGGCCGCTGCGCTCGAGCAGCAGGCGAATGGCCGGCGCCGGGCCGATGCCCATGATCTCGGGCGGCACGCCCACGGCGGCGGCGGCGACCACGCGCGCCAGCGGCTTCCTGCCCCTGGCCTTGGCGTAGGCGCCCGAGGTGACGACGCAGGCCGCCGCCGCATCGACCAGCGCCGAGCTGTTGCCGCCGGTCTGCACGCCGCCCTCGTAGACCGGGCGCAGCTTGGCCAGCACCTCGGCCGGCGAGAGGCGCGGGTGGGTGTCCTGCGCCACCTCGGTGACCTTGCCCAGCAGCCTGATGCCGCGCGCCTTGCAGCCCTCGAGCTCGAACTTCTCGCTCACCACCGGCACGATCTCGCCGGCGAGGAAGCCGCTTTCCTGCGCCGCCACCGCCTTGGCGAAGGATTCGGAGGCGAACTGGTCGACGTCCTCGCGACTGATGTCGTACTGCTTGGCGAGGTTCTCGGCGGTCTGGATCATGTTGATGCCGGCGGCCGGGTCCTTGAGCGCCTCCCACATGTAGTCCTTGAAGCCGACCGGCGCGCCGAGCTTGAAGCCGGTGCGGTGCTCGAAGGACGCGATCGGATTGCGCGTCATGCTCTCGGTGCCGACGACCAGCGCGGCCTCGCAGGCGCCGGCCTCGATCTGCTCGCCGGCCTGGCGGAACAGCTCGAAGCCGGTGCCGCAGATGCGCTGCGCCATGATGGCGGGCACCTGCTGCGGCACGCCCGCGTAGAGGCCGATGTGGCGCGGCAGGAAGAACTGGTCGAAGTCGCCCGGCGCCATGTTGCCGGTGATGACCGAGCCGATGTCGGCGCCCGGCACGCCGTTGCGCGCCAGCGCCTCGCGCGCCACCTTGATGCCGAGGTCGGTCGGCGAGACATGGCCGAGCGCGCCGCAGTAGTCCACCATCGGGGTGCGCACGCCGTCCAGCATCCAGACGTCGTCGAAGGCGTTGAAGAATCCCTGGTTTGCCATGGTTGTGCTTTCGTTCAGATTTGGGGCTTGATGATGTAGTGCAGCTCGTCGGCGTGCAGCTTGGCGACCGTGTCGGCGCGGTGGCTGAGCACGGCGCGCTGGTTGATCGAGCCCTTGTCGGTGATCTCGCCGCGGTCCAGCGTCGGCGGATCGGCCAGCAGGCACAGGCGCGCGATGCGGTTGGCGCTGCCGGTGGCGGTCCTGGCCAGCTCGTCGACGATCTGCTGGAACTTCTCCAGCACCGGCGCGCTGTCGACCACCTCGTGCATCGAGGCGCTCGCCGGCAGGCCGCTCAGGGCGCGCACCGCCGGTGTCGGGAACACCATGGCGCCGACCTCCTTCAGGTTCAGGCCGGTGATCACGACGTCCTGGACATAGGGTGCGCCGGCAGCGACGATCTTCGAGCGCAGCGGGCCGACGCTGACGAAGGTGCCGGTGGCGAGCTTGAAGTCCTCCGCGATGCGGCCGTCGAAGCGCAGGCCCTGATGGATGTCGGTCTCGTCGATCCACTTGACCGCGTCGCCCGACCTGAAGAAGCCCTCCTCGTCGAAGGCCTCGGCGGTCTCGGCCGGGGCGCGCCAGTAGCCGGGCGTGATGTTGGGGCCGCGGTAGCGGATCTCGGTCTTGCCTTGCATGTCGACCAGCTTGACCTCCATGCCCGGCGTCGGCACGCCGAGGTCGCCGGCCTTGACGTTGTGGCTGGTCACGTAGAGGCCGAAGGGGCCGGACTCGGTCATGCCCAGGCCCGAGGTCATGACGATGCGCTCGCCGATCTCGCGCTCCTCGCTCTGGTACAGGCTGTCCCAGACCGGCTGCGCCAGCGCGGCGCCGGCGTAGAAGAAGAAGCGCACGCGCGACAGGAAGTTGCGGCGCAGCTGCTCGTCGCCCTCCATGGCCTTGGCGATGTACTCGAAGCCGGTGGGCACGTTGAAGTAGACCGTCGGCGCGATCTCGCGCAGGTTGCGCAGCGTCTCGCCGATCAGCGCCGGCGTCGGCTTGCCGTCGTCGATGTAGAGCGTGCCGCCGTGGTACAGCACCATGCCGACGTTGTGGTTGCCGCCGAAGGTGTGGTTCCAGGGCAGCCAGTCGACCAGCACCGGCGGCTCCTCGGCGATCGCGGGCATGGACTGCGTCATCTGCTGCTGGTTGGCGCACCACATGCGCTGGGTGTTGATCACCGCCTTGGGCAGCTTGGTCGAGCCGCTGGTGAACAGGAACTTGGTGATGGTGTCCGGGCCGGTGGCCGCCATGGCCGCGTCCACCGCCGGCGTCGCGGCGATGGCGACCAGCTCGGCGAACGGCGTCACGGCCCGGCCCTCCAGGTCGCCGTCGACCAGCACCACCTCGATGTCGTGCTCGATCGCGGTGCTGATCGCGCGGCCGTAGCGCACAGCGTCGGACGCGAACACCATGCCGGGCGTCACGGTACGCAGCACATGCCTGAGCTTGTCGTAGTCGGTGCTGATCAGCGAATACGCCGGCGAGGTCTGCACGAAGGGCACGCCGGCAACCAGGCAGCCGAGCGAGAGCAGCGCATGCTCCAGGCTGTTCTCGCTCAGGATCACGACCGGGCGCTCGTCGCTCAGGCCGCGGTCGAGCAGCGCCTGCGCGATGCTGCGCGCCGTCTGCCACGCCTCGGCGTAGCTCACGTGGCGCCAGTCGCCCAGACTGCCGTCGGCCTGGCGGAGGCGGCGCGCCATGAAGCTGCGCTGCGGCACGGTCTCGGCCCAGTACCTGAGCTTGTCCGTCATGCGCTCGGGATGGGGCTGCAATTCCTGCTCGGCCTGCAGGTAGTGGACGCCAGGCGCGCCGTCGCGCAGCTGGACGCGGGTGACGCCGAAGGTCAGGGGACGGAACTTGGGGGCCTGGGCATTCATTTTCATCTGTTCTCCTCTGCTCGCTGCGGGCATGTTGTGCGCCTCAGGCCTTCTGCACCTTGGCGGCCTTGCCCTCGAGGAAGGCGCGCACGCGCGCCTTGGCCTCGGGCGCCGACTGCGCGATCGAGGACATCAGCGCCTCGGTGAAGAAGCCGTGGTCGGCCGGCTGCTCGGCGATGCGCGGCAGCGCGTGCATCAGCGCGTAGTTGGTCAGCGGCGCGTTGGTGGCAATGCGGCTGGCCAGCTCGAGCGCCTTGTCGAAGGCGGTGCCGGCGGGCACCAGGTACTGCGCCAGGCCGACGCGCTCGCCGCCGGCGGCGTCGTAGACGCGCCCGGTCAGCATCATGTCGGTCATGCGCGCCGCGCCGATCAGCTTCGGGATGCGCACCGAGCCGCCGCCGCCGACGAAGATGCCGCGCGTGCCTTCGGGCAGTGCGAAGAAGGCCGACTCGTCGGCGACGCGGATGTGGCAGGCGCTGGCGAGCTCGAGGCCGCCGCCGACCACGGCGCCATGCAGCGCCGCGACCACCGGCACGGTCCCGAACTGGAGCGCGTCCAGCGCCTGGTGCCACATGCGCGAGTGGTGCACGCCCTCGCCGGCGTCGCGCTCCTGCAGCTCCGACAGGTCGAGTCCGGCGCAGAAATGCTCGCCCTCGCCGTGGATCACGGCGGCGCGCGCCCCGGCCGGCAGGTTCTGGAACACGTCGCGCAGCGCGAGGATCAGGCCGTCGCTGAGCGCGTTGCGCTTGGCCGGCCGGCACAGGCGGACCACGGCAACGGAGCCCTGCATGCCGAGTTGCACCGCGCCGTCGGCCAGCGAGCGCAGCGGGATTGAACGGGTATCTGAAGTCATCTTGAGCCTGTCATCAAAACGTTATTAAACAAAATCAAATCGATGATGAAGAATAACGTTCTATCTCGAATATGGACAGGTCGTCAGACTCAGTACTTTCCCTAATCGGGTCAGCCCCTATACTTCTGCGATGGCGAACAGACTTGAAACCGTCGCGGAATTCCGGGCGCACTACGGGCCGCGCTATCGCTGGATGCTGCTGCTGGCGCTGATGGTAGGCGTGATCGCCACCGTGATGTCGTCCACCATCGTCAACGTCGCCATTCCCGCGCTGAGCGCGGAGTTCGGACTCGGCCAGGACCGGGCGCAGTGGGTGTCCTCGGGCTTCATGGCGGCCTCGACCACCACCATGCTGCTGACGCCCTGGATGCTCAGCCGCTACGGCTACCGCCACACCTACCTGGCCTGCAACCTGCTGCTGCTCGTCGGCTGCCTGCTCGGCGGCTTCGCCGGCAGCTTCTCGCTCGTGCTGCTGGCGCGGGTGATCGAGGGACTGGCGTCCGGCGTGGTCGGACCGCTGCCCGCCATCGTCATCATGCGCGCCTTCGAGCCGCACGAGCAGGGCCGCGCCAGCGGCCTGTTCGGCATGGGGGTGCTGGTGGCACCCGCGCTCGGCCCCAGCCTGGGCGGCGTGCTGGTCGACCTGTTCGGCTGGCGCGCCACCTTCTTCATGTTCCTGCCCCTGTGCGCCCTGTCGCTGTTGCTGGGCTGGCGGCTGGTGCCGAATCAGGCGCCGGGCGGCGTGCCGGCCAACGCGCAGGCCGGCGTGGACTGGCAGGGCCTGCTGCTCGCGACGCTGGGCACCGTGCTGTTCCTCAACGGCCTGGTCATGCTCAAGAGCGCGGCCGCGCACGACACGCTGCTGGTCATGGCGGCGGCGGTGCTGGCGCTGGCAGCCTTCGTGCTCTGGCAGCACCGGCAGGGCCGGCGGCCGCGCCCGAACCGCGAGCCGCTCATGAACCTGGCGCTCTACCGCCACCTGCCGTTCGCGATGGGCAGCCTGGTCGGGCTTTGCTACGGCGTGTCGCTGTTCGGATCGACCTACCTGCTGCCGCTCTACCTGCAGGCGGGCATGGGGCTGTCGCCCTCCTACGTCGGCGCGCTGATGCTGCCGGCCGGCCTGATCCTGGCCGGCATCGTGGCCTTCGCCGGCGGCATGGCGGACCGCCAGCCGGTGCACCGGCTGGTGTCGGCCGGCATGGGGCTGCTGGCGCTGTCCTTCATCGCCATGGTCGCGAGCGACCAGCGCTCGCCGCTGCTGCTGGTGGTGCTGATCACCATCGTCGGCCGCGTGGGGCTGGGTTTCGTGCTGCCCTCGCTCAACCTGGGCGCGATGCGCGGGCTGGACCGCCGGCTGATGTCCCAAGGCGCCAGCACCATCAACTTCATACGCATGCTGGGCGGGGCGACCGGCATCAGCCTGTGCGGCGTCTTCCTCGAGTGGCGCCTGTCAGCGCACCACACCGGCCTGGCGCTGGGCACGCCCGAGCAGGTGACGGCGCGCATCGCTGCCTTCCACGAGACCTTCGTGCTGCTGGGCGCAATCTGCCTGCTGTCGCTGTTCGCGGCCTGGCGCATGCGCCACGCGCCGGGCGCTCCCGGCCCGGTGCGAGCTCAGAAATAGGCCTGCGCCTGCATTGACGGCTCGCCGCCCGGCAGCCCGACCCAGACCGTGACGCTGCCGTCGGCCTGCGCGGCGCCGGCGTTGAGCGTCAGCGCCTGGCCCGGCAGGCCCAGTCGGCCAGCAGCGTGGCGATAAGCGGCCCGTGCACGACCAGGTTGCTGTAGCCCTCGACCTGGCGGCAGCAGTCCTGGTCGTAGTGGATGCGGTGGCCGTTGAAGGTCAGCGCGGAGTAGCGGAACAGCAGGGTCGAATCGGGCCGGAACTCGCGCGCCAGCGCGGCGACCGGCATGGCCGGCGCGGCCGGCGGCTCCATGCCGGGGCGGGGTGCCTCCTTCTAGACGATGTCGTGCCGCTCGCGCACGGCGGTCTGCCCGCCCTGCTCCAGCTCGTGCAGCACGGTCACGAAGACCAGCTCGCCCGAGCGTCCCCGCTTGTGCTCGATCGACTCGATGCGCGAGCGCTTGCGCGCCGGCTCGCCCAGGCGCAGCGGCGCCAGGAGGTCGACCGTGTCCCCGGCCCACATGCGGTTGGGCAGCTGCACCGGTGGCAGGCCCTCGAGAAAGTAGATCCAGTGCCAAAGCGGCGGCAGCTCGGCGCCCTCGGCCAGCGCCTGCGAGTCCTGCCCCAGCGTCGCCGCCATCAGGCGGGCGTGGCGCAGCGCCAGCGTGTCCTCGTCGAGCGACTCGCGCCCGATCCAGCTCTTCAGGTGTCCGATGTCCATCTCTGTCCCTCTCCGGGGCCGTGCGCTGGTTTCAGCGGCCGCGGAATTGCGGTGCGCGGCGTTCCGCGAAGGCGCGCCGACCTTCGGCGAAGTCCTCGCTCGCGCTGGTGAGCGACTCGCGCAGGCGCAGCGCCTCGAGGTCGTAGACGCCGACGCTGAGCTCCTGGATCGACTCCTTGGTGGTCTGCACCGCCAGCGGCGCCAGCGCGCGGACGTCGCGCACCAGTTCCGCCAGCGTGTCGTCCCAGTCCTGCGGACCGACCAGGGCCTCGAGGCAGCCGCTGCCCATGAGCTGCTGCGCGCTGAACGGCCGCGCGGTCAGGAAGGCGCGCTTGGTGAAGGACGGGCCGAGCCGCGTGACGTAGCGCTGCAGGCCGCTGGGGTAGTAGTGCAGGCCGAGCGCGGTCGCCGGCATGCGGAACTCGATACCCTCGAGCGCGATGCGCAGGTCGCAGGCCAGGAACAGGTCGGTCGCGCCGCCGTAGACGCTGCCGTTGAGTGCGCAGATCGTCACCGGCCGCAGCGCGGCGAGCGCGTCCGGCACCTGCTCGAAGGCCAGCGCGCCGCCGCCTTGCTGCTCGAATCCGCCGATGTCGTAGCCGGCGCAGAACACCGGACGCGGCTGGCCCGCGGTATTGGCGGTCAGCACGACCACGCGCACGTCCGGGTCGTCGTCGATGCGGTGAAAATGCTGCAGCAGCGCGCGCAGGTCGGCGTTTTCCAGCCGGTTGCGGTGCGCCGGGCGGTTGAGGGTGATCGTGGCCACGCCGTCGGCAATGGCCAGCACGGGCGTGGAAGGCGCAGCGGCGCCGTCGCGGTCGGTCATGTGGCGTTCTCCGGGGGACTGGCAATTCCAGCCATGCACGCCCGGGGCCGGCGCGCCGGCCCCGGGCCGCTACAGTATCGCAGCTCGGGCGGCATATCCCGCGCCCGCGCTGCATCCATCCCGCCCTGCCTGCCCAGGCTGATCTCCCGGGGCAGGCCATCGAACGCCGCTACACTGCCCGGACCAGCGTTGCGACGGCGGCTGGCCAGCCTGCCAACCGCCGGTGTGCCCGACCGTCAAGACCACCCTGCCAACTCCAATCCAACCATGAGACTCTTTCGCCACGGCCCGATCGGCCAGGAAAAACCGGGCGCGCTCGACGCCCACGGCGGCCTGCGCGACCTCTCGGCGCTGCTGCCCGATCTCACGCCCGACTGGTTGTCCGACGAACGGCTGGCCGCGCTGCGCAGCGTCGAGCTCGAGCGCCTGCCGCTGCTCGACCCCGGCGTGCGCATCGCCGAACCGGTCGCGGGCGTGCGCCAGTTCGTCGCGATCGGCCTGAACTACCGCGCGCACGCGCTCGAAGCCGGGCTGGAGATTCCAGCCGAGCCGGTGGTCTTCTTCAAGGCCGTCTCTTCCATCGCCGGCCCCAACGACCCGGTCGAGCTGCCCGAGGCTTCCACGGCCAGCGACTGGGAGGTCGAGCTCGCCGTCGTCATCGGGCGGCGCGCCAGCCGCGTGCCAGCCGAGCAGGCGCTCGAGCATGTCGCCGGCTACTGCCTGGCCAACGACCTGTCCGAACGCGACTGGCAGCTGCACCGCGGCGGCCAGTGGTCCAAGGGCAAGAGCTTTCCCGGCTTCGGCCCGCTGGGTCCCTGGCTGGTGACGCGCGACGAACTGCCCGACCCGCAGGCGCTCACGTTGCAGCTCAGCGTCAACGGCGTGAGCCGGCAGCATTCGAGCACGGCCGACATGATCTTTCCGGTGGCCGGGATAGTCGCCTACCTCAGCCGCTTCATGACCCTGCTGCCCGGCGACGTGATCCTGACCGGCACCCCGAGCGGCGTCGGCCTGGGCCACAAGCCGCCCGAATTCCTGCGCCCGGGCGACCGGATGCGGCTCGACGGCGGCATCCTCGGCACGCAGGCGCAGCTGGTGCGCTGAAGCCCATGCCCGGCTCGCCGGCCACCCGGACCCGGCGAGTCTTGCCACGCATCGGTGCTTTCCCCATCGCGCAGCCCCGCATCCTGGGGTAAATTGGTTGTACCAAATAACTATATCGGAGACCTCATGGCGATCAAAAGCCAAAAAGACCTGCTGGCGGGGCTGATGTTCACGATCACCGGGGCGGTCTTCGCCCTGGGCGCGCGCAGCTACGACATGGGCACCTCCGGGCGCATGGGCCCGGGCT
>JBEEPT010000204.1:0-22447 GCA_041190985.1 Pseudomonadota bacterium
CGGTCGCAACGTTCTGCAGCCGATGGGCTGGGACGCCTTCGGGCTGCCAGCCGAGAACGCGGCGATCAAGCACCACACGGCGCCGGCCAAGTGGACCTACGCCAACATCGAGCACATGCGCGCGCAGCTGAAGTCGCTGGGCTACGCGATCGACTGGACCCGCGAGTTCGCGACCTGCAAGCCGGACTACTACGTGCACGAGCAACGCATGTTCGTGCGCTTGCTGAAAAAGGGCGTGGCCTACCGCAAGAACAGCGTGGTGAACTGGGACCCGGTCGACCAGACCGTGCTGGCCAACGAGCAGGTGATCGACGGCCGCGGCTGGCGCACCGGCGCGCTGGTCGAGAAGCGCGAGATCCCGGGCTACTACCTCAACATCACCGCCTACGCCGAGGAGCTGCTGCAGCATGTGCAGCTGGACAACGACAAGGCGACGCTGGACGGCTGGCCCGACAAGGTCCGCCTGATGCAGGAGAACTGGATCGGCAAGAGCGCCGGCGTGCGCTTCGCCTTCCCGCACCAGATTCAGGGCGCCGACGGCCAGCTGATCCAGGACGGCAAGCTGTACGTCTTCACGACGCGTGCCGACACCATCATGGGCGTGACCTTCTGCGCCGTGGCGGCCGAGCATCCGCTGGCGCTGCATGCAGCGTCCAGCAACCCCGAGCTGGCGGCCTTCCTGGAGGAATGCAAGCATGGCGGCACGACCGAGGCCGAGCTCGCGACCCAGGAAAAGAAGGGCATGCCGACCGGCCTGAGCGTGACGCATCCGCTGACCGGCGAGTCGGTGCCGGTCTGGGTCGGCAACTATGTGCTGATGAGCTATGGCGACGGCGCCGTGATGGGCGTGCCGGCGCACGACGAGCGCGACTTCGCCTTTGCGCTCAAGTACGGCATCGCGATCAAGCAGGTCATCGGCGCTCCGGTGGCATCGGCCGGTGCGGCGGACTCCTCATGCTGCGAGCAGAAATCGTCGCCCGCGGCACCGACCGCCACCGCCTGCTGCGTGTTTGACGACAACCGCTGGCAGGACTGGTACGCCGACAAGACCGGCGCGCTGGTGTGCGTGAATTCCGGCGTGCTCGACGGCCTCGGCCATGCCGCCGCCGTCGACAAGGTCGCCGCGCTGCTGGCGGAACAGGGCCTGGGCGAGAAGAAAACCACCTTCCGCCTGCGCGACTGGGGCATCAGCCGCCAACGCTACTGGGGCACGCCGATCCCGATCATCCACTGCGAGGACTGCGGCCCGCAGCCGGTGCCCGAGAAGGACCTGCCGGTCGTGCTGCCGGAAGACTGCGTGCCGGACGGCTCCGGCAACCCGCTGGTCAGGCACAAGGGCTTCCACGCCGGCGTGACCTGCCCCTGCTGTGGCAAGCCGGCGCGGCGCGAGACCGACACCATGGACACCTTCGTGGATTCGTCCTGGTACTTCATGCGCTACTGCGACCCGAAGAACGCCGACGCCATGGTGGCCGGGGGCGCGCAGTACTGGATGCCGATGGACCAGTACATCGGTGGCATCGAGCACGCGATCCTGCATCTGCTCTACGCGCGCTTCTGGACCAAGGTCATGCGCGACCTGGGACTGGTCACGGTCGACGAGCCCTTCAAGCGCCTGCTGACCCAGGGCATGGTGCTGAACCACATCTACTCGCGCCGCACCGCCAAGGGCGGCAAGGAGTATTTCTGGCCGCACGACGTCGAGCATGTGCTCGACGAGACCGGCAAGGTGGTCGGCGCCAAGCTCAAGAACGCGGTCGACAGCGCCGACGGCCTGCTGCCGGTCGGCACCGCGATCGACTACGAGGGCGTGGGCACCATGTCCAAGTCCAAGAACAACGGCGTCGATCCGCAGGACCTGATCGAGCGCTACGGCGCCGACACCGCCCGCCTCTACACCATGTTCACCGCGCCGCCCGAGGCGACGCTGGAGTGGAACGACGCCGCGGTCGAGGGCAGCTACCGCTTCCTGCGCCGGGTCTGGAACTTCGGCGCCAGGCTCGAGCAGGCGGGTGCGGCGCAGGCCGTCGCCAGCGTCAGGGACCTGTCCGGCGTCGCCTTTGGCAAGGAAGCCAAGGCGCTGCGCCGCGAGATCCACACCGTGCTCAAGCAGGTTGAGTACGACTACCAGCGCATGCAGTACAACACCGTGGTCTCGGGCGCGATGAAGATGCTCAACGCGCTGGAGGACTTCAAGGCGCTCGACGCCGAGGGTGCTCTGCCCGCGCTGGCCGAAGGCTTCGGCATCCTGCTGCGCTGCCTGTACCCGGCCACGCCGCACATCGCGCACGGCCTGTGGGTCGAGCTCGGCTATGCCGGCGTGTTCGGCGACCTGCTCGACGCCCCCTGGGCCCAGGTCGATCCGGCCGCGCTGGTGCAGGACGAGATCGAGCTGATGCTGCAGATCAACGGCAAGCTGCGCGGCTCCATCCTGGTGCCAGCCAGCGCCGACAAGGCCGCGATCGAGGCCGCCGCCGTCGCCAGCGAGGCGGTCCAGAAGCAGGCCAACGGCGCCGCGCCGAAGAAGGTGATCGTGGTGCCGGGCCGCCTGGTCAACGTCGTTCTGTAAGGGTGGAAGCCACCTTGGCCCGGCCTGTTCCTCCGCCTCCCACGGCCGCCGCGGTGTGCGCCGGAGCCGGAGCGCGCCGCGCCTGGCTGCGCCTGGCGCTCGCCGGCGGCCTGACGCTGGGCCTGGACGCCTGCGGCTTTCGGCTGCGCGGCGCGCTGCCCATGCCCTTCGCGACCCTGCGCACCAACCTGTCCGAGCGCAGCGGGCTCGGGCGCGAATTGCGCGCGCAGCTGGCCGCCAGTGGCGTGCGCGTGCTGCCGGCGGCACCGCCCCGGCCGGACGAAGCGCCGGAGCCCGCCGACGTCGTGCTCGACGTGCTGACCGAGCAGCGCGAGCGCGCCGTCGTCGGCATGACCGCGACCGGCCAGGTGCGCGAGCTGCAGCTGCGCCTGCGCCTGCGCTTTCGCGTGCGCAGCGGCCGCGGCCGCGACCTGATCCCGGAGACCGAACTGCTGCAGGAGCGTGATCTCGGCTACGACGAGGCGCTGGTGCTCGGCAAGCAGTCCGAAGAGGAGCTGCTCTATCGCGACATGCAGCTCGACAGCGTGCGCCAGCTGATGCGCCGCCTGGCCTCGCTCCAGGGCCTGTAGCCGCAGCGGTCCGTCACCGCCCGGGCGCGCGCATCAGCGTGCTCTTGCCGAACAGGCTCTCGACCAGGTCCACCGCCAGCTGCGCGGTGCGGTTGCGCAGGTCGAGCGCGGGATTGAGCTCCATCAGGTCCAGGCTGGCCAGCCGGCCGGTGTCGGCGACCATCTCCATGCAGAGCTGGGCTTCCCGGTAGGTCGGGCCGCCCCGCACCGGCGTGCCCACGCCCGGCGCGATCTCCGGGTCGAGGAAGTCGACGTCCAGGCTCAGGTGCAGATGGGCCTGCCGGTCCAGGCCGCGCAGCGCCTGCTCCATCGCGTGGCGCATGCCGTGCTCGTCGACATGGCGCATGTCGAACACCTCGAGGCCGAGTTCGTGCACCAGCATTTTCTCGCCGGGATCGACGCTGCGCACGCCGATCTGGCGCAGCCAGTCCGCGTGCAGGGCCGGGCTCTGCCCGCTCAGCTCGGTCAGGCGCCGGGGACCCAGGCCGCAGAGGCAGGCGACCGGCATGCCGTGCAGATTGCCGCTGGGCGTGAGTGCGCTGGTGTTGGCGTCGGCATGCGCATCCAGCCACAGCACACGCAGCTGGTGACCTTGCTGCCGGCAGTGGCGCGCCACCGCGCTGATCGAGCCGATGGCCAGGCTGTGGTCGCCGCCGAGCAGGATGGGCAGGCAGCCCCGCTCCAGCTCGCCGGCGACCGCGTCATGCACCAGCCGGCACCAGGCCACCACCTCGTCGAGATGGCGGTAGCCTGCCACCGGCGCGAGCCCGGGATTGGCCGGCCCGAGGAGGTTGCCCCGGTCCTCGACCCGCAGGCCGCGCTGCTCGAGCGCGGCCTGCAGGCCCGCCACGCGCAGGGCTTCGGGGCCCATGGCTGCGCCGCGCGTGCCGGCGCCGATGTCGGTGGGGGCGCCGATCAGGCTGACGGTATGCGCTCGGGTCATGGCGGGCTCCGGTCGGGATCTGCCCAAACTCTACAATCAAACCCCAACCATGCAAGTCCCCGCGAACCAACTGGCTGCCCATCTGCAGCGCGGCCTCCGAGCCCTCTACACCCTGCACGGCGACGACCCGCTGCTGCAGCAGGAGGCGGCCGACGCCATCCGCGCCGCCGCGCGCGCCCGGGGCCATGCCGAGCGCAGCGTGTTCACGGTCGCGGGCGCGCATTTCGACTGGAGCGCGGTGCTGGCCGCGGGCGGCTCGCTGAGCCTGTTCGCCGACCGGCAGCTGGTCGAGATCCGCATTCCCTCCGGCAAGCCCGGCAAGGAGGGCTCGGTGGCACTGCAGCAGATCGCCGCCAGCGCCGCGGGCAACGACGACACGCTCACGCTGGTACTGCTGCCGCGCCTCGACGCCGCGACGCAGAAAAGCGCCTGGTTCGCCGCGCTCGACGCCAACGGCGTGACGGTGCGCATCGACCCGGTCGAGCGCGCCCAGTTGCCGGGCTGGATCGCGCAGCGCCTGCAGCAGCAGGGCCAGCGCGTGGCACAGGGCGAGGAGGGCCAGCGCACGCTGGCCTTCATGGCCGACCGGGTCGAGGGCAACCTGCTGGCGGCACACCAGGAAATCCAGAAGCTCGGGCTGCTCTATCCGCCAGGCGAACTGGGCTTCGAGCAGGTCGAGGGCGCGGTGCTCAACGTCGCGCGCTACGACCCCTTCAAGCTGGCCGAGGCCGTGCTCGACGGCCAGCCGGCGCGCGCGCAGCGCATGCTCGACGGCCTGCAGGCCGAGGGCGAGGCGCCGGTGCTGGTGCACTGGGCGCTGGCCGAGGACATACGCACGCTGCAGCGCGTCAAGCGCGCGCTGGCAGAGGGCAAGCCGCTGCCCATGGCCTTGCGCGAGCAGCGCGTCTGGGGGGCGCGCGAAAAGCGCTTCGAGCGCGTGCTGCCGCGCCTGACGCTGACGCAGACCACGCACTGGCTGCAGGACGCCCACACCGTGGACGGCATCGTCAAGGGCCTGAAGCATCCCGACTGGCCGGCCGATCCCTGGCAGGCCTTGCACCGGCTGGCGCTGGCGGTGTGCCGGGCCTGCGCGGCGCGCTGAGGGCGCCGCGCCGGCGCCTCATTCGAAGGCCGGCAGCTCGGGCTTGTGCACCGGCTTGCCCGCCGCGACCCAGGCGTCGAAGCCGCCCGCGATCGACTTGACGTTCAGGTAGCCCATCGCCTGCATGGCCGCCGCGGCCAGCGCGGCGCGGCCGCTGGTCTTGCAGTAGATCACGAACTTGAGTTCGCGCGAGCTCAGCTGCGGCGAGCCGCTGAGCTTGAACTCCAGCAGGCCGCGCGAGGCGTGGACGGCGCCCGGCAGGTGGCCGGCCGCGAACTCGTCGGTCTCGCGCACGTCGAGCAGCACGTCGGCGTCGCGGATCGCGGCCTCGGCTTCGGCCACGGGAATCTCGGTGATGGCGGCCTTGGCGGCTGCCACCAGATCGTGCGCGGTCTTCATGGGATGCTGCTCCTGTCGTGCAAGGGGAAAGGGGTGGGGGTATTCTGGCATTGTCGTGCAGCCCCCGCTCCGGGGCAAGCTCAGTCCGCGTCGAGCTCGGCCGCCTGCAGGCCGCGTCGTTCGCGCACCGCCTGTGCCAGCTGCTGCAGCAGCGGCACGGTCTGCTCGAAACTGATGCAGGCGTCGGTCACCGAGACGCCGGGCTGCAGCGGCTGGCCCGGCACGATGTCCTGCCGGCCCTCGTGCAGGTGGCTTTCGACCATGACGCCGGTGATGCGGCGCTCGCCGCCCGCGATCTGCGCCGCCACGTCGGCGCCGACGTCGAGCTGGCGCCGGTGCTGCTTGCTGCTGTTGGCGTGCGAGAAGTCGATCATCACCTGCTCGCGCAGACCCGAAGCGCGCAGCACGGAACCGGCCGCATCGACGTCGGCGGCCGAATAGTTGGGCTGCTTGCCGCCGCGCAGGATCAGGTGGCAGTCCTGGTTGCCGCGGGTCTCGAAGATCGCCGCCAGCCCCATCTTGGTCATGCCCATGAAGGCGTGCTCGGACTGCGCCGCGACGATGGCGTCGGCCGCGACCTTGACCCCGCCGTCGGTGCCGTTCTTGAAGCCGATCGGGCAGCTCAGGCCGCTGGCGAGCTGGCGGTGGCTCTGGCTCTCGGTCGTGCGCGCGCCGATCGCGCCCCAGCTGACCAGGTCGCTGATGAACTGCGGCGACAGCAGGTCGAGGAACTCGGTGCCGACCGGCAGCCCGATCGCCAGCACGTCGAGCAGCAAGGCGCGCGCGCGCTCGAGGCCCTCGTTGATCGCGAAGCTGCCGTCCAGGTGCGGGTCGTTGATATAGCCCTTCCAGCCCACCGTGGTGCGCGGCTTCTCGAAGTAGACCCGCATCACGACCAGCAGATCCTGCCGCAGCGCGTCGGCCTGCTCCTTGAGCCGGCGCGCGTACTCGAGCGCCTGCGCGTGGTCATGGATCGAGCAGGGGCCGACGACCACCAGCAGGCGGTCGTCCTGGCCGTGCAGCACGCGCGCGATCTCGGCCCGGCTGGCCTCGACCAATGCCTGCGTCGGCTCGGGCGTCGGCAGCCATTCCTGCAGCAGCGCCGGCGTCAGCAAGGGGCGCACGGCGCGGATGCGCAGGTCGTCGGTGCGGGTCTTGTCCTGGGTGTGGATATGGGATGGGATGTGCATGGGAAGTCTGGCTCAATCGGGTGGGGTGGCGTGGCGCTGCAGGAAGCGCGGCACGGCGGCCTTGCTGCATTGCTGCAGCGTCTGCAGGAAGACGTGGTCGGGCCGGGCGATGCCGTGCAGTTCGCGCAGGTCGCGCTGGATCCGGCCGAGCAGGGCCGCCGTCACCTCGGCGTCGGACAGTGCGCGGTGGGCGCGGCCGCTGCGCGGCAGGCCGTGGAAGTCGGCCAGGGTGCCCAGCTTGTGGTTGGGCGCCTGGGGATAGATACGGCGCGACAGCAGCACGGTGCAGGCGTAGGGCTGGTCAGCGCGCAGGCCCAGCCGCGCCAGCTCGGCCTGCCAGAACTTGCGGTCGAAGCTGGCGTTGTGCGCGACCATCGGCAGTTCGCCGACGAAGCGCGCCGCTTCGGCCATGACCTCGGCGGCCGGCGGCGCGGCCCGGACCATCGCGTTGCTGATGCCGGTCAGCTCGGTGATGAAGGGCGGGATCCAGACGCCGGCGTTCATCAGGCTCTGATAGCGGTCGACCACGCGACCGCCCTCGGCCAGCACGATCGCGACCTCGGTCGCGCGCCCGCCCGTCTCGGGTGCCATGCCGCTGGTCTCGAAGTCAATGACGGCGATCAGACTCATTGCGGAGTCCTTGCGGGCGCAAGCGGGCGGCCAGACAGCCGGGGCAGGAGAAGGTTCATACGGAACCGGAGTCTACGCCCTGCACGTCCGCAGCAGCTTCCATCCCCGATCTGGCGCGCCGGAGCGGGACACTAATGGTTTAGCCCTATTCTGGTCCAGGATCCGCATCCTTACCATCAAATGATATGGTTGCTATCAACAGGACGAGTTCCGGCCTCAGGGCCCTGGCCTGGGGCTTGGCGGCCTGCGCCGGTACGGCGCAGGCCGCGCAACTGGGTTGGGCCGGGGGCGAGCTGGCGGCAGCCCCGGTACTGCTGGTCGCGCTGGTGGCACCGGCGCTGCTCTGGCGCCAGGGCAAGCGGCTACGCTCCGAGGCGATGGCCAGACGACAGGCCGACGCCGCCTGTCATCAGACCGCGGCACGGCTGGACGCGGCGCAGCAGCAGGTCGCCGAAGCGCTACGCAGCGGCGAGGAAAAGCTGCTCCTGCTGTTCGCGCAGGCGCACGACGCCATGCTCCTGATCGCGCCGGACGGCCGCATCCTGCGCGCCAACGACAAGGCCTGCGCGATGCTGGGATATGACCGGTCCGAGCTCGAGCACATGGCCGCAACCGGACTGGTCTGGCCCGAGGACGCCGCCGGCTTGCCGCAGCTGCTGGAAGGCGGGACCGGGCAGGCCCCGCGCGAGCTGCGCTGGCGTCACCGCCAGGGCCAGGCCGTCGATGGCCAGCTGTCGGTGATACTGCTGCGCGACGCCCAGGGCCGGCCCGAGGGCGCCATCGCCCAGATCCGGGATATCGGCGAGCTGCAGCGGCTCGGGCAGGAACTGCACGCGAGCGAGCAGCGCTTCCGCTGCGTCGTGGAAGGCGCCCGCGACATGGTCTACACGCTGGACCTGGACGGACGCCTGCGCTACATCTCGCCCCGGTCCCAGGACATGCTGGGCAGCGATCCCTCCCGCTTCCTGGGCCAGAGCTATGTCCGTCTGCTCCATCCGGACGACCTGCCGGTGTGTCAGGTCTTCCTCGAGCGCGCCTTGGCCAGCCGGAGCCGGCAGTGCGGCGTCGAGTACCGCGTCCGGCACGCCGACGGCGAATGGCGCTGGCACAGTTCCGACCTGGCGCCGCTGCTCGACGCCGCCGGCCGCCTGGCCGGACTGATGGGGGTCGCGCATGACATCAGCGCGCGCGAGCAGAACGACGAGCGCATCTTCCACATGGCGCATTTCGACGCCCTCACCGACCTGCCCAGCCGCCGCCTGTTCGACGATCGCCTGGTGCAGGCCTTGCAGCTGGCGGAACGCCACGGCGGCCGGGTCGCGCTGATGCACGTCGACCTCGACCACTTCAGGAGCGTCAACGAGCGCTGGGGGCCGGCGGTGGGCGACCTCGTGCTGCGCGAGGTCGCCAGCCGCATCAAGGCCAGCCTGCGGGCGTCCGACAGCGTCGGCCGCATCGGAGGCGACGATTTCGTCGTGCTGCTGAACGAGGCCGGCACCGAGCCGGTGGCGCTACAGGTGGCCGAGAAGATACGCCAGGCGCTCGACGAGCCCTTCATGGTGTGCGGACACCGGATCGCGCTGGGTGGCTGCGTCGGCGTCGCGCTCTGTCCTGACCATGGCCTGGAGGCGGCGGAGTTGAGCCTTCACGCCGAACTGGCGCTGCGGCACGCCAAGGCCAGCGGCCGCGACAACGTGAAGGTGTTCCGGCCGGCGCTGCTGGCGGACGGGGAGCCGGGACGTTCCGGACTCCTGGCCGCTGCCTGATGCATCGCTTCCTCCAGCGGACTCGCGACCACATGTGTTGCATTGCAACAAAAACCTTGCGCCGTCATGGCAGGGCACATAGAATTGGTTTCATGTTGCAGCGCAATATGTGATCGACGGGCAGACAGCCCCGGCATCGGCACTGCGGCAGATCCAGATTCCTAGTCACTTCAAGGAAAAGACCATGCTGAACGTCGAACAAATCGTCACTGCGCAAAAAGATCAGGCCGCTGCCTTCTACGACCTGGCCAACAAGGCCGTCGTCGGCGTCGAGAAGCTGGCTGAGCTCAACCTGAAGGCGCTCAAGTCCGCCGTGGCCGAAGGCGCGGCCCAGACCGAAGCCCTGCTCAGCGTCAAGGACGTGCAAGGCCTGGTGGCCCTGGGCAACGGCGACCTGAAGGCCGCCGCCGAGAAGGCCAATGCCTACGGCCGCGAGCTGTACGAGATCGCCCAGGGCGTCGGCAGCGAGTTCGCCAAGGCAGCCGAGGCCCGCGCCGCCGAAGCCCAGAAGCAGTTCAGCACCTTCGTCGACAGCGCCGTCAAGGGCGCCCCCGGCTTCCAGAACGCCAGCAGCGCCTTCGAATCCGTGCAGAAGGCTTTCAAGCAGGCTACCGAGCAAGCCGCCGCCAACTTCAGCAACCTGGCTTCCAGCGCGCTGAACGCCGCCGAGACCGCCAAGGCCAAGAAGGCCGCCTGAGCGTCCGACGCGCCGACTGAAAAGCCCCGTCGTGCTTAGGCCGCGGGGCTTTTTATTTGGGAAATCATCGTGGCTGCCCCGCTCGAAGGCCTGCTGTACCGCTCCCGGATCGCGAACCGCATCGGGCCGCTGCACATGTTCCTGCTCGTGGACCGGGCGCGCCGCGCCAATCGGGCGGCCGACATCACGGGCCGGCTGATCTACCTCGACCACAGCTTCATGCAATACCTCGAGGGGCCCGCGCCCGCGCTCGAGGCCCTGTGGCAGCTGTTGCAGCGGGACCCGCGGCACTACGACGTCGAGCTGCTCGCGCGCTATCCTCTCAGGCAGCGGCGCTGCCCCGGCTCGCCGATGGCATTCGCGAGCAACGCCTATTTCAGGCAGTACCTGATCAGGGATTTTTCCATCGCCCAGGCCGGCGACATGGAGGAGCTGCTGCAGGCCTGCCTGCAGGCCGAAAAAGAAGCCGCGCAGGCGCTGCCCGCCGGCTGCAACGCGGACAGCCTGCCAGGCTAGGTGCCCGTGGCGCCGTCGCGCACCCATTGCGCGTAGCCCGGCTCGGCCAAGGCGATCTCGACCGCCCAGATCGCCGGCAGCTCGTAGGGGTGCAGCTCCCGCAGCACCGCCTCGACCTGCGCATAGCGCGCCCGCGTCGTCTTGACCAGCAGGCGGAATTCGGGCTCGGTGCGCACTTCTCCCTCCCAGCGATAGACGCTGTCGATGCGGGACACCTGCACGCAGGCGCCCAACTGGCGCTCCACGATGGCACGCCCCAGGGCGAGCGCGCGCTCGTGCGTGTCGGTCGTCGTATGGACGCAGATCAGGTCGGTGCCCATGGCCCGTCCTTGGCAGCAGGATCCTGATTCACGCCGGCACCGCCTCTCGGCGCAGCGAGATCACGGGCCAGCCACGCGCAGCGGCGACCCGCGCCAGCACGGGATCGGGGTCCACGGCGCAAGGGCGGTCAACCGATTCGAGCAGCGGCAGGTCGTTGTGCGAGTCGCTGTAGAAGCGGCTCTCGGCCAGCCCCGCGAGCGACTGGCCGCGGCGCGCGAGCCAGTCCTCGACATGGTGGACCTTGCCGGCGCCGAAGCAGGGCCAGCCCAGGCCGGGGTTGGAATCGGCGCCGATCACCTGCGTGATGCCCAGGGCGTGCGCGACCGGGCGCACCAGCGTCTCGCTGCTGGCGCTGACGACCAGGGTCTCCAGGCCTTCGGCATGCAGGCCGGCCACCAGCGCGGGCGCGTCGGCCGCGATCGCGGGCAGCAGCACGGCCACGGCAAAGCGCTCCAGATGCTCGCTCAGCATGCCGGGCGCGATCGAGCCGTCGATGCGGTTGCGGAAGACCAGCAGATCGGCGAAATCCAGCCGGCCGTGGCCGTAGTCGTCCACGTAGCCCTCGTGGACCGCGAGGTCGGCGTCCGAGATCAGGCCGTGTTCGAGCAGATAGCTCATCCAGAGCTGGTTGCTGTCGGCCGCCAGCAGGGTGTGGTCCAGGTCGAGGAAGGCGATACGCAGGGAAGTGGAGGAATTCATGGAGAGAAGCCGGGGCATGGTGCCATGCCGGCAATGGTACGGACTTGCTGTCTGCTCTTTTTCAACAAGTCTGTGGATAAAGTGCGTGAGATCTCGATCTTATCAACAGAATGCGTCTGGTCGCCGGTGTTGTTGCACGCCAGGCTGGTCCAGTCCAGATGCATTATCCCCAGGCTTGTCCACAGATCAGTGACTTGATCCAGATCGCTTTCCCAGGCTTGTCCCCGGAACCGGGCGGGGCTCTACTACTACCACTATTTTCCTATTTATATAAGAAGAAGATATACAGGAAAAGGAGAGGTTCGCTTTGTTTCAGGATTCGAAACGATAATCCCCAGCTGCTCGCAGGCTCCACTGACCGCCGCCGGAAAGCTCGAGCACCTGTCCGTGATAGTGCAGCAGCGTCGCGCGGTGACCGACGCTGATCAGGGTGATGCCGCTGGCCACGACCAGCTCGTAGAGCCGGCGCTCGTTGGCGAGGTCCAGCGCGCTGGTCGCCTCGTCGAGGATGGCGTAGCGTGGGCGCGACAGCAGCAGGCGCGCGAAGGCCAGCCGCTGCTGCTCGCCCATGGACAGGGTCTTTTCCCAGTCAAGCTCGACGTCCAGGCCGCCGCAGCGTGCGGCCAGGTCGCCGAGATTGACGCGCTCGAGCAGTTCGAGCAGTTCTTCCCGGGACACCTGGCGCTTGCCATGGCGCGGATAGAGCAGCTGGCTGCGCAGCGTGCCCAGGAACATGTAGGGCTGCTGGGGCAGGAACAGGATCTCGTCCGGGTGCGGACGCAGGATCCGGCCCTGGCCGCTGTGCCACAGCCCGACGATGGCGCGCAGCAGCGAGCTCTTGCCGCAGCCGCTGGCGCCAACGATCATCAGCCCCTGGCCGGGGCCGACCGTCAGCGACAGGCTGCGCACCAGGGTGCGCTCGTAGCCCGGGGTGTGCAGCGTCACGTCTTCCAGCACCAGGCTGGCGTGGCCCTCGACCGAATCGATACGTTCGTTTTCGTGGCGCGCGCCGGTGCCGTCGAGCTGGCTGGAAAAGCTGTGCAGGCGTTCTATGCCGGCCGCGAAGCGGCTCAGGCTCTCGAAGTTGTCGACGATCACCGAGATCGCCGTCAGCACGGCGGTGAAGGCGCCCGCCGCACGCACGGCCGTGCCGACCTCGAGTTCGCCCGACAATACGCGCGCGGAGATGATCACGCTCGGCAGCACGATGGTCAGCAGACTGTAGGCGTACTGGAACAGGTTGAGGAAGAGCTGGCCGCGGATCAGCTGTTTGTAATTGCCGTAGGCCCAGCCGAAGCGGTGCTTGACCAGTTGCAGCTCCTGCGGCTCGCCGCGGTAGAGCGCGATCGATTCGGCCTTCTCGCGCACGCGCATCAGGCTATAGCGGAAGTCCGCCTCGCGCCTGAGCTGGCGGAAGTTGAGCGCGGTCAGCGGCTTGCCGAAGAGGCGCAGCGTGACCAGCGTGCCGCCAAAGGCGTAGACCACCAGGAAATAGACCAGGGTGTGCGAGATCGACCACAGCACGCTGCTGAACGCGGTCAGCTGCAGCAGCGAGCCGGTCAGGATCAGCAGGAAGAACAGCGAGCGCTGCGTGAAGGTGTTGATGTCCTCGGCGATGCGCTGGTCCGGGTTGTCCAGGCCGGCCTGGGCGTTCAGCGCGTAGTAGTGCCGGTCGCCGAAATAGCGCTGCAGGAAGCGGTTGGTCAACCAGCGCCGCCAGTGGTTGCCCAGGGTGTCGCGCACCCAGAAGTACAAGGCGTAGGCGGGCACGGCGCCGAGCAGCAGCAGCAGGGCGCGCTGGATCGCGTGCCAGAAGCGCTCGGCGTCGCGCGCGGCCAGCGCCGAGGTGAACTCGCCGGTCTGCTCGTTGAGCAGCACCGCGAAGGTGGTCTGCGCACCCAGCAGCAGCACCAGCACGCCGCACAGGCCCAGCGCCGGCCAGCGCTCCTCGGAACGCCAGTAGGGCGCCGCGATGTCGAGAAAGCGCTGCCACAGCGCGCGGTGGGCGGGTTTCATGGGCTGCTGTCGGGAAGCCGGCGTGGGTGCGAGTCCCGTCGCCTGCTACTGTACGCCCGCGCC
Source organism: Pseudomonadota bacterium (assembly GCA_041190985.1). Lineage (GTDB taxonomy): Bacteria > Pseudomonadota > Gammaproteobacteria > Burkholderiales > Burkholderiaceae_C > Malikia. Next base: position 13,502 of record JBEEPT010000204.1, read on the forward strand.
GGCGAATCGGCACCCGCTCCCGAGGTGCCGGCCCGCGCCGTCCGTCGCTGCCTGTTCAGCCCGCGGGCGGGCGCGCCAGGCGTTCGCGCAGCCCGCTGCGTGCCGGCTGCAGCGGCGTGCGGTGCGCCGTCCAGCCGCCCTGCTGGCGCGGGGCCAGGACGCGCAGCCTATGGGCCAGCGTGGTGGCCCAGCGGTACAGCCGCGGCCGGCTGTTGAGCATGGCCCAGGCGCGCCAGGCCAGCGCTTCCTTCCAGTCCCGGGCGCTGGCCTGACCGACCAGAGGCGGATGGCCGGGCTCGGCCTCGTGCTTGGCGGCGTGGCGCAGCTGCATCAGCAGGTCGGGGATCGGGATGCCGACCGGGCAGACCTCGGAACAGGCGCCGCACAGGCTGCTGGCCGTGGGCAGATCCTGGGTCGACTCCAGCCCCATCAGGTGCGGCGAGATGATGGCGCCGATCGGGCCGGGGTAGGTGGTGCCGTAGGCCAGTCCGCCGATGCGGGCGTAGACCGGGCAGTGGTTCATGCAGGCGCCGCAGCGTATGCACTGCAGCGTCGCGCGGAAGTCGGCTTGCGCGTAGGCCTGGCTGCGGCCGTTGTCGAGCAGGATCAGGTGCTGTTGCTTCGGGCCGTCGAGTTCGCCGGGGCGGCGCGGCCCGCTGATCACGTTGAGGTAGGTCGTCACGGCCTGGCCGGTGCCCGAGCGCGTCAGCAGGCTGAACAACGGCAGCACATGCTCGAACTTCTCGACCACCTTCTCGATGCCGGTGATCGCGATGTGGACATCGGGCACGGTGGTGCACATGCGGCCGTTGCCCTCGTTTTCCACCAGCACCAGGCTGCCGGTCTCGGCCACCATGAAGTTCACGCCCGACACGCCTATCTTGGTGTCGCGGAACTCGTTGCGCAGCACGCGCCGCCCGATCGCGATCAGCGCATCGACGTCCTCGGTGTAGGGCGTGTCCGGGATCTGCTGGCTGAACAGCTCGGCGATCTGCTGCTTGGTCTTGTGGATCGCCGGCATGATGATGTGGCTGGGCCGCTCGCCGGCGAGCTGCACGATGTACTCGCCCATGTCCGACTCGAGGCAGTCCACGCCCTGCTCGGCCATCCGGTGGTTGAGCTCGATCTCCTCGCTGACCATGGACTTGCCCTTGATCATGCGGTTGGCGCCGTACTCGCGCGCCAGGGACAGGAAGATCGCGTTGGCCTGCTCCGGCGTGCTGGCCCAGTGCACCTGCACGCCGCGCTCGCTCAGGTTCTGTTCCAGCTGCTCGAGCAGATCGGGCAGGCGCGACAGGCTGTACTGGCGGATCTGGCGGCCGACCTGGCGCAGGCTCTCGAAGGCCTGCGTATCGCCGAAGTGCACGGCGCGCTTGGTCTGAAGGAAGTCCATCGCGCCGCGGAAGCTGCGGCGCAGGTGCTCGTCGTCGACCGCGGCCCTGGCATTGGCCTTGAACTGGCGCGGATCGACAAAATGCAGCGGGGCGGTGCCGGGGGTCATTGCATCTCCTCCTCGAGGTCGTGCACCAGCACGATCACCAGTTCCTTGGGTCCATGGGCGCCGTAGGCCAGGGTCTGCTGGATGTCGGCGGTCTTGGACGGACCGGTCACGAGCAGCAGGTTGGTCGGCAGGTCGCGCTGCGGCGCGAGCTCCGCCAGCACGGCCGGCAGGCTGGCGTAGAGCCGGCTGGCGCGCAGCACCGCCACGTGCACCGGCGGCACCAGCGACAGCGTGCGCGGCTCCTGCGGTCCGGTCAGCAGCAGCAGGCTGCCGGTGTCGGCGATGCCGGCCGCCGCGCTGGTGACGCCGGCGTCCACTTCGTCGAACAGCTCGGTCTTCCAGTGTTCGATCGCCTGCTCGTAACGCTGCAGCGGCAGGCCGGTGCGGCTGAGCTCCGGCAGCAGCGGGCTGCCGGCGCCGATCACCACGCGCCGGCAGCCGCGCTGTGCCAAGGCCTGCTGCACCGCGTCGGCCCAGCCTTGCACCGGTGCGTGCAGCAGGTCGGCATGCCAGCCGCGTGCCGCGCGCTCGAAGCTCTCGAGCAGGCCGGCAGGGGCCGGGCGCGGCCCCTGGCTGCCCTGGCCATAGGGGCCTTGCAGATAGGGTTGCAGGTCGGGCGCCGGCAGGGGCTGGCGCGGCGCCTGGTTGCGCAGCGCGCCCAGGATGGCCTGGCGCGCCGAACGGGTGTCCGGGATCGGCATTGCTATTCCTCAGTCAGTCACTTGTCGGGCGGCGTCGTCGGCGCCCAGGCGCTCGCGCACGAAGCTGGCCAGGTGCACCACGCGCGGCAGCTTGTCGCCGGCGGCGCGGCGCTTCTCGGCCGCGTGGTGCATGTTGAGCAGGCAGCCGCAGTCGGCGCTGACCAGTACCTCGGCGCCGCTGTCGCGCACGCTGTCGAGCTTGTCGTTGACCATGGCGCCCGAGATCGCCGGGTGTCGCATCGCGAAGGTGCCGCCGAAGCCGCAGCATTCGGCCGCGCGCACCTGCTGCACCAGCTCCACGCCGGGCAGCACGCGCAGCAGGGCCTCGCTCGGGACATGGCAGCCCATCTCGCGCCGGGCCGAGCAGGAGGTATGCAGCGCCACCCTCACCGGTGTGCCCTGCACCTGTGGCTGCGGCTCGGCCAGGCCGAGCACGTCGCGTGCGAAATGGCTCCATTCGACCACGCGCGCGGCGATCGCGCGCGCGCGCGGCCCGAGCTCGGGATCATGCTCGAACAGGCGCGGCCAGTGGTGCACCATCATGCCCGCGCACGAGCCCGAAGGCACGACGATGGGCCAGGGCTGGGGAAACAGCTCCAGCTGGGCCCGAGCGACGCGGCGCGCCTCCTCGGTGTAGCCGCTGGTGTAGGCGGGCTGGCCGCAGCAGCTTTGCGCCTGCGGAAAATCGACCGCGATGCCGGCCTCGCGTATCAGCGAGATCGCATCCAGCCCCGCCTGGGGCGCCATCAGGTCGACCACGCAGGTGGCGAAGAAATACACCTGCCGCACAGGGCCGGATGGGGTTTTTGAGCTCATGGTAGTGTCGCGTGTTAACTTACGCCGATCCGGGCTTCGGGTCCCCCCTGATGCCGTGGCCGGCGACAACCTAGAATCTGCCGCGCATGCCCGGCACACGGAGTCTCCGCCGCTTCCTTTCACCATATTGATGGCACGTCTGCACCGTCTTCCTCCCCTCCATGCCCTGGCTGCCTTCGAAAGCGCCGCACGTCTGGGGGGCTTTGCACCGGCAGCGGCCGAGTTGTGCATCACGCCCAGCGCCGTCAGCCACCGCATCCGCCAGCTCGAGGCCTTGCTGGGCGAGCCGCTGTTCGAGCGCCTGTCCACCGGCGTGCGTCTGAACCAGGCCGGCCAGCGCATGCTGATCGGCGTACGCGAGGCCTTCGACAAGCTGGCCCATCTGGTGGCGCCCGATGACGCCCGGGTGACGCGCCTGACCGTGGGCTCGCCGCCCACGTTCGCCCGCAACATCCTGATCCCGCGCCTGTCCGACTTCTACCAGCTGTGGCCGGACATCGAGATCGAGGTGTTCGTCGTCGCCCCGATGCAGGACAAGCCCGAACGCCACGACGTGGACATCCGCATCGGCCAGCCGCCGTTCGACGAGCGGCGCTGCGCCAAGCTGTTCGACGACAAGCTGCAGGTGCTGGCAGCGCCGTCCTATCTGGAGCGGTTGCCGTTGCGGCAACCAGCCGACCTGGCCCGGGCGGAGCTGCTGCGCAGTCCGCTCGCTCCGTGGAAGGACTGGTTCATGGCCGCCGGCCTGGACTGGCCCGAGCCCAGGCGCGGTACCGCCTTCAGCGACCTGGGCATGCTGCTCGAGGCGGCGGCCAGCGGCATGGGCGTCGCCCTGTCCGTGGCCTGCCTGGCCGAGCACTGGGTCAAGAGCGGCCAGCTGGTGCCGCTGTTCGATGTAGAGGCTCAGGCGGTCAAGACCTATTACGCGCTGGTCGACCATGACAAGGCCTTGCGGCCCGAAGTCATGGCCTTCAGCGACTGGCTGCGCACGGCCTTCGGCTGAGCGGCTGAGCGCCGGCAGACGAGAGTGGCGGGGCGTGCGCATCCTGACTCTCGCCGCTGGACTCAGTGCACCAGCAGGGTGAACGGCGGGACGTAGGCCTGCAGTGTCACCAGCACGCCGACCAGGCAGGCCAGCGCGATCGAGTGGAAGAACACGTAGCGCAGGATGTCGCCTTCGTGGTCGAACCAGCGCGTGGCGGTGGAGGCCACCACGATCGACTGGGCGTCGATCATCTTGCCCATCACGCCGCCCGAGCTGTTGGCCGCGCCCATCAGGTTGGGGTTGAGGCCGAGCTGTTCCGCCGCCACCTTCTGCATGCCGCCGAACAGCACGTTGGACGCGGTGTCGGAGCCGGTCAGCGCGACGCCCAGCCAGCCCATCAGGGTGCCGAAGAAGGGGTAGAGCCAGCCGGTGTTGGCGAATGCCAGGCCCAGCGTGGTGTCGGTGCCCGAGTAGCGGGTCAGCGTGCCGAGTGCCAGCATCAGGACGATGGTCAGCAGCGAGTAGCGGACCAGCCAAATGGTGCGGAAGAAGGTCTTGACCAGGGCCACCGGGCTGTACTTCATCACCAGACCGCCGACGATGGCCGACAGCAGGATGCCGGTGCCGGTGGCGGACAGCAGGCCGAACGTGAAGATGGCGGCTTCCTTGTGCGGCTTCGGCACCACCGGCGGCATCTTCTCGATCAGGTTGTGCAGGCCTTCGATCGGGAAGGCGGGGGCGAAGATGCCGTTGAAGTACTTCTTCACGTCGGGCAGGCCCCAGATGAAGACGAACACGGTCAGGATCGCCCACGGGGTCCAGGCGCGGATCACCTCGGCGCGGGAGTGGCGCTGGGGCTCATGCGGTGCCTGGGCCTGGCCGCCGTCGGCCTCGTGACCCTTGAGCGACACCGAGGTCCAGATCGTCTTGGGCTGCCACATCTTGAGGAAGCTCACCAGGCACACCATGGAGACCACGGCGGAGATCACGTCGACCAGCTCAGGGCCGATGTAGTTGGACACCAGGTACTGCGAGAGCGCGAAGCTGGCGCCCGTGACGAGGATGGCGGGCCAGATCTCCATCATGGCCTTGCGACCGGCGAAGGCCCAGATCAGCCAGAACGGCACCAGCAGCGAGAAGAAGGGCAGCTGGCGGCCGATCATGGAAGAGACTTCCATCAGGTCGTAGCCGTGGACCTTGGCCAGGGTGATCACCGGAGTGCCCAGCGCGCCGTAGGCCACCGGGGCGGTGTTGGCGATCAGCGACAGGCCCGAGGCGGCCAGCGGCGAGAAGCCCAGGCCGATCAGGATGGCGGCAGTCACTGCCACCGGGGTGCCGAAGCCGGCCGCGCCCTCGAAGAAGGCGCCGAAGGCGAAGGCGATCAGCAGCAGCTGCAGGCGACGGTCCTGCGTGATGCCGGCGATGGAGTCCTGCAGCACCTTGAAGCTGCCGTTCTGCTCGGTCAGCTGGTGCAGGAAGATGATGTTGAGCACGATCCAGCCGATCGGCAGCAGGCCGGTCAGGCCGCCGAGCAGCGCGGCGTTGCCGGCCATGCTGACCGGCATGCCGTAGGCGAAGACCGCGATGACGAGCGCGGCGACCAGGCCCAGGCCTGCCGCAATATGCGCCTTGAGGTGGAGGAAGCCCAGCCCGACCAGCATGACGACCACGGGGATCGCGCCGAGCAGGGTGGAGATGAACATGTTGCCGAAGGGGTCGTAGACCTGTTGCCAAGTCATTGGGTGTCTCCTAATGTTTATGGGGGATCGTTCTGCCGGGTGCAGACAGGCCACACCCAAGCATGCAGCAATGGTGGCGGCTTCCTGCCGGGCAGGCAACCAAATGTTTTTCAGCCCGGGGACAAGCAAGTTTCAGTGCGGGTTATCCCTTGGTTTTGCATTGCTGGGACACCACGGCCGGTCGTTTGCTGGTTCAATCTGGGCGCTTGAAAATTCAGTCGAATCCCATGAACGTCGCCGATATCGCATCTACCGGGCCAGACCGCAGCGCACGCCTCAGCCAGGTCGTGGCCGCCCTCGGCCGGGTGTTGCCCGCCCACGCCATCCTGGCGCGCAGCGAGGACACCATCCCCTATGAATGCGACGGGCTGAGCGCCTACCGCAGCCGCCCGCTCGCGGTGGTGCTGCCGGAGACCGAGGCCGAGGTCGCTGCCGTGCTCAAGGCCTGCCACGCGCTGGGCGTGCCGGTGGTGGCGCGCGGCGCCGGCACCGGCCTGTCGGGCGGCGCGATGCCCAACCCCGACGGCGTGACGCTGTCGCTCGCGAAGTTCAACCGCATCGTCGCGCTCGACCCGGCCTCCTGCACGGCGGTGGTGCAGTGCGGCGTGCGCAACCTCGCGATCAGCGAGGCGGCCGCGCCCCACGGCCTGTACTACGCGCCCGACCCCAGCAGCCAGATCGCCTGCACCATCGGCGGCAACGTGGCCGAGAACTCGGGCGGCGTGCACTGCCTCAAGTACGGCCTGACGCTGCACAACGTGCTGCGCGTGCGCGGCTACACCGCCGAGGGCGAGCCGGTCGAGTTCGGCTCCGGCGCGCTCGACACGCCGGGCCTGGACCTGCTGCCGCTGGTCGTCGGCAGCGAGGGCATGCTGGCCGTGGCCGTCGAGGTGACGGTCAAGCTGGTGCCCAAGCCGCAGCTGGCGCGCTGCATCATGGCCAGTTTCGACGACATCCAGAAGGCCGGCGACGCGGTAGCGACCATCATCGCCGCCGGCATCATCCCGGCCGGCCTCGAGATGATGGACAAGCCCATGACCGCGGCGGTCGAGGACTTCGTCCACGCCGGCTACGACCTGGACGCCGAAGCCATCCTGCTGTGCGAGAGCGACGGCACGCCCGAGGAAGTGGCCGAGGAGATCGAGCGCATGAGCGCGGTGCTGCGCGGCGCGGGCGCGACCGCGATCGCGGTCAGCCGCGACGAGGCCGAGCGGCTGCGCTTCTGGAGCGGCCGCAAGAACGCCTTCCCGGCCAGCGGCCGCATCAGCCCCGACTACATGTGCATGGACTCGACCATCCCGCGCAAGCGCCTGGCCGACATCCTGCGCGCGATCCAGGAGATGGAGCAGAAGTACGGACTGCGCTGCGCCAACGTCTTCCACGCCGGCGACGGCAACCTGCATCCGCTGATCCTGTTCGATGCCAACGACCCGGACCAGCTGCGCCGCTGCGAAGAGTTCGGCGCCGACATCCTCGAGACCAGCGTGCGCCTTGGCGGCACCGTCACCGGCGAGCACGGCGTCGGCGTCGAGAAGCTCAACTCGATGTGCGTGCAGTTCTCGGCCGAGGAGCGCGACGCCATGTTCGCCGTCAAGCGCGCCTTCGATCCCGCCCAGCTGCTCAACCCGGGCAAGGTGATCCCGACGCTGCAGCGCTGCGCCGAGTACGGCAAGATGACCGTGCTGCGCGGCATGCTGCCCTTCCCCAATTTGCCGAGGTTCTGATGGCAGACATTGCAACGAACGATCCCGAGCTGCGCCGGCTGATCGACCAGGTTTTCGCCGCGCGCGATGCCGGGACCGCGCTCGAGATCCGCGGCGGCGCGACCAAGCGCTTCTACGGCAACGAGCCGCGCGGACAGGAAATGGACCTGCGCGCGCTGGCCGGCATCTCGAGCTACGAGCCGTCCGAGCTCGTGGCCACCGTGCGCGCCGGCACGCCGCTGGCCGAACTCGAGGCCGCGCTGGCCGAGCAGGGCCAGTGCCTGCCCTTCGAGCCGCCGCGCTTCGCGCCAGGCGGCACCGTGGGCGGCATGGTCGCCGCCGGCCTGTCCGGCCCCGCGCGCGCCGCCGTCGGCAGCGTGCGTGACTACGTGCTCGGCGCGACCATCCTGGACGGCCAGGGCCGCGTGCTGACCTTTGGCGGCCAGGTCATGAAGAACGTGGCGGGCTACGACGTTTCCCGCTCCATGGCGGGCTCCATGGGCGTGCTCGGCGTGATCCTCGAGGTCTCGCTCAAGGTGCTGCCGCTGCCGCCCGCGACCGCCACGCTGGCGTTCGACTGCGACCAGGCCGATGCCTTGCGCCGCCTGTCCGGCTGGACCAGCCAGCCGCTGCCGATCAACGCCAGCTTCTGGCACGGCGGCCGCCTCTGGCTGCGGCTGTCGGGCGCGCAGGCCGCGGTGGAATCGGCGGTGCAGCGCCTGGGCGGCGAGTCGGTGCCGGCCGAGGTGGCGGCGGCCCTGTGGCGCAGCGTGCGCGACCAGGACCATGCCTATTTCGCGCCCGGATCGGGCCTGTGGCGGCTGTCGCTGCCCGCGCTCACGCCCGTGCTGCCGCTGGCCGGCGAGGTCGCGTTCGAGTGGGGCGGCGCACAGCGCTGGCTGCGCAGCGACGCCGACCCGGCGGCCGTGCGCGCCGCTGCCACCGGTGCCGGCGGCCACGCGACGCAGATGCGCGGCCCGGACCGCAGCGAGGTGTTCACCCGCCCCGCCGAGCCGCTGATGCGGATCCAGCGCGAGCTCAAGCGCGCCTTCGACCCGCACGGCCTGTTCAACCCCGGCCGGCTCTATTCCGATCTTTGACTTCCGACCTCTGACGCGAGACCCCCATCATGCAAACCCGACTCGCCCCTGAATTCGAGGGCACGCGGGAAGGCGCGGCCGCCGAAGCCATCCTGCGCAAGTGCGTGCACTGCGGCTTCTGCACCGCCACCTGCCCCACCTACCAGCTGCTGGGCGACGAGCAGGACAGCCCGCGCGGGCGCATCTACCTCATCAAGGAGATGCTCGAAGGCAATGCGGCGACCGCGAAGACGCGGCTGCACCTCGACCGCTGCCTCACCTGCCGCAGCTGCGAGACCACCTGCCCGAGCGGCGTGCAGTACGGCGCCCTGATCGACATCGCGCGGCCCATCGTCGACGCCCGCGTCGAACGCCCGCCGGCCGAGAAGGCCATGCGCATGGCGCTGAAGGCCGGGCTGAGC
>JBEEPT010000205.1:0-2518 GCA_041190985.1 Pseudomonadota bacterium
CCCAGCGCCAGGTCGAGCGCCAGATCCTCGACGCCCAGGTCCTCGCCGCGCCGGTTGAGGTCGGGGAAGGTCAGGGCGTCGGCCGCAAGGTTGCCGATCGCCGCGTCCGCAGCCCCGGCAGCGATGTGCCCCCCGATGACGCCCAGCCGAGCCACCATGGCGGCTCGGACTCCTGGCCCGACGAAGGGCACGAAGTTCTCGGGCGACGGCAGGCCGCCCAGCATCTGCGCGCCGAAGCCCAGGGCGTAGGTTCCGGCCCCGCCCTTGTAGCGGTCGATCAGGCTCTCACGGTAGCGGCGCTCGTCGTAGTCGCGGGTCCTGGCCCGCTCGTACTCCACCGTGCCGCCGCCGGAGAATTTCAGGCCCGGCCGGTCGAGCTTCAGCTTGCGCCACTCATCCTCGGTGACGCGGCGCTGGTCGACCTTGTAGCCCATGCCCGCAAGCTGCTCGCGGGACGTGCCGTCGTCCGGCAAGGGCCCGGAGCCTTCGCCGACGCCGGTGGCCTGCCGGATGCCGAGCCCGGCGATGGACTGGTCGAACCCGGTCTGGATCTTGGCGCCGAGGTAGGCGCCGAGCGGCGTGGGGTCGGTCGCCGCCTCGTAGTTGAAGCGCTCGGGCGTGTAGACCGGCAGCTTGAGCGGTTCGAGCAGGCTCACTCGGCTTCTGCCCGCTTGGTCGGCTGCTCGCCCTTGACCGGGATGCCCAGCGCGGCCGCCTGCTCCGCCGTCACCGGAATGTCGGCCGAAGCGGCGGCTGTCGTGTTGCGCAGCGCGCGGCGAGCCATCTCCAACGCCGTCTGGAGGGGCGTGGCGCCCTGGTAATCGACGGTCAGCCGGTCGAGCCCGGCGTCGCCGTGGATCGTGTCCAGCGGCCCCAGGCTCGGCGGAGAGGCCTCGAGCGACCCACGCTGGCCTGCCGCGGTCAGATCGCCCAGCGTCCATACCCTGGGCTTGCTCGGGTCGGCCGGGTCCGGCACGAACCACCCCGTCGGCCCCATCAGGGCATAGCCGCCGTCGACCGGGGTCCACATCCCGCCGCGGCGCACCGCCTCGACCTTGGCTTGGTAGTCGCGCTGGGCAGCGGCCCGCGCGCCCTCCGTGGCGCCCGTCGTGGCCTGCCCGGGCCGGGTCGGCGCGTAGCGCGGCGCCAGGTGCGACAGGTCGAGCCCGGCCCGCACCGCAGCCATGCCGGCGGTCACGGCGTCGACGTCGGCACCGTTCGGCACGGTGACCATGCCGAGATCGTCGCTGCCCGCGGTCACCTTGTCGCCCACCACGAAGCGGCTGGCCCTGGCCACCGCCTCCTCCGGGCTAGCGCCGGCGGACGCGTACTGCGTCGCCAGCCGGGTGATCGTCTCCCGCTCGGCCGCGGCCCGGGCGAACATGGCGGGCTGCTGGCTCGTGTTCGCGAGATGCGTGGTCATCCCGGCCGCATTCGACGGATCGGCCATGGCGGCGTCCACCGCGTCGGCGATCTTGGTAGCCGTGGTCTCGCCGAGCTTGGGCAGGTCCTTCGGGTCCGTGCCCAGCCCGGCGAGCAGCTGCCGGGCGCCGTCCTCATCGCCTTCCTTCAGCCGCTCCAGGGCGAAGCGCGCATCGGCGGGCAGCCCCTTGCCCTCGAGCTGCGAGAGGACCTTGCGCCCGATCTCGTCGTCCTTCGGACCCACGGTCAGCGGCGCCAGCATCGCCAGCCGCTCGTCGACCGTGCCGGCGTTCTTGAAGCCGCTCACCAGCGCCGTGGCCTCCTGCGGTCGCAGGTACTGCAGGCCGTTCGGGCCGGTGCCGAGCGCCTGCGCCGCGGTGTGTGCGTCGGTGACCCGCTTGCCGATGCTGGCCGGGTCCCCGGGGTCGATCGGCGCCAGCTTGACGATGCCGAGCTGGCCGGCCCGGTCGAGCACCTCGCCCTTGGCCGCGGCCTCCTGGTTGGCCGCCAGGACCTTGCTCACGACCTGGAGCTTGGCCGCATTGCCCAGCGCGTCGTCCGGCGCCGATGGCGTGGTCCGCAGCCGCTCGACCTCGGCCACGAGATGGTCGGTCGGCGTGAGTGCCACCTGCCGGGCATAGTCCGCGGTGTCCATCGCCAGATCGAGCTTCTGGTTCAGCACCTGGACGCTGCGCATCACGTCGGGGTTCGGCGCCCTCGCCGCCTCGGCGTTGATCCGCTTGACCAGATCCTCGACGCCGGCGAGCGGCACGCCCTGCTGCGACGCCTCGACGACGCCGGACACCTCGTCGCCGAGCTGCTGCACCCGCCATTGCTGCTGCTGCAGCGCCTCGGCCGCTTGCGCCCGCGCCTCTGCCTTGGCCTCGCGCGCGGCCTGTCGCGCCTCCGCCTCGCGCGTGCGGATCTCGCCCTCGAGTTCCTTGGCCAGCCGATCGGTGACCTTGGGCGGGCTGGCCGCCAGCACGCCATCGACCGAGGGCGAGCCCGTCTTGCCGGACTGGAGCCCCTTGAGCGCGACGTAGGGGTTCGGCGCCCGCTCGACCCAGCCCTGCAGGAACTGATCCTGGATCAGCTC
>JBEEPT010000206.1:0-15537 GCA_041190985.1 Pseudomonadota bacterium
GGTTGATGTCCTTGACGCTGAGCATCGTGTTTACCTTCCCAAGTAGACCTCGATCACGCGCTCGTCGGCCTGCACCTGGTCCAACGTGCCCTCGGCCAGCACCGAGCCGTCGCACAGCACCGTGACCTTCTCGCTGATCGCGCGGATGAAGCTCATGTCGTGCTCGACCACCATCAGGCTGTGCCTGCCCTTGAGCGTCAGGAACAGCTCGGCGGTGCGCGCGGTCTCCTCGTCGGTCATGCCGGCGACCGGCTCGTCGAGCAGCAGCAGCTTGGGCTCCTGCATCAGCAGCATGCCGATCTCCAGCCACTGCTTCTGGCCGTGGCTCAGGTCGCCGGAGCGGCGCGTCACGGCGTCGCGCAGGTGGATGGTCTCGAGCACCTCGGCCAGCCGGTCCTTCTGCTCGCCGCTGAGAGCGAACCTCATGCTGGGCCAGACCCCCTTGTGCGTCGCCAGCGCGAGCTCGAGGTTCTCGAACACGCTCAGCTCCTCGAACACGGTCGGCTTCTGGAACTTGCGGCCAATCCCCAGGGCCGCGATCTCGGGCTCCTTGTAGCGCAGCAGGTCGATGGTCGAGCCGAAGAACACCGTGCCCGAGTCGGGCCGGGTCTTGCCGGTGATGATGTCCATCATCGTGGTCTTGCCCGCGCCGTTGGGGCCGATGATGCAGCGCAGCTCGCCGGGCGCGATGTCGAGGTTGAGGCCGTTGATGGCCTTGAAGCCGTCGAAGCTCACGTGCACGTCCTCCAGGTAGAGGATGCGTCCGTGCGTGGTGTCGACCGCGCCCGGCACCACCGGCCGCGCGAAGCCGGCGCTGCGTCCGCCCGACTCGGTCCTGCCGGCCGTCTCGGCCAGCTGCTTGCGCTCGTAGCGCTGCGCGCCGGCTTCCATCAGTTCGGGCGTCATGCGGCGCCTCCTTTCTTCAGTTTCAGCTGGCGCGCCAGCCCGACCACGCCCTGCGGCATGAACAGGGTCACGACGATGAACAGCGCGCCCAGGCAGTAGAGCCAGAACTCGGGGAAGGCCACGGTCAGCCAGCTCTTGGCGCCGTTGACGACGAAGGCGCCGACGATCGGGCCGATCAGCGAGGCGCGCCCGCCGACCGCGGCCCAGACCGCGATCTCGACGCTGTTGGGCGCGCTCATCTCGCCCGGGTTGATGATGCCGACCTGGGGTACGTAGAGCGCGCCGGCCACGCCGCACATCACGGCCGAGATGACCCAGATCGTGAGCTTGTAGGGCAGCGGGTCGTAGCCGCAGAACATCACGCGGCTCTCGGCGTCGCGGATCGCCTGCAGCACGCGGCCGAACTTGCTGCGCACCAGCCAGCGCGCGAACAGGTAGCAGCCCAGCAGGGTCAGGCCGGTCAGCACGAACAGCGTCATGCGCATGCCCTGGGTCGCCAGCGGCAGGCCCAGGATGCGCTTGAAGTCGGTGAAGCCGTTGTTGCCGCCGAAGCCGGTCTCGTTGCGGAAGAACAGCAGCATGGCCGCGAAGGTCAGCGCCTGGGTGATGATCGAGAAGTACACGCCCTTGATGCGCGAGCGGAAGGCGAAGTAGCCGAACACGAAGGCGACCAGGCCCGGCACCAGCACGATCAGCAGCAGGGTCGCGGCGAAGCTGTCCGACAGCGCCCAGGTCCAGGGCAGCTCCTTCCAGTCGAGGAAGACCATGAAGTCGGGCAGCTCGCTCTGGTAGCTGCCGTCGCGCCCGATCTGGCGCATCAGGTACATGCCCATGACGTAGCCGCCGAGCGCGAAGAACAGGCCGTGGCCCAGGCTCAGGATGCCGGTGTAGCCCCAGATCAGGTCCATCGCCAGCGCGCAGATCGCGTAGCACATGATCTTGCCCAGCAGGCCGACCAGGTAGTCGCTCAGGTGGAAGGCGCTGTCGGCCGGAACCAGCAGGTTGAGCGCTGGCGCCAGCGCGCAGACCGCCAGCAGCGCGACCAGGATCGCGCCCCAGCCGCTGCGTGCCAGCAGCGGGCCCTTGGCCGGCAGGATTGCCGGGCTGGCCGGCCGGGCTGTGACCAGGTGGCGGGCGGTCCCGGCCTGCGGCGGCACGGCCTGGGCCGCGCCGGCCACGGGGGAGTTCAGGGTGGTGGTGTTCATGTGACCTCCGGATCAGGCGCTGCGGCCCTTGAGGGCGAAGATGCCCTGCGGGCGCTTCTGGATGAAGACGATGATGAAGACCAGCACCGCGATCTTGGCCAGCACCGCGCCGGCCCAGCCTTCGAGCAGCTTGTTCGCCAGGCCCAGGCCGAGCGCCGCGTAGACCGTGCCGGCGAGCTGGCCGACGCCGCCCACCACCACGACCATGAAGGAGTCGACGATGTAGTTCTGGCCCAGGTCGGGGCCGACGTTGCCGATCTGGCTCAGGGCGCAGCCGGCCAGTCCGGCGATGCCGGAGCCGAGCGCGAAGGCGTAGGTGTCGATGCGCGCCGTGTTCACGCCCATGCAGGCCGCGATCGGACGGTTCTGCGTCACGCCGCGCACGAACAGGCCCAGTCGCGTGCGGCTGATCAGCAGCGCGACCGCCAGCAGCACGGCGGCAGCGAAGGCGACGATCACGATGCGGTTCCAGGGCAGGGTCAGGCCACCGAGCAGCGTGACGCCGCCGCTCATCCAGGACGGGTTCTCGACGCCGACGTTCTGCGCGCCGAACAGGCTGCGCACGCCCTGCATCAGCACCAGGCTGATGCCCCAGGTCGCCAGCAGGGTCTCGAGCGGGCGACCGTAGAGGAAGCGCAGCACGCTGCGCTCCATCGCCGCGCCGACCAGCGCCGACGCCAGGAAGGACAGGGGCAGGGCGGCCAGCAGGTAGAAGTCGAAGGCGCCCGGCAGGTACTGGCGGAAGGCCGCCTGTACCAGGTAGGTCGCGTAGGCGCCGATCATGATCAGCTCGCCGTGCGCCATGTTGATCACGCCCATCAGGCCGTAGGTGATGGCCAGGCCCAGCGCCGCCAGCAGCAGGATGGAGCCGAGGCTCACGCCGGTGAAGAGTTCACCGAGCGCCGAGCTGAGCGCCAGCGCGCGCTCCACCGCGCCCAGCGCCTGGCGCAGCGCGGCCTGGACTGCCGGGTCGGCCTCGGCCGCCAAGCGCTGGCTCAGCAGCGCCTTGACCACCGGCTCGCTGGTCTGCGCCAGCCGCTCGGCCGCGGCGATGCGCAGCGCCGGATCCTCGGCGGCCAGGCGCAGCGCGGCCTGGGCCAGCAGCAGCGACTCGCGCGCGTCGGGGTCGAGCCGGTCGGCCTGCGCCGGCGACAGGGTGCGGTCGAGCAGCGCCAGCTGCGCCGGGTTCGGATCGTCGAAGGCGCCACGCTGCAGCGTCACGGCTGCCTCGCGCTGGCGCGCCGCGTCGCCCGTGAACAGGTCCAGGCCGGCCAGCGCGCTGTCGAGCGCGCCGCGCAGGCGGTTGTTGACCACGGCTTCCTCGGCGCCGCTGCCCAGCGTCACGGTCGCGCCGCTGACGGCGTCGAGCGCCGCCGAGCCGCTGACGATCAGCACATGGCCGTCCTGGATCTGCACCGCATCGTCAGCCAGCGCGCGGATCAGCGCGTGCGCGCGCGCATCGTCGCTCGCCGCCAGCTGCAGCAGCTGCGCGACGCGCGCGTCGGCATCGCCCTCGGCCAGCTGCAGCGCCTGCTGCGGCGTCAGCGCGTGCGCTGCCAGCGGCAGCAGCCCACCGCAGGCCAGGGCCAGCGTGGCGCGCCTGAGCGTATTCATCATGGTTTTCAGTCGCATCTTCGACTTCCCCCGAAAACGCCGGGCCGCCGTGCGGCCCGGTCCGGAACTCACCGACCGCGCCGGCCGCCCTCGCGGGCAGCGCGCGCGGACTCAATGCCTCACTTCTTGCTCGGCACGTTGGCCTTGCCGGCGTTCTCGGCGATGTAGTCGCTCCACGGGTCGGCAACGACCGGCTCCTTGGTCTTCCAGACCACCTTGAACTGGCCGTCGGCCTTGACCTCGCCGATGAAGACCGGCTTGTGCAGGTGGTGGTTTTCCTTGTCCATCACGGCGGTGAAGCCGCTCGGCGCCTTGAAGGTCTGGCCGGCCATGGCGGCGATCACCTTGTCGGTGTCGGTGGACTTGGCCTTGGCGACGGCCTGCGCCCACATGTTGATGCCGATGTAGGTCGCCTCCATCGGGTCGTTGGTCAGCGGCTTGTCCTTGTGGCCCGGGATGTTCCTGGCCTTGGCGTAGGCGGCCCACTTCCTGGTGAACTCGTCGTTGCTCGGGTTCTTCAGGCTCATGAAGTAGTTCCAGGCCGCCAGGTGGCCGACCAGCGGCTTGGTGTCGACGCCGCGCAGCTCCTCCTCGCCGACCGAGAATGCCACCACCGGCACATCCTTGGCCTTGAGGCCGGCGTTGCCCAGCTCTTTGTAGAAGGGCACGTTGGAGTCGCCGTTGATGGTCGAGATCACCGCCGTCTTCTTGCCTTCGGAAGAGAACTTCTTGATCTTGGCGATGATGGTCTGGTAGTCGCTGTGGCCGAAGGGGGTGTATTCCTCGATGATGTCGCTGTCGGCGACGCCCTTGGACTTCAGGAAGGCGCGCAGGATCTTGTTGGTGGTGCGCGGGTAGACGTAGTCGGTGCCCAGCAGCACGAAGCGCTTGGCCTCGCCGCCGTCCTTGCTCATCAGGTACTCGACCGCGGGAATCGCCTGTTGGTTCGGCGCGGCGCCGGTGTAGAACACGTTCTTGCTCAGCTCCTCGCCCTCGTACTGCACCGGGTAGAACAGCAGCGAGTTCTTCTCCTCGAACACCGGCAGCACCGACTTGCGCGACACCGAGGTCCAGCAGCCGAACACCACGGCGACCTTGTCCTGGTCGATCAGCTGCTTGGCCTTCTCGGCGAACAGCGGCCAGTTGGAGGCCGGGTCGACGACGACGGGCTCTAGCTTCTTGCCCAGCACGCCGCCCTTGGCGTTGATCTCGTCGATCGCCATCAGCACCGTGTCCTTGAGCACGGTCTCGGAGATGGCCATGGTGCCCGACAGGCTGTGCAGCACGCCGACCTTGATGGTGTCGGCGGCATGGGCCGGCAGGCCGATCAGGCCCATGGAGGCGACGGCAGCGGCGGCCGACAGGGTCTTGAGGGTCAGGCGGCGGGAGATGGAGCTGGACATGGCGGTTTCCGTTTCTCTGGCAGTTGATGAGGGCTTCCGCTGCATTGCGGACTTTTCGGTCCTTTTCTGCAGCAGATGACTCCATGCTAGGGATCGCCCCCCGAACCGTCTGTACGCCACATGGCGTACGCCTGCGCCTGGCAGGCGCCGCCGCCACCGCGCCCGGCGCGCTGAGACCCGCTCAGACCCGCCAGATGCGCGGCGCCTGGCCGTCCAGGTTCCAGGCCTGGCGCCGCAGCACGGCCCAGAGCGACTGCCACAGCTGCATCAGCGGCTCGACCTGGTCGGCCAGCGCGCGCACCACCAGCAGGCGCTCGTTCGGGCAGGTCACGCCGCAGCGCCGCGCCAGCGGGTGCTGCTCGACCACGGCGCGGCAATGCTCGAGCAGCCGCTCGCGCCGCTCGCGCCCGAGCGGGCTGCCGCAGGCCAGCACCAGGGTCGCGAGCGTGCGCTGGCCGGCCAGGCCCAGCGGGCTGTCGAGCAGCAGGCGGTCGGCGGCATCGATGCGCGCGCGCTCGAGCCAGACCCCGGGCCACTCCCAGTGCTGCTCCAGCGAGCCGGAGTCGAAACCCGAGCCCGCCGCCGGCAGGCCCAGGCTCACCAGGTCCCAGGCCATCAGCTCGGCGCCCGACGCGAGCTCGAGTTCGACCCGGTTGCGCGCCCGGCAGCCTTCGTAGACGATGGTTTCCAGCGGCAGCCACTCCAGCCGCGCACCGGCCTCCAGCCGCAGGCGCACGCGCTGCTCGGCCGGCTCGCCGCTGTCGCTGCGGTAGAAGCGCGTCGCCCCCGGGGTCGAGACCAGCGCGTGCGCGCCCTCGGCCAGGCGCAGGTCGATCTCGAGCAGGTCGCCCCGCACCAGCCCGCCGGGCGGATGGATGATCACGTTGTGGCAGATGGCCGGCCCCTCGGGGTAGAGGCTCTTGAAGATGCGCAGCGGGCCGCGGTGGCGGTGCTGCAGCACGGTGGCGCCGCGCGCATCGCGGCGGTAGTCGAGTTCGAGTTCGGCGTGCCAGGACATGGATTCGCGTATGGATGGATCAAACCGGAAAACGAGCAAGTTCCGTGCCGCGCACGGTCGCGCCGGCGGATTCAGAAGCCGAGCTTGAGCGTCACGCGCAGGGTCCGCGGCGCGGCCGGGTGGACATGCTTGTCCGCGACGGGCGCGGCCTCGCCCGGCAGGCGCGAGGCGTAGAAATACTCGATGTCGTTGAGCTTGCGGTCGAACAGGTTGAAGACGTCCAGCGTCAGCTCGGCCTTGCGCGCCAGCGGCCGGCTCAGGCGCAGGTTCGTCGTCAGCGAGGGGGCGGATCGCACGCTGTTGTCCTCGACCAGCGCGGCCGAGCCCAGGTAGCGCCACTGCAGGCTGGCCGACCAGGGCCCGAGCTCGCGCACGGTCAGGGCGAGCGAGGCCACCCGGTCGACCGCGTTCGGGATCCGGCTGCCAGCCGGATCAGTGTCCGCGTAGCGGGCATGGCTCCAGGCCAGATCGGCGTCAACCAGCAGCCAGGGCAGCGGCAGGTAGCGGTTGTTCCACTCGACACCGCGGCGCCGGCTGGCCCGGCTGGGCTCGGTGGTGCCGGCATCGCCCAGGTAGACCAGCTCCGAGTCGAAGTCGAGCTGCCACAGCGCCAGCGAGCTCTGCAGGCCCGGAATCCATTCGCTGCGTGCGCCCAGCTCGCGGCCGCGTGCCGCCACCAGGCCCGGCACCCGGGTGACCGGGGTCAGGGTTTTCGGGTCAACGCTGGCGGTGCTGCCGCGTGCGTCGTTGCTGTGCAGGCCGCGGCCGGCGTTGAGGAAGAACTCGGTCTCGCTCCACGGGCCGAAGATCAGCGCCAGCCTGGGCGACAGCTGCCGGTCCGAGGCCGCGCCCGAGTTCTCCGGCTGCTTGAGGCTGTCGACCTGGAACCACGCCTGGTCGGCGCGCAGGCCGGCGACGCCGCGCAGCCAGGGCGCCAGCTCGACGCTGGTCTGCCCGTAGGCGCCCAGCAGCGTGTCGCGCACCCGGTCCTCGCGCGTCGTGGCGCGGCTCTCGCGCGCCTCGGAGTCGAACAGGCCGAGCCGGATGCGGTCGCTGCGCAGCTGCAGGCCGAACTCGGTGCGGGCCGGCAGCGTGGCGAGCGCGTGGTCGAAGGCGTGGCTGGCCTGTACGCCGAGGACGCTGCGCCGGTCCTGCTGCAGGAACTGGTCGCCGCCCAAGGGGCGCTCCAGCGCATAGCTGAAGTTGGAGTAGAGCTCCAGGCCGTAGTCGATCGCGTAGGCCGAGAGCCGGCTCGTGCCGCCGCGGTCGCTGCGGTGCCACTCGCCCGACAGGCTGTCGCGTCGCGTCTGCCCGCCGTCGCCCGGGTCGAGCGAGTCGAAGCGCCCGAAGGGCCGGCCCTGGTAGCTGCCGGCGTCGATCAGCCGCTGCGGCACCTGGTCGGTGGCAGTCCAGCTGGCCGAGTAGGACATCAGGCTGGCGCTCCAGCCCTCCGCGCGCGATCCGCCGCTGAGCGTCAGCACCGCATTGTCCTTGTGCAGCCGCTCGGGCACCGTCCACGGCCCGTCGTGGTGCTGGACCTCGAACACGCCGAGCAGCTGGACGCCGTTTTCGCCAACCTCAGCCGAGGCGCCGCTGAGCACGCGCTGGAACTGCCGCTGGCCCAGGGTCATGGCCACGAAGGGCTGCTCCAGCGTCTTGCGGTAGACGATGTCGGCCGAGCCGGCCGCCGAGAAATTGCCGCCGGGCGCGAAGTAGGGGCCCTTGTGGTAGTCGATGCGCTCGACCAGCTCCGGGATCAGGAAGTTGAGGTCGGAGTAGCCCTGGCCATGCGCGTGCGACGGCATGTTGACCGGCAGGCCATTGACCCAGGTCGCGAAGTCGGTGCCGTGGTCGAGGTTGAAGCCGCGCAGGAAATACTGGTTGGCCTTGCCGTCGCCCGAGTGCTGGGTGACGATCATGCCGGGCACGAACTCCAGCACCTCGCCCGGGCGCAGCGCCGGGCGGCTGCGCAGCAGGCCGGCCTCTATCGTGCCCTCGGAGGCGGAGTCCGAGCTGCCGACGGCGTTGTCGTAGTGGCGCGCCGTGACTTCGACGCGCGCCAGTGCCGGGCTGCTGCCGGCGCCGGCTGCTGAATCGTCCGGCGTGGTGGCGTCAGCGCTCTGGCCATGGGCGGCAGGCATGCCCAGGGCGATCGCCGCCGCCAGCGCGGCGGCCGTCGAGCGGCGTCGGGAACTTCGATTCATGTCTGCGGTGTCATGTCTGCGGTGTCATGGCTTGGGGCTGGGCCGGCTTGGGGCTGGGCCGGCTTGGCCGCCTCGTTGCGTCAAGGCGGCCTGTCCAGGCATTGCCATGAAAAGCAATTTTCGTGCCGCAGTGGCATGCGAACATGGCGCGCCAGCCGCTGCGGCGCCTGGCGGCGGCTCAGGACGGGGTGTCTGCGCCGCGCAGGCCCATGAAGCTGGTCCACTTGCGCTCGTAGTCGTTGCGCGCGAACTCGTCGACCATGAAGTCGATGAAGGACCTGACCTTGGCGGACAGGTACTTGCGGCTCGGGTAGGCGATGTTGATCTGCAGCCGCGGCAGGTCCCAGTCGTTGAGCACGGGCACCAGCCGGCCCGCGACGATGTCGTCGTAGACGATGTAGCTCGGCTGCACCAGTATGCCCATGCCGTCGAGCGCCGCGCGCCGCAGCACCTGGCCATCGTTCGACTCCAGCAGTCCCTGCACGGTGACGAGCACGCTCTCGCTGTCGCGCGACAGCCGCAGCTCGCTGGCCTTGTTGGCGAGGACGTAGACCAGGAAGTCGTGCGCTGGCAGCTCCTGCGGATGCTTTGGGGTGCCGCGCTCGGCCAGGTAGTTCGGCGCGGCGCACAGGATGCGACGGGTGGAGCCGAGCCGACGGATCGTGATGTTGCTGTCGGGCTCGAACTCCCGGGTGCGGATCGCGACGTCGATGCCGTGGTCGATCATGTCGAGGTAGCGGTTGGCGGCTTCCACATGTACCCGGACGTTCGGGTAGAGCTGGTGGTAGCGCTTGAGCCGCGGCGCGATCTGGTGCAGCGAGAAGGACAGCGAGGCGCTGATCTTCAGCACGCCCGAGGGGTCTATGGTGCTGCTGTTGATGGCCGCCTCGGCCTCCTGCAGCTCGGCCAGCGCGGTGCGGGCGCGCTCGTAGAACTCCTGGCCTTCGCTGGTCAGGTAGAGCCGGCGGGTGTTGCGCTCGACCAGCCTGGCGCTGAGGCGCTTCTCCAGCGAGGCCAGGTGCCGGCTGGCCGCGGGATTGGACAGGCCCAGGGCATCGGCTGCGCCCCCGACGCTGCCGCATTCGGCGACCTTGACGAACAGTTCCAGCTCGGTCAGTCTGTCCATTTTTCCTTTTTCCGGAAAAGTAACTTCCGTTGTTTGGGGTTTATCTCTGCTATCGGAAATTATAAAGTTGTCTCCGGTTTTGCCATACCCCATGATCAACCGGAGACCCGAATGCGCAACCTCAACCAGGACAACATCACGCAGGCCGTCATCGCCAGCTTCGCCAATACCACCGACCCCCGCCTCAAGGAGATCATGACCAGCCTGGTCCAGCATCTGCACGCCTTCGCGCGCGAAGTCAGGCTGACCGAGCAGGAGTGGTTCCAGGGTATCGAATTCCTGACCGGCTGCGGCCACATCACCGACGACAAGCGCCAGGAGTTCATCCTGCTGTCCGACGTGCTCGGGCTGTCGATGCTGACGGTCGCGATGAACAACGACAAGCCGGCCGGCTGCACCGAGGCCACCGTGTTCGGTCCCTTCCATGTCAAGGGCGCGCCCCACTACGAGCTGGGTGCCGACATCGCCAACGGCGCCAAGGGCACGCCCTGTCTGGTGCGCGGCACGGTCAGGGGCAGCAACGGCGAGCCGGTTCCGGGCGCCGAGCTCGATGTCTGGCAGTCGGACGACGACGGCCTCTACGATGTCCAGCACGAAGGGCTGGCGCAGGCCCAGGCGCGCGGCATCCTGACCGCCGACGCCGAGGGCCGCTACCACTTCCGTTCCATCGTGGCGGTGCCGTACGCGATTCCGCATGACGGCCCGGTTGGCGCCATGCTCGAGGCGACGGGCCGCCATCCGTGGCGCCCCGCCCACCTGCACTTCATGGTCACTGCACCTGGCTACGAGACGCTGATCACCCACGTCTTCCGCGATCAGAGCGACTACCTGGATTCGGATGCGGTGTTCGGCGTGCGCCAGTCGCTGGTCTGCGACTGGGTGCAGCAGCCGGACGGCAGCTACCTGATGGAGTACGACTTCGTGCTCAACCCCGCGAAGTGAGGAGGCATCCGATGCTGTTCGCGTTCATCCTGCTCGACAAGCCGGCGGCGTCGGAGCTGCGTGCCAGCGTCCGCCCTGAGCACAAGCTCTATCTGGCGGCGGTCCAGGACCGGATCGCCTTCGCGGGGCCGCTGACGCATGACGACGGAGCCACCATGCTGGGCAGCCTGCTCGTCATCGACTTCGAGTCGCGCGATGCGGCGCATGCCTGGCTGGCCGGCGAGCCTTTCATGCGCGCCGGCCTCTATGCCAGCACCACGGTGCATGCCTTCCAGAACCTGTGGCCACAGCGGGCCGGCTTCGCGCCGGTGCTGCCCTGAGGAGCAGGACATGGTCAGACATATCGTGATGTGGAAGCTCAGGGGCGATGCCCCGGAAGAAAAGGCCGGCAACATCGTGGCGCTGCGCCGCAGCTTCGACAGCCTGCGTGGTCGCATTCCAGGGCTGCTGCACCTGGAGATCGGCGTGGACACGAGCGGCGTCGATTACGCCTGCGACGTCGTGCTCTACAGCGAGTTCGAGTCGCAGCAGGCGCTCGATGCCTATGCCGGCCACCCCGAGCACCTGCGCGTCAAGCAGGAGATCGGCGACATGCGCATCGCGCGCCACCAGGTCGACTATGCCGTCGGCTGACAGTCAGCAGGAGACAATGCAGTGAGAGACTTCGTATTCAACGGCCAGCCCTCGCGCGTCGTGTTCGGCGCCGGATCGCTGGCGCATCTCGAGCGCGAGATCGACCTGCTCGGCGCCAGGCGGGCGCTGGTGCTCTCGACGCCCGAGCAGGCGCAGCAGGCGCAGAGCGTCGCGGACCGCCTGGGCTCGCGCGCGGCCGGCATCTTCGCCCGCGCGGTGATGCACGTGCCGATCGAGACCGCGCGCGAGGCGCGCGAGGTCGCGCGGCGCCTGGGCGCGGACTGCGCGATCGCGATCGGCGGCGGCTCCACCACCGGCCTGGGCAAGGCGATCGCGCTCGAGTCGGGGCTGCCCATCCTGGCGATCCCGACCACCTATGCCGGCAGCGAGATGACGCCGATCTACGGCATCACCGAGGCCGGACTCAAGAAGACCGGGCGCGACCCCAGGGTGCTGCCCCGCACCGTGATCTATGACCCCGACCTCACGCTGACGCTGCCGCTGGGCATGAGCGTGACCAGCGGCATGAACGCGATCGCGCACGCCGCCGAGGGGCTGTACGCGCAGGACAGCAATCCGGTCATGGACCTGATGGCCGAGGAGGGCATCCGTGCCATCGCGCAGGCATTGCCCGCGATCCGGCACAAGAGCGACGACGCCGAAGGCCGGGCCAACGCGCTGTACGGCGCCTGGCTGTGCGGCTCGGTGCTGGGCAACGTCGGCATGGCGCTGCACCACAAGCTCTGCCACACGCTGGGCGGCAGCTTCAACCTGCCGCACGCCGAGGTCCATACGGTCATCCTGCCGCACGCGATCGCGTTCAATGCCGAGGCGGCGCCCCATGCCATGGCCCGGGTCGTGCGCGCGCTCGGCGGCCAGGCCAGTGCCGCGGCGGGGCTGTACGACCTGGCGCGCGACAACGGCGCACCGGTGGCGCTGAAGGACATCGGCATGAAGCAGGAAGACCTCGACCGGGCCGCCGAGATCGCCGTCAGCAACCCGTACTGGAACCCGCGCCCCTTCGGCAAGGAACAGCGTGCCGACATTCGCGCCCTGCTGCAGAGCGCCTACGACGGCGTGCGGCCGGATTGAAACGATGAACGGCGCTGAAAGCCTGGTCGCGACCCTGGTCGACCAGGGCGTGGACATCTGCTTCGCCAACGCCGGCGCCTCGGAGATGCATTTCCTCGCGGCGCTGGGCAGCAAGCCGCGGATGCGCAGCGTGCTGTGCCTGTTCGAGGGCGTGGCTACCGGCGCGGCGCTGACCTGCCCGGACCGCCGTGTGTTCTGCCTGGTCGGCGACGGCCGCGCCATGTACACCATCCGGACCTCGGCGCGCGAGAACCTGAGCGACACGACGATCATCTTCGCCAACAACAGCTACGTGATCCTCAAGGCCGAATACGCCAACATGGGCGCCGCAACGTCCGGGGAGTTGCGCCCTGTCTATGATCGACATCGACCGCCCCCGCATCGACTGGCTCGCCATGGCCAGGAGCATGGGGGTGCCCGGCGTCGCCGTCGACACCGCCGAGGCCTTCCACCAGGCCATGGTCCGTTCGGCCCGCGAGCCGGGTCCCTGCCTGATCGAAGTCAGGCTCTGAATCAGGACGGGGTTTGCCAGCGGCTTGCCAGCCTCATGTGGCAGGCGCTTCCGTGCGCAACGCCGGCCGGGGACGGTTTGACAGTTCGGTGGCGCCGTCCACGCTCAGGCCGGTCATGCACAGCAGGTGCAGCACGACCTGGTCGATGGCAGCCAGCGGGACGGCGCCGGTGGTGATGGCCAGGCTCATGCCGACGATCGCATGGGCCGTGAGTCGCCAGACCAGCTCGGCATCGGGAACGCGGAAGCGGCCCGCCTCGGTCGCCCGCCGCAGGTCGTTGATCGCATACGGGCCCATGACCCGGAACAGGGCGTCGGCGATCACTTCCGAACGGTAGAGCAGCTGCTTCCAGCGCTCGTCGGTGATCGCGGCCAGCAGCACCGAGCGGATGCCGAAGGCATAGACCTCGGCCTTGTCTTCGAAGCCCTGGGTGACCTCCTCGATGCGGACGGCCAGGCCATGCATCAAGTCCTCGAGCACGGCGACGGCCAGTTCGTCCTTGGACTTGAAATAGTTGTAGACCGTGCCGGCACCCACGTCGGCGCGTGCGGCGATCTCGAGCATGGTGGCGGCATCCACGCCTTTTTCGCTCATGACCTCGCTGGCGGCGCGGATCAGCGCCTCGCGGTTGCGTTGCTGGCGGCGCGCCACGCGGCCCATGGCTTCCTGCGGCTTGACTGACATCCTTTTTTTCTCGTATCTGATTCAGGTTTGACGATCAGTCTAATCCGAATATGGCCAGTGCCGGATGCTCCTGGCTGGTCCCGCATGGGCTGCCGGCCACCTTGCATGCGAGCCCCGACGCCTGTCCCAGCCCGGCGTACAGGCGAAAAGCGGCAAGTCCTGGCCAGTATTTCCGGAAAATGGAAAAGTGAATTGCGTCCTTGTATGAGGGTTAACCATATATGAACGTCATTCATCTTCGAGATAAATTCTGTTCCAGCTTGAGGCCGAGGCAATCAGTGCCACCGATGGAGGTGGGGAGAGGAGATGGCGGCGGCCCAGGGCGGTGCGTGCTTCGCACTTGAACCTTTCATCCGACTCACGGAACAGGAGACTGAAATGAGCGTTTCATCCCAAATCAATTGCCATGGCTTCGATGCCGATGTGGCCATCGTCGGTGGTGGCCCGGTCGGCACGCTGCTCGCCATCCTGCTGGCCAGGCGGGGCAAGCAGGTCACGCTGGTCGAGCGCTGGTCCAAGGCCTATGGCCGCCCGCGCGCCGTGACCTACGACCACGAGATCGCCCGCATCCTGGCCACGCTGGGCATCGATTCCGAGAACGATCCGGCGATCAACTACCACGACGAGCTCTACTACTGGAAGAACGCCCAGGGCGAGAACATCCAGATCGTCGACTGGCAGAGCACTTCCGCTTCGGGCTGGCGCGTGCGCTACTGGTTCAACCAGCCGGAGCTGGAGCAGCGCCTGACCGACATCGCCGACACCCTGCCCAACATCACCCAGCTGCGCGGCTGGATCGGCGTCGAGCTGGCCCAGGACGCCGAAGGCGTGGATCTCAAGCTGCAGCGCAATCCGGACGAAGCCGGCCCCGGCGGCGAGACCCGCGCGCTGCGCGCCCGCTACGTGGCCGGCGCCGACGGCGCCAACAGCTTCGTGCGCGAAAGCCTGGGCATCCAGAACGAGGACAAGGGCTACTTCTTCGACTGGCTGATCCTGGACATGATTCCGAAGAGCGAGTACAAGACCCAGCCGTCGCAGTGGCAGCTGTGCGACCCCAAGCGTCCGACCACCATCGTGCCGGGCGGCCCGGGTCGCCGCCGCTGGGAGTACATGGTGCTGCCGGGCGAGTCCGCCGAGGAGATGCAGACGCCCGAGAAGGCCTGGGAACTGCTCAAGCCCTGGGGCCTGAACCCGGACAACGCCGAGCTCGAGCGCAGCGCCGTCTACCGCTTCCAGGCGCGCTGGGCCAAGGTCTGGAACCTGGGCCGCTGCGCGCTGGCCGGTGACGCCGCGCACCTGATGCCGCCTTTCGCCGGCGAAGGCCTGTGCGCCGGCACCCGCGATGCGGTCGCGCTGGCCTGGCGCCTCAACGGCATCCTGGAAGGCAAGTTCGGCCCCGAGATCCTGGACAGCTACACCAGCGAACGCCTGGAGCACGCCAGGCACTACATCGACTTCAGCCAGGAGCTGGGCAAGATCATCTGCATCGCTGACGAGAAGGAAGCGGCCGAGCGCGATGCCCGCATGAAGGCCGAGCTGGCCGCGCGCAACAACAAGCCGGTGCCGACCGACATCTGCCAGCTGGGGCAGGGTGCGTGGTGCGCCGACACCGCCCACGCCGGCGAACTGTCGGTGCAGGGTGTGGTGGAAGCCAAGGGCAAGCGCGACCGCTTCGACCAGGCGGTCGGTCAGGGTTGGGGCGTGATCGGGCTCGACACCGATCCGGCTGCGGCCCTCACCGAAGAGCAGCGCGAGCAACTCGCACTGCTCGAGGGCTTCACCGTCAGGATCGGCGCGCCGGGCACCGAATGCGACGCGGTCGACGTCGAAGGCACCTATGCCAGGTGGCTCGGCGGGATCAATGCCCGCTACGTGCTGTTGCGCCCCGACTTCTACGTGGCAGCAACGGCCAACAGCGCAGCAGAGCTGCAGCAGCGCTTCGAGGAAGTGATGCGCCATCTGCACCTGACGACGGCGGAAGCGGCACTGGCCTGAGCACCGCACAGGCAGCAGGGCGCTCCGGCGCCTGGCTGCCCGCCATGACCACAGAACACAGGAGACAAGCATGGAACTCAATCGCAGGCACTTCACCCAGGGCCTGGCTGCCGCCGCCCTGATCGGCACCACTTCCCTGGCCTGGGCGGCCGACGTCGTCAAGATCGGCTACGTCTCGCCGCAGACCGGCGCCCTGGCCCCGT
>JBEEPT010000207.1:0-31578 GCA_041190985.1 Pseudomonadota bacterium
TGAGCGTGGTGGACTCGACCCAATGCTCGGCGCGGCGCTGCGCGAGCCGGGTCTGTTCGTCGTAGCTCACGCCGGTGAAATAGACGAACAGCTCGATACAGCTGCGGTCGAGTTCGCGCAGCACCGGCTGCATGAAGAGGTTGACCGGGTGCTGGTGGTGGAAATCCGCCGTCACCAGGCCCAGCCGCAGGCGGCGCCCCGCCAGCGGCGCACGGACGAAGCTCGCGCGCGAGCGCGCGCCTTGGCCGAGCGGCGCGAACAACTCGCGGTGCAGTTCGGCCACCTCGCGCGAGCCCAGCGCATCGCTGTAGAGCGATGACATCGCAGCACTGGACGCGTACTGGCGCCGGCCTGATTCGGTCGCTGCCAGCTCGCGGTACAGGCACAGCGCGCCATCGGCATCGCCCCGGCGGCCAGCGATCGAAGCGCGCATGGCGGTGGCGCCCGGCATGGGGGCCAGGGCCTCGGCGCGCTGCAGCAGCACCTCGGCCTCGTCCATCTGCCAGCATTCGGCCAGCAGGTGCGCCAGGTTCCAGAGCGCCGTCGCGCTGTCGGGGTGCAGCTCGACGTTGCGGCGCGACACTGTGACGGCCTCCTGCCACAGGTTGAATCGAAAGCTCAGCGCCGCCAGCCGCGCCAGCGTGGCCTCGGCGGTCGCCGCCGAGGCGGCGGTCAAGGCGGCCAGCGACTCCTCCTGTCGCCCCTGGCGCCAAAGCGCCTCGCCCAGGTCGATGTTGAGCTCGGCCTGACGGTCCGCGTCGACCACGCCGTCCGTGCCAGCGCTCGAACGCAGCGCCTGCAGGCCGTTGTGCAAGGCGCGCACGGCGCCCGCCGCGTCACCCAACTCCAGCCGATATTGCCCCATGCGGTGCGCAACGTCGGCAACGCGATCGGGCGCCTTGCCCCCCTCGGACGAGCGCTCCAGCGCCGTGGCAAAGGCCGATTCGGCCAGCGTGTCCTGCCGGAGCTGCTGCAGCACGCGCGCCATCGCAAGATACGCCTCGTGGCGCGTGGGCTCGACATCGATCGCGCGCTGGTAGGCGCCAGCGGCCTGTTGCAGCTCAGCCCCCTGGCGGCACAGGTGGCCAGCCTCGAGCCAGGCGCTGTAGTTGGCCGGGTCCAGCCGCAGCGTGGCCGCGAAGGCTTCGCGCGCCGGGGCCAGGCGGCCCAGCCGCACCAAGCAGCGCGCGCTGCCCAGCCGGGCCGGCACCAGCTCGGGAGCCTGGGCACTGACGGCCTCGTAACCCGCCAGCGCCGCTTCCCAAAGGCCGGCGCGCCAGTCGGCGTTGGCCTGATTGAAGGTTTGTTCGATGCCTGTCATCAGATCACCGTCATGTCCTTTTGCACCAGCACGGTCGCGTTGGTGGCATCGGAGTGCCAGATCTTGTAGACGGCTCCGTTGTAGTACGCCGTCGAATCCGCGAATTGCATCGAGCTACCGCCATTTTGCTTGCTCCACCCCCCCGTCGTGCCGCCTACGTCGGCCAGGTCGAGCGTGTCGCCCGCGTTGCCGGTCACGACCAGCATGTGACGCCCGGTCTTGGCCGTAGCGACCAGATCCATCCCTCCGGTCATGTCCAGCACATCCTTTGCCGTCAGCTTGAGCGTGTTGTCGCCGCTGCCGGTGATATTGATCTCCTCGATATTGCTCAGGCGCGAAACGCCCTCGGGGTTCATCGCCGACTGAGGTATCTGGGTCAGGTCGAAGGTCAGACTGCTGCCCGACAGCACGATCTTGTCGACACCACCACCACCGTCAATGCGCGCCAGCTGATCAACGTTGCCACCACTGCCCAACGGACTCTGCAGCGCGGTGATCATCGCGCCATTGATGGTGAAAGTGTCGTTGCCCGCGCCGCCGTACAGCACGCTGGCGGCGTTTGCGATCAGGCTGTCATTGCCCGCGCCCGCAACCAGGGTCTGGGCCACACTGCCGTCGGACATCGCATCGTCAGCGGAGGTGCCGAGCCAATCCAACGCCGTCTGATTAAAGGCGCCACCGGTCGAGCCGAAGATCACGTAGCTGCGCCCTGCATCGATGCGACCGCTCGGGTCGGCTTGGTTCGCCGACACAATCAGGTCCGCCAAGCCGTCTCCGTTGATGTCGCCCGCGCTAGACACGCTAAAGCCACTCTGGTCGCTCGCTCCCTGGCCGTTGATCACGAAGCCACCGCTGCCCGCCATCACTGCACTCAGCTCCACTGCGGTGCCCGATGTTTTTCCATACACCACATAACTGCGGCCCGCGCTGGCACCACTGGTTGGATCGGCGCCCTTCGCTCCAATAATCAGGTCGGCCAGGCCATCACCGTTGACATCGCCCGCGCTCGACACGCTATAGCCGCTGCCGTCGCTAGCGCACTGTCCGTTGATCATGAAGCCGCCGGAGCCAAGCGCCGACAGTTCCACCGCAGTACCCGACGTCTTGCCAAACACCACATAGCTGCGGCCCGCATCCGCGCGTGTTGCCGGATCGGCATTCGGAGTCCCGACAACCAGGTCGGCCAGGCCGTCGCCGTTGACGTCACCCGCACCCGACACACTCCAGCCGCTGTTGTCGCCCGCACACTGGCCGTTGATCACGAAGCCCGCGCTGGCCGCCAACGCCGACAGTTCCACCGCCACGCCCGAACTCTTGCCAAACACCACATAGCTGCGGCCCTTGCCTCCGGCGGCGTTTTTCGCCCCGATGATTAGGTCGGCCAGGCCGTCGCCGTTGACGTCCCCCGCACTAGCGACACCGGCGGTGCCTTGATCCTCATCGGTGGCGGTGCCGCCGCTGTTGTCACCCGCTGCCGCTCCGTTGATCACAAAGCCACCCGTCCCTAACGCCACGGCTGACAACTCCACCGCTGTCGTCCCCGTTCGGCCATACACCACATAGCTGCGGCCCGCATTCAAGCCAGCTGCCGGATCAGCGGCGGGGGCTCCAACGATCAGATCCGCCAGACCGTCGCCATTCACGTCGCCCGCGCTCGACACGCTGTGGCCGCTGAGCTCGCCCGAAGCAGCCGCATTGATCGAGAAACCGGCATTGCCCAGCGCCGACAGACTCACCGCAGCGCCTCCAGTCTTGCCAAACACCACGTAGCTGCGACCCGTACCACTTCCAAAGTAATCGGCCCCCACAATCAGGTCGGCCAAGCCGTCGCCGTTGACGTCGCCCGCGCCCGACACGCTGAGACCGCTGTAGTCGAACGTGCACTGTCCGTTGATCACGAAGCCGCCGCTGCCCGCCAGCGCTGACAGTTCCACCGCCGCGCCCGAACTCTTGCCGAACACCACGTAGCTGCGGCCAGAATTCAAGTTGGAGTGAGGCGCCCCGACGATCAGGTCGGCCAGGCCGTCGCCGTTGACGTCGCCCGCGCTCGACACGCTCCAGCCGCTTTTGTCACTCGCGTCCTGGCCGTTGATCACGAAGCCGCCACTGCTGGCCGCGATGGCCGACAGCTCGATCGGGGCGTAGACCGGCACGCCGATTCTGAAACCCATGTTCTGGCTGGCCGAGATGTTGCCGGCCATGTCGGTCTGGCGCAGCTCCAGCGTATAGGCGCCATCAGCGCTGCCGTCGGTCGCCGGGGGAGTGTAACTGCCGCTCCAGCCATCGTTCGTGGCGGTAACGTTGGTGCCATCCTTCTTCAGGCGATATTCGAGCGTCGCGCCGGTTTCGATGTTGGTCGGCGCGACGATGGCACCACCGTCGTTGTCGGCTGGCGTCAGGCTTGCGTTCGGCGCCGCAGGGGTAACCGAGTCGACGCGGTAGCCCGCGTTCGCCGCCACCGCCGCATGGTCAAGCACGGCATCGATGCCGCTGGCGTCGCGGATCTTCGTGTCTCCAAAGGGCCCCCCACTTGGCAGGCTGATGGCATTGGCACCGATGGCAATGCCGTCGAGATCGGTCAAGCCTTCCCCAACAAAGTACTGGAACACCAGGGTATTGCTGTTAGAGCCGCTGATGTAGTTGGCCTGCCCCGTCGAACCACCGACGCTCAGTGCCAGCTGCGGCGCCGCAAAGCCACTGACCTTCACCACATTATTGAATCTCACCTCGATCAAGACCGTATCGCCCATGTTGAGCAATCCGTTCTGCGTGCCGGTGGCACTGCTGAACGCCACGCTGGTGACGGTTGGCACGGTTTCGATGGCAACGTTGAGCGTGATGTCGTTATCCACCAGCAGTTCGGCATTGCCCTGCACCAGACGCCGGTAGGTCTGGCCACCGTGGCTGACCTGAGCCAGCTCCTTCCAGGTGCCGGTCGCGTTGAGCGCATCGCCCGAGCCACCGCCATCGACCAGCAACTGGTGCATCGGCACGCTCGCCGCCAGTCCGGTCCAGCCATTGCCGCTGTTGTAGACATTCATGCCAGCCAGGTCGCGCACGTCGGCCGCACCGAGCGTCAGCATGTTGTTGCCAGTACCGGTCAGGTCGATGCGCTCGATGCTGCTCAGACGGCTGCCGGTTTCGGGGTCGCCGGCGGCCTGGTTGGCGATCTGGGTCAGGTCCAGCGCCGAGTCGCTCTCCGACAGCACGAGGCTGTCGAGGCCACTGCCGCCATCGATGCGCGCAAGCTGCCCCAGGTTGCCGCCGCTGCCCAGCGGTTTCTGCAGCGCGGTGATCATCGCGCCGTTGATGGTGAAGGTGTCGTTACCCGCGCCACCGTACAGCACGCTGGCGGCCGTGGCGCTCAGGCTGTCGTCGCCCGCGCCGGCCACCAGGGTCTTGGCCACGCCGCCGTCGCTCATCACGTCGGCGCCGCTGGTGCCCAGCTGATCGACCGCCGTCTGCGCGAAAGCGCCATCGGTCGCGCCAAATATCACGTAGCTGCGGCCGGCCATGTTGCGCCCGTCCGGAGCCGACTTGTTCGCCCCCACGATCAGGTCGGCCAGGCCGTCGCCGTTGACGTCGCCCGCGCTCGACACGCTGTAACCGCTCTGATCAAACGCGCACTGGCCGTTGATCACGAAGCCGCCGCTGCCCGCCGCCACCACCGACAACTCCACCGCGCTCGTGTCGCTGCGCCCGTACACCACATAGCTGCGGCCCGCCTGCGAACTGGCAAAAGGCGCCGCGACGATCAGGTCGGCCAGGCCGTCGCCGTTGACGTCGCCCGCGCCCGACACGCTGTAGCCGCTCTGATCAAACGCGCACTGGCCATTGATCACGAAGCCGCCACTGCCCGCCGCCACCGCCGACAGATCCACCGCGGCGCCGCCCGTGCGGCCGAACACCACGAAGCTGCGCCCCGCAAAATCTCCCGCCGCCGCTTGGGCGTATGACACGTCCACGCTCAAGTCGGCCAGCCCGTCGCCGTTGACGTCACCCACACCCGACACGCTAAATAGACTTCCGTCATTGCTAGGGGTCTGATCATTCAGCACAAAGCCGCCGGTGCCGGCTGCCACGGCCGACAGTTCCACCGGCGCCGTCCCCGTGCGCCCGAACACCACATAGCCCTGGCCATGACCACCGAGGTTCTGCGCTCCCACGAACAGGTCGGCCAGGCCGTCGCCATTGACGTCGCCCGCGCCCGACACGCTGAGGCCGCTGAAGTCGTACGCACACTGCCCGTTGATCACGAAGCCGCCATTGCCCGCCGCCAGCGCCGACCATTCCACCGCGTTCGTGCCGCTGCGCCCGAACACCACGTAGCTGCTGCCAGCACCTGTGCGACCACCTGGATTAGCCCCGCTCGACCCAACGATCAGGTCGGCCAGGCCGTCGCCGTTGACGTCGCCCGCGCTCGACACGCTATAGCCGCTCATGTCCCCGACGGATCCTCCGTTGATCACGAAGCCGCCATTGCCGGCCGCGACGGCCGACAGCTCGACCGGGCTCGTGCCGCTATGCCCGAACACCACGTAGCTGCTGCCCGCGCTCTGGCGGCCGCTTGGATCGGCCCAGTACGCCCCCACGATCAGGTCGGCCAGGCCGTCGCCGTTGACGTCCCCCGCGCCCGACACGCTATAGCCGCTCCAGTCCCCCCCGCACTGACCATTGATCACGAAGCCGCCGCTGCCCGCAGCCACCGCTGACAACTCCACCGCGCCCGTGCCGCTGTGACCGAACACCAGGTAGCTGCTGCCCGCATCCGTGCGACCGCTCGGGTCTGCCACGACTGCCCCGACGATCAGGTCGGCCAGGCCGTCGCCATTGACATCGCCCGCGCCCGACACACTGAGGCCGCTCAAGTCGTACGCCCCCTGCCCGTTGATCACGAAGCCGCCGCTGCCGGACGCGATGGCCGACAGCTCGATCGGGACGTAGACCGGCGCACCGATCCTGAAGCCCAGGCTCTGGCTGGCCGAGACGTTGCCGGCCACGTCGGTCTGGCGCAGTTCCAGCGTGTAGGCGCCATCAGCACTGCCGTCGGTCGCCGGCGGCTGGTAGCTGCTGCTCCAGCCGTCGTTGGTGCCGGTGACGCTGGTGCCGTCCTTCTTCAGGCGGTATTCGAGCGTCGCGCCGGTCTCGATGTTGGTCGGCACGACGATGGCACCGCCGTCGTCGGTGGTGGCGGTCAGGACCGCGTCCGGCGTTGCCGGCTTCGTGCTGTCGAGCGTGTAGCCGATCGACTGACTGGCCGAGACGTTGCCCGCCTTGTCGGTCTGGCGCACCTCGACCTGGTAGGCACCGTCGGCGCTGCCGTCGGTCGCCGGTGCGGCATAGGTGTCGGACCAGCTGCTGAATCCGGACGCGCCCGCCCCCTTGACACGATACTCGACCTTGGCGCCAGTTTCGGTATTGGCTGGCGCCGTCAGCGCGCCGCTGTTGCTGATGCCATCGGCCGCAAAGCCCGCACCGCCGTTGCTGCTGTCGCTCGCGAGTGCCGCATCCGGCGTCGCCGGCTTGCCGTTGTCGAGCGTGAAGTTGATGGACTGGCTGCTCGATACGTTGCCCGCCTTGTCGGTCTGGCGCACCTCGACCACATACGCGCCGTCGGCGCTGCCGTCAGTCACCGGAGCCGTGTAGGTTTCGCTCCAGCCGCTGAACGCAGCCGCACCCGGAACCTTGACGCGATATTCGAGCTTGGCGCCCGCTTCGGCATTGGCCGGCACCGTGATCGCGCCGCTGTTGCTGATGCCATCGGCCGCGAAGCCCGCGCCGCCATTGCTGCTGTCGCTCGTCAGCGTGGCATTCGGCATCGCCGGCTTGCTGGTGTCGAGCGTGTAGCCGATCGATTCGCTGGCCGAGACGTTGCCCGCCTTGTCGGTCTGGCGCACCTCGACCAGGTAGGCCCCGTCGGCGCTGCCGTCGGTCGCCGGCGCCGTGTAGCTTGCGCTCCAGTTGCCGAAGTCGCTCGCGCCCGGACCCTTGACCCGGTATTCCACCTTGGCGTCGGTCTCGATGTTGCTCGGCGCCGTGAGCGCGCCGCTGTTGCTGATGCCATCGACCGCGAAGCCCGTGCCGCCGTTGCTGCTGTCGTTGGCCAGCGCCGCGTCGGGCATGGCCGGCGCCACGGTGTCGAGCGTGTACGCCTGGCTGAATTCGCTTTTGATGCTGGTGCCGTTGAGCACCTTGAACGCGATGCTGCCCGTGGCCGGCAACACGGCGCCATTCCAGACAACCGTGGTGCCGCTGACCTTGTTGGTCACATCGGTCCAGGTCTGGCCACCATCGACCGAGCCATACACCACTTCGGTCTGCAGCAGCGCACGATTCAGCGTGGCGCTGATGGTCTGGCTCGCGACGTTGGTGATGAAATCGCTGCTGGAAGACCCGTTGTCCGCGCTGAGCGCGATCGCGCTGAGCGCCGGCAGGTCACAGACCGAGATCAGGTATGGCGCCGAAGCGATCGAGGTATTGCCCGCCGCATCGGTCTGCTGCACGGTCAGACTGTAGTCCTGCCCGGCCACGATGGCAAAGCCGGGCTCGGTGCCGCTCCAGACATGGCTCCACTCGCCCTTGACGTTGGCCTGCACCTCGGCCAGCAGATTGCCGCCGACGTAGAGCTGGATGACCGCATTCGCCTCGGCGCCGTTGCCGTGCAGCTTGAGCGGCTGCCCCACATAGGCGGTGGCGTGGTCAGTGCTCCATCCCGCGACGACCTGGGCACGCTCCAGCACCACGGAATAGACGACATCATTGCGCAACACCACGACGCCATCGGCCTGTGGGGCCACCAAATCGCTGTCGCCGTCGCCATCGAGGTCGCCTACGGCCGAAAACGCCCCCGACACGGTTGAGGAGAAAGGACTGCCAGAGCGGACTATTGTGTATTTTCCGTTGCCATCGCCCAGAAAAAAGCCGATCGGATTGATCGAATCAGCGGTGACAACTACAAAGTCCCCCTTGCCATCGCCGTTGAAGTCGCCCAGGTAAGACCACGCCATCAGTTTGAACGAATCGACGTTGTTGAAACCGGAGAGCGGACTGTCCAGACCCTGCCGTAGCGTGAAGGTGCCGTTGCCATTGCCCTGCCAATACTGAATCGCATCGCTGCCGTTCGACAGAAAGGGCACGCTGCCGGGCACGCTGCCGGGCACCTCCAGCACGCTGATGGCGGTATGGCCAACAAGCAGATCGGGGTTGCCGTCGCCGTTCAGATCACCGACGGCCAGGGGCGCCATCATCGGGCGCGAAACGCTGGCGAACGGGTTGTCGCTGTCCGCCTGTTTCGTGAAGACGGGTTGTTGCGCGCTGCCGGTGTTGCGGTAATACAGAATGCCGGCACCATTCGTCGCGGTTTGCGCGTAGCTGACCAGCAGGTCGTTCTTGCCGTCGCCATCGACATCGAGAATGGCGGGCCAGGCCACCCGAGCCACGATACCGTCGGGAATGTCGGTGCTGAAATCGATGCTGGCAAAGGGATTCGTGGTCCCCAACCCGGATTCGCCCATCAACACGAAGGTGCCATCGGCCTGCTGCAGGTAGGCCTGCGGCAAGACGGCTCCCGGTGTTTGGGAGTTGCTGTAAGCGCCAGTCACCAGGTCAAGACGGCCGTCTCCATTGAGGTCGCCCAGCGCCGGAATGGCAAAACCGTCCGACGGCGCCTGGTCGGGAATCAGATCGTCCGCGCCCTGGAGCGCAACGAACTTGCGCACCGTCGCGAGTTGTGCGGCCTGGCTGTCGAGCGTGAAGCTCAGCCCCTGGGGGGCCGAGACATTGCCCGCCAGATCGATTTGGCGCACCTGCACGGTCTTCGCGCCGTCGCTGCCCAACACGCCAGCCGGGAGATTGACGCCCTCCCCGCTCGTCCAGTCCACGCCCCCATTGATGCTGTATTCCCAGCGTGCGCCGGGCTCCAGATTGGTCACGGCAAGCAGGCCATTCGCGGTCACTCCGTCCGTTGCACTGGCACCGGTGTCGGCCACCAGGCTCAGGCCAGGCGCAATCGGCGCCAGCGTGTCGACACCGATCGCCGCCGTGTTGTTGGCGTCCGCGCCGTCGACGTTCGGGTTGCCCGCCGCGTCGCTGAAGCTGGCGCTGGCCACGCTGACGCTGGCCGTGGTCGTCGTGTCCGCCGTCGGCGTGAAGGTCGCCGTGTAGCTGGTGCCGCTGCCCTGGAAATTGCTCAGGCTGCCGCCGCTGACGGCCACATCATCCGCCGTGAAGTCGGCGCTCGCCTCGCTCAGCGTGAAGGTGAGGGTCGCGCTCTGACCCGCTTTCAGACTGGTCATGTCGCTGCTGATGGCGACCGTCGGGCGCTGCGTATCGATGCCCAAGGAAATGGTGGATGGAGAACCGTCCCCTGCCTCATTCGCGTTGCCCGCCGCGTCGGTGAACCGCTTTTCGATCACGCTCACTTCAGCGACGGTGTGGCTGTCGGCCTGGGGCGTGAAGGTGGCGCTGTAGCTCTTGCCGCTGCCGGTGAAGTTGCTCAGGCTGCCGCCGATGACGGTGACGTCATCGGCCGTGAAGTCGCTGCTGGCCTCGCTCAGGGTGAAGGTGATGGTGGCCGTCTCGCCGGCCTTGAGCGCGGACTTGTCGCTGCTGATCGCGATCGTGGGTGCCAGCGTGTCGAGCGCGAAGTCCAGGCTGGCTGGCGGCGAGTAATGCCCGCCGACGTTCTGGCGCACCTGCACGTTCCTGGCACCGTCGCCGCTGACTTGGAAGCTGCTGTCCTGCCCGGCGGTCCAGCTCAAACCGCCATCGGTGCTGTAGTCCCAGCCGGCAACAAAGCCGCTGACGTCGACGCGGACGTCGTTCGTCAGACCGTCGCTGGCGCTGCTGCCAGTGTCGGCGTGCAGCTTGACGACCGGCGCTGCCGGCGCGTCGAGGTAGATGCTGCGCGTGACCGCCGCGGCGCCAACGCTGGCCTTGAGCGAGGTCGCACCCAGCGCGGGCATTTCGCTGGCGACAAAGTTCGCGCTCCAGTGGCCCTGGGCATCGGCGGTGACGCTGCGCGTGCCGGTCGGCTGACCGCCACTGGAGACGTCGGACCATTCGATCGTGACGATGGCGTTGGCCGCCGCCTGGCCAGTGACGGTCACTCCAGCGGCCATCTCGTCGGCGCTCAGGCGGTTGTCGCCGCCCACCGTGTCAATCGTCACCTGGTTCGACTTCTGGCTCGTGATGTCTGACACTGCATCGACCAGGCCCGCGACCTCGACCTTGGCTGCGCCATCAAGCAGCAGCTCCAGCACGGCACCGGGGGTCGAGTTCGGGCTCAGCGATGCTGTCAGTGCCTGCAGGACCGGTTCGGTACCGCTGCCGGTTTCTGCCCCGGAGATTGCCGCCAGCAGCCGGCCGTAGTCGTTGGCCTGGGCGTTCGATTCGCCACCGGTCGTCACGATGGCCACGGCCGGCGCACCGAGCACGAGGTCCTGCTTGAGGCCGACGGCGGCAGCCACCTGCTGGTTGGCGCCCTGGATCTGGCTGTCGCTCAGGCCCGCGAAGCGGTTGTCAGATGCACCGTTGTCACCGCCGTTCAGGCCCAGATGGCGCACCGCCAGTTCGGTCAGGGCGTTGACGCTGATGGTGTAGGTACCGGGCGCGGGCACGACGGTCAGCGCGCGCAGGTCGCTGCCCAGGTCCTTGGGTGCAGCGCTGGCCTCGTCGAAATAGTCGGCCCCGGTCGTGGTGTCGCTGATCTTGACCAGCACCGGGCCCTGGTAGTCGTTGCCCACGGTGAGCGTGAAGCTGCCGTCGGCATTGACCGCGCCGCTGGCCAGCACGCTGCCGTCGGCCTTGTAGGCGGTGGCAACCAGGCCGTTGCCGGTCAGCACGGGGCCAGCGACCACGCTGCCCTTGATGATGGTGGGCACCGCGCTGTGGGTGGGAATCAGGGGCAACAGCGCCAGCGGCGCCAGCCAGGCCCAGTTGAAGCCGTCGGCAGGCGGCAGATAGCTGATCTGATCCGCCTCCTGGCTCAGGCCCTTGAGGCCCTCGAGCGCCAGGCCCTGGCTCTGCAGCAGGCCCGTCATCTCGGCGGTCGAGCCATAGGCATAGAGGGCATAGCCCTGGTCCGCGCTGGCCGCGCCGCCGGCGCTGTCGCCGCTGAGCAGCTGGATGCCGCCGCCCGTGGCCGGCAGCTCGACCGCGCAGGCAGCGCCCTTGCAGGCCTGGAAGAAGCCCTCGAGCTGCAGTTGCGACCCGTCGGCATAGTCCAGCCGCAGGTCGTCGCCATGGCGGCTGGCCAGCACTCCGGCGGCCAGCGCCTCGGCACGGACCGCGTCGTCGGTCGGGTTTTGCGTGGCATCCCTGGATTCGCTCTGTGCCTTGCCCGCTGCGGCAGCATGCGGCTGGCGCAGCACGCGATAGCGCGCCCCGGCCTGGGCGCGAACCCTGGCCTGCTGACCCAACTCCAGGGTCTGTTGCTGAGTGCCATCGACATGGACGACGAGGTGATATTGGCTCTTGCTCATGGGAATGCTCCTGGGAAGGAATCAACGTTCGGTCATGGCACCGCCAAAGGCGCGGGCCAGGGGCTTGATCAGATAGGTCAGCACGCTGCGCTGACCGGTGCGGATGTCGGCGCTGGCAGTCATGCCGGGCCGCAGGTCGAGCTGGCCCAGCTTGGGATTGCGCGCCAGCGCGTCGGGCGCGATGCGCACGCGACCGCGATAGAAGCTTTGGTTCTGGCCGCTGGCGGCCTGCTCGCTCAAGGTGTCCGAGCTCAGGTAGACCAGCTCGCCGTCGAGCGAGCCGTACATCGTGTAGTCGTAGGCGTCAAGCCTCAGTTGCACTGGCTGGCCAACGCGCAGCTGGCCGATGTC
The DNA here is from genome assembly GCA_041190985.1 of Pseudomonadota bacterium. GTDB lineage: Bacteria > Pseudomonadota > Gammaproteobacteria > Burkholderiales > Burkholderiaceae_C > Malikia. The sequence goes on from JBEEPT010000207.1 coordinate 12,154, forward strand.
GGCCGGATTGATGCGGACTTCGAGCAACAGTTCACCCTCGGTCGGCGAGATCTGCAGGATCTCGTCGCCGGCGCGCAGCACGCCGCCCACGGTGTTGACGCGCAGCAGCTTGACCACGCCGTCGAGCGGCGAGGTCAGCGCCGTGTGCTCCAGCACATTGCTGCGCTCGGCCTGACGGTAGCCTTGCGAGAGCAGCTCCTCCTCCAGCTTGGCGGCCTCGGCGCGCGCGTCCTGCAGGTATTTGTTGCGGACCTCGGCCATGCGGGCCTGCAGATCGGCCACCTGCCGGCGCGCGCGCAGCAACTCGACGCGGCTGGTGTCGCCCGTGGCGTAGAGCGACTCGTTCATCGCGAGCTCTTCCTGCGCCAGCGCCAGGCTCTGCTGCAGCGCGCTCATGCTCTCCTGCAGGCCAAGCTTGCGCTGGCGCCAGAGCTGCTGCTGCGCCGCGACCAGCGCGGGATGCCGGCGCGTGAGTTGGCCGAAATCCGGGGCGAGGTCCGAGGCCTCGGCCTGCGCGCGCCGCAGCGCGACCTGCAGCGCGGCGAATTTGGCCGCGCTCTCGTCGTAGGACGCGCGCGCGCGGTCGGGCTCAAGCACCGCGACGGTGTCGCCAGCCTTGACGCGCTCGCCCTCCTGGACCCGGAGCTCGGACAGCACGCCGCCGTCAACCGCCTGCACGACCTGGGTGCGGGCCCCCGGAATCAGCTGGCCCTGCGCGCGCACGGTCTGGTCGATGTCGAACACCGAGGCCCACAGGCCGAAAGCCAGCACGCTGCCGGCCAGCAGTCGGATCATGCGCGAGGGGCGGCGCGTGTCGCCAACCGTGGGGGAATGGAAGTCTGCGCTCATGCCTGGGTGGCCGCGGCTGGCGCGGCACGGGAAAGGGAGGGCTGGGAAACGGGAGAAGCGGACGACGGCGCACCGCCTTGCAGGCGCATCAGCACCTGGTCACGCGGGCCGTCCATGACGATCTGGTGCTGCGCCACGACCAGGAGGCGGTCGACCAGTCGCAGCAGCTCGGGCTTGTGCGTGACAAGCATCAGCGTGTCCTGCGGTCCGAGCAGCTGCTCGAACAGGCTCATGAGCCGCTGCTCGGTGTTGCCATCGACCGAGGCGGTGGGCTCGTCGAGCAGCCAGATGCGGGGGCGGCGCAGCAGCACGCGCGTGAGGTTGACGAGCTGGCGCTGACCACCCGACAGGCCGCTGCCGCCTTCCTGGATGGCCTGCTGCAAGCCTTGCGGATGCGGTGCGATGACGGCGTCAAACAGCCCGGTGCGCCGCGCCGCGGCCAGCACCGCATCGTCGCCGGGGTCGACCATGCCGAGCAGCAGGTTGTCGCGCAGCGTGCCCGCGAACAGCCGGCCTTCCTGCTGCAGATAGCCCAGGTGCTCGGCCAGCACGGGCTTGGCCACCTGCGCCAGATCCACGCCATCAAGCAGCACCCGGCCCTGTTGCGGCTTGTACATGCCCGAAAGCAGCCGCAGCAGCGTGGTCTTGCCCGCGCCGACCGGGCCGATGACGCCGATCCGCTCGCCCGGGCGGATCGACAATTTCGGCACGCGCAGCGCCGGCGCGGCGCCGTAGCTGGCCTGCACCTGCTCGAACTCGAAATTGCCCTCGATGCGCTCGACCAGCACCGGCTCATGACCGGCGTGGTCATCCTCCAGCCGCCAGATCGCGTCCAGCCCTTCGAGCGCGGCCCGGGCCTGCGACCACTGCAGCGCCTGACCGGCGATCACCGTGACTGGGCTGAGCACGCGCCCGGACAGGATCGAGCAGGCGATCAGCCCGCCCATGCTGAGATTGCCGCGGCTGACCAGCCAGGCGCCCAACGCGACCAGCAGCACGTAGCTGGCCTGCTGCAGGACGCCGACCGCGTGCTGGTAATGCTCGGTCAGCCGGCGCATCTCGAGCTCGGCGTCGCGTGCCTGCGTCGTGCTGTCCAGCCAGCGCGAGAGCATGCGCCAGCCGCCCTGCCCCGACTTGATGGTTTCGGCGCCCTCGACCGTCTCGACCAGCAGACCGGTCTTGAAGTTGCCCGCCTTGGCGCCGGTGCGCGACAGCGCCTCCATGCCTAGGCGCACGCGCCAGCCCAGGGCCACCGAGACCAGCAGGAAGACCAGCGGCACCATCGCGATCGTCCCGCCGATGATCGCCATGATCGCCAGGAACAACAGGCCAAACGGCAGGTCCACCAGCAGGCTGGCCGTGGCCTGCGTCAGGAAGCTGCGCACGGTCTCGTAGCCACGCATCTGGGACGCCAGGCTGCCGACCGAGCGCGGGAACTGGTCCAGCCGCACCGACAGCAGCCGCAGATAGACCGCGCGCGCCAGCCGCTGGTCCACGGCATCGATCAGGCGCTCGTAGAGCTGCGAGCGCGCCTGGCGCGCCAGCCAGTCCAGCACCAGCGCGAGCAAGGCGCCCAGGCTGAGCACCAGCAGCGTCTGCAGCGCGCCGGTCGGGATCACGCGGTCGTAGACCTGCATCGAGTAAAAGGAGATCGCCAGCCCCAGCGCGCCGATCAGCAGGCCACCCAGTCCCGATTCGAGCATCAGCCGGCGGTGCGCGCGCACCTCGGCCAGCACCAGCGCAAGCACCGGGCTCTGGCTGGCGCGAAACGGCGGCAGCAGCCTGAGCTGCGCGATCTGGGCGTCGGCCAGATCGGCCTGGGCGCTTTCGCTCCAGCGACGCTCCTCGGCATTCCAGCGCTGGCAGATCCACTGGCCGCGCGAATCGCGGCCGACCAGCACGCTCCAGCCCAGACCCGGCTGGTGGATCAGCGCCGGCACGCGGGCCGGGTCGGGCGAGCGCAGCCAGCGCGGCGCGGCCAGTCCCAGGTGATCGGTCACGACCGCGAGGCAGGCTCGGGCATCGCCCGTTCCGGAAGCCGTCACGGCCTCCTGCAGCGCGAGCCGGTCCACGGCCTCGCGCTGGAGTTCGGCCAGACGCGAGAGCGCCAGCAGCAGGGAATTGTTCACGGATGTCATTTATGTGAGTGATATGCGGCGTCGTCGCGGCTGCCGAGCGAGACGGCAAGCGGCTCCGCTCCGTCAGCCAGCAAGGCCAGACGCCAGGCGGCGACCAGGCGAGCGGCGTCGAATTCAGCCAGTTGGGCACGCACCTGGACCTGCTCGCGCGCGGCGCCCATCAGGTCCTGCCAGGTCTTGCGTCCGGCCAGGTATTGGCGGTCCCAGGACAGCAGTACGCCGTCGGCCGAGCCGATGGCACGCACCAGATCGGCGCGGCGCGCGGGCGCCGTCACCAGCAGCTGGAAATCGGCGGCGACCTGTTCCGCCAGCGCTAGGCGCTGCGCCTCGATTTCGGCCTGCGCCGACTCCTGGCGTTGCAGGGCCTCGGTCACCGCCGTGACGCTGGACAGGCCCGCGCCGAACTGGGTGTTGAACGCGACGAAGGCGCGCGTCTGCAGCGAGGTGCCCGCGACGCTGAAATTGCCGTGCTGGGCTTCCAGCCTGGCACTGACTTCGGGCTTGAGGCGGGCTTCCAGTTCGGCCACGGCCGTCTGCTGCACGCGCAACTGGGCCTGCAACCGTGCCAGCGCGGGCGAAGCCTCCTGCACCCGGCGCAGCAGCTCGGCCATATCGCCGCTGGGTGTCAGCGACAGGCCAGACTCCAACTGCGGGGCCAGCGCATGGCGGCCCAGACTCTGGCCGGACAGCACGGCCAGGCGGTCGCGGGCCGCGGCCTCCTGCACACCGGCCTGGGCCAGGTCGGCGCGCAGGGCGGCCAGCCGGCCCTCGGCCAGCCCCAGGTCGCTGCTGGCGGCCTGGCCCTCGTCGAGCCGACGCTGCACCTGGCGCAGCAAACGCTCGTGATGGGTGGCGCCTTCCCCCAGCGCCTGCTGTCTGGCTTGCGCCGACTGCCACTCACCCCAGGCCTGCACCAGCCGCAACGCCAGGCCCAGCTTGGCCTCATCGCGCCCGGCACGTGCCGCATCGAGGAGCGCCCGGCTTCGGTCGAGTCCGGCGTCGAGTCGCCCCCAGGTCCACAGCGGCTGGCTCAGCGCCAGCACGGTGACGCTGCGGTCACCCCGATAGACCACGTCACTGCTGGCGGTGCCGGCACTCTGCACGCTCACGCTGGGCGTCGGGAAATACTGCCAGCGCGCGCCCTCGACACCGGCCTCGGCTGCGCCGAGCAACGCCTGCTGCGAGCGCACCGAGGGGTGGCTGCTCAGCGCCACTGCGATCAGCCGTGGCAGCGACCAGGCTGGAGCCACCGGCCGCGCATCGGAAACGGGTTCGTGCTCCAGTGCCGCCAGCCCCTGGGCCATGGCAGACGGGGCCTGTGCCGCGAGCGCAAGCGCCATGGCGAACGCAACCGAAGCGCTGCGTCGGGAGCCGCGGCATGGCGGCGGCAAGTCAGGAAGGAATCGCATCGGGTGTCTGTTTCAGCCGCATGGCCGGAATGCCGATCCTCCCAAGAGCCAGACCAAGTCACCAGACCGCGCCACCGACAAATTGCGACAATTTCCGACTTTCCGGCATCACTTCAATCGAATCAACCTGAAATCGTCAGTCAATCCTGAATAAGCAAGCGGCCGGCGCCCCGAAGGACGCCGGCCGCTGCGGAACCGCTGGAACGGGCGGGCTATCAGTTCACGAGCAGGCGCGCCAGCACGATGTCGCTGCTGCCGCCGTTGACGCGGTCGCCCGCGACCACGATCTTGCCGTCGGCCTGCAGCGCCACGGTGCGGCCGTAGTCGTTGCCGTCGCCGAACGACAGGTTGACCACGCCGTCGGGCGTGCCGTCATTGCCCTGGCCGAAGCTGGTGTCGAGCTTGCCGTCGGCGTTCAGGCGCGCGACGAAGACGTTGCTCGAGTTGCCGGTGCTGGTGGTGGTGCCGACCACGACGATGCGGCCGTCGGCGTCGACCGCGATCGCGCCGAGTTCGTCGTCGCCGTTGCCCAGGCTCAGGGCCACCGAGCCGTCGGGCGTGCCGTCGCTGCTGCCGGCACCGAAGCTGGCGTCGACGCTGCCGTCGGCGTTCAGGCGCGCCACGGCGGCGTTCTTGCCGCTGGCGCTGACCGTGCTGCCCGCCACCAGGATCTTGCCGTTGGCCTGGATCGCGACCGCGCTGGCGACGTCGTCGCCAGCGCCCAGCGAGACGTTGACGACGCCGTCGGGCGTGCCGTCATTGGCCTTGCCGAAGAAGCCATCCAGGGTGCCGTCGGGGTTCAGCCGCGCCACCACGATGTTGCTCGAGCCATTGCCACCCACGCTGGTGCTGTTGCCGACGACGACGATGCGGTCGTCGGACTGCACCGCGATGCCGACGGCCGCGTCGCTGCCGGCGCCCAGGCTCAGCGTCACGACGCCGTCGGGCGAACCGTCCTGCTGGCCGACGCCGAAGCCGGCCGCGTCCAGGCTGCCGTTGGCGTTCAGGCGCACGACTGCGATGTTGCTGTCGGCGCCGCCAGCGGCGGTACCGGCGACCAGGATCTTGCCGTCGGCCTGGATCGCGATCGCGTCGGCGACGTCGTCGCCATTGCCGAGCGAGACCGCGACGAAGCCGTCCGGCGTGTTGTCGCCGTTGTTGTCGGCGCCAAAAGTGGCGTCGGGCGTGCCATCGCTGTTGAGGCGCGCGACCACGATGTTCTTGCCGCTGCCCGTGACCTCGGGGCTGGTGGAGGTACCCGCGACGATGATCTTGCCGTCGGCCTGCACCGCGATCGCGCGGCCTTCCTCGCTGCCGCTGCCCAGGCTCAGCGTCACGACGCCGTCGGGGCTGCCGTCGCCATTGCCGGCACCGAAGCTGGCGTCGAGCGTGCCGTCGGTCTTGAAGCGTTCGACCACGATGTTGCTCGAGGTCGTGCCGGCGCCGCTGCTGGTGCTGCTGCCCACGACCAGGATCTTGCCGTCGGCCTGGATCGCGGTGCCGCGGGTGGTGTCGTTGCCGGCGCCGAGCGAGACGCTGGCCATGCCGTCCGGCGTGCCGTCGCTGCTGCCGGCGCCGAAGATCTTGTCGAGCGTGCCGACCGTGCTGGCCGCATCGCCGTCACCGCAGGCGGCCAGGCTCAGCGCCATCAGGCCGGCGACCAGGGCGACGACCGGGCGGCGCACCAGCCGGTCGCGTAGCGAAGACCACTCGGGGGTGGCGGGGGAAATCATTGCTGTCATTCGAACTCCGTCAGGTTGGATCTACGCCGGGCAGATTAGCCCGATGCAACTGCGTCGAACAGACTCCAACCCCGACAAATTCCGACGAATTCCGACATACCCAGAAAATGCTCAGGGCACTAGTTCCTTCTTGATCGAGACGCAGCCGGTCGATGTGCTCGTGCTGGACCTGGGCCTGCCCGATGGCGACGGCCTGGAATGGCTGCGCGCCCAGCCGCACTTCAAGGACAAGGGGGTGATCGTCCTGACAGCGCGCGGCGCGCCATCCGAGCGGATCGCTGGCGTTCGCGCCGGCGCCGATGCCTACCTGGTCAAACCGGTGCTGATGGAGGAACTGGCCACCCTGGTCGGCAACCTGATGCGTCGCCTGGCGGCGGTCGCGCCACGGGTCTGGCAGATCAGTGCGCTGGACTGGCAGATCACTTCGCCCGATGGCCGTCAGGTCAAGCTGACGAACACGGAGTACAGGCTGCTGAGCGCGCTGGCCCGCACACCCGGCCAGCCGCTGGACCGCGACGCGATCGCACTGGCGCTGGGCCACGACCCCAGACATTACGACCAGCGCCGGCTCGAAATCACGGTCAGGCGACTGCGCAACAAGGCCATCGAGGCCCTGGGCCAGCCCTTGCCCCTGGAGACCGTGCACCGGCAGGGCTATGCCTTCACCGCCCCGATCCGGCTGGCATGAGTGCCGCCCGCTGCGTGCCAATGAAAAAGTCCCCTGGCACCCCGGGCGCAGGCCCGAGGCCCCAGGGGGCTTCGATAATTCAGTTCAGTCCGGCCACGCGTGGCAGCCGGCCCTCACATCAGGCCTGCGCCTTGTCGTAGGCGGCGATGCCGTCGGTGATTTCCTGGTGGGCGGCGTCCTTGCCTTCCCAGCCCAGCACCTTGACCCACTTGCCGGCGTCGAGGTCCTTGTAGTGCTCGAAGAAGTGCTTGATCTGGGCCAACTGGATCTCGGGCAGGTCGTCCATCGACTGGATCTTGCGGTACAGCGGCAGGATCTTCTCGGTTGGCACCGCGATCACCTTGCCGTCGACGCCGCCTTCGTCCTCCATCTTCAGGATGCCGAGCGCGCGGCAGGGCACGACCACGCCGGGGGGCAGCGGCACCGGGGTGATGACCAGCACGTCGACCGGGTCGCCGTCGCCGGCGATGGTCTTGGGCACGTAGCCGTAGTTGGTCGGGTAGTGCATCGCGGTGTTCATGAAGCGGTCGACGAAGACGCAGCCGCTTTCCTTGTCGACTTCGTACTTGATCGGGTCGCCGTTCATCGGGATCTCGATGATGACGTTGAACGCTTCGGGCACCTTGCTGCCGGGGGTGACATGGTCGAGGGACATGTGGACTCTTCTTGCTTGGGTTGAAGACAAAGCGCAGCGCCGGGCGCCACGCATACAACCAAAAGATTCTACCGGCGCCAGCCAACCCGTCCTTACGGCGTATGTTGGGGTTATTCGGCTTGGTGTAACCTCTGCGCCATGGCAGAACGCGTGATTCCCCTGGTCGACCTGCGCAGCGCCGCGCTGGCGCCGCCGCGCCCCGCGCGGGCTGTGCCGGCACCGGGCCGGCTGCTCGACGAGCTGGGCCGCCCGCTGCGCGACCTGCGCATCAGCGTGACCGACCGCTGCAACTTCCGCTGCAGCTACTGCATGCCCAAGGAGGTGTTCGACCGCGACCACCCCTACCTGCCCCACTCCGCGCTCTTGAGCTTCGAGGAGATCACGCGCCTGGCGCGCGTCTTCGCCGCGCACGGGGTGCGCAAGCTCCGGCTCACCGGCGGCGAGCCGCTGCTGCGCAAGGGGCTGGAGACGCTGGTGGCACAGCTCGCCGGTCTGCGCACGGTGGACGGCCAGCCGCTGGAGCTGACGCTGACCACCAACGGCAGCCTGCTGGCGCGCAAGGCGCAGGCGCTCAAGGCGGCCGGCCTGCAGCGCGTGACCGTCAGCCTGGACGGCCTGGACGACGCGACCTTCCGGCGCATGAACGACGTCGACTTCCCGGTCGCCGCGGTGCTCGACGGCATCGCCGCCGCGCAGGCCGCGGGGCTGGGCCCGATCAAGGTCAACATGGTGGTCAAGCGCGGCGTCAACGAGCAGGAGATCCTGCCGATGGCGCGCCACTTCCGCGGCAGCGGCGTCGCGCTGCGCTTCATCGAGTACATGGACGTGGGCGCGACCAACCGCTGGCGCATGGACGAGGTCGTGCCCAGCGCCGAGGTGGTCGAGCGCATCGCCCGCGAGCTGCCGCTGCTGCCCTTGCAGGCCACCGCCCCGGGCGAGACCGCCCAGCGCTGGGGCTACGCCGGCGCGGACGGCCGCCACGACCCGGCACTGGGCGAGATCGGCGTCATCAGCAGCGTCACGCAGGCGTTCTGCCGCGACTGCAACCGCGCCCGGCTCTCGACCGAGGGCCGGCTCTACCTCTGCCTGTTCGCCTCTCAGGGCTACGACCTGCGCGCGCTGCTGCGCGGCGGCGCCGACGACGCCGAGCTCGCCGCTGCCGTGGCCGCGATCTGGCAGGACCGCGGCGACCGCTATTCCGAGCAGCGCGCGAGCCTGCCAGCTGAAACCGGCCAGTCAACCCGGCGGGTCGAGATGAGCTACATCGGCGGCTGAGGTGGCCGGGACGCGCAACGTCACCGCGCTGGTGCTGGCGGGCGGCAGGGGCTCGCGCATGGGCGGCGTGGACAAGGGCCTGCAGCGGCTCGATGGCCGGCCGCTGGTCGAACACGTGCTCGAACGCCTGCGGCGGCAGGCGGGCACGCGGCTGGCCGGCTGCATGGTCAACGCCAACCGCAACCTGGACGATTACCGCGCCCTGGGCGTGTCGGTCTGGCCCGACAGCCTGGGCGGCTATCCCGGGCCGCTGGCGGGCTTCCTGGCCGGACTCGAGCAGTGCAGCACGCCCTGGCTGCTGGCCGTGCCCTGCGACACGCCGCGCTTCCCGCTCGACCTGCTCGAGCGCCTGGCGCAGGCGGCCGAGCAAGAGGACTGCGACCTGGCGCTGGCGCTGGGCCGCGACGAGCACGGACGCCTGCGCCGCCAGCCCGTGTTCTGCCTGCTGCGGCGCGAGCTGCAGCGCGGCCTGCGCGCCTACCTGGACGGCGGCGGACGCAAGATCGACGACTGGATCCGTTCGCAACGCCATGCCGAGGTTGCCTTCGATGCGCCCGGCGACGACCCGCGCGCCTTCCACAACGCCAACACGCCGGCCGAGCTGCGCGCGCTGCAAGATGCAAGCTGAGCCCTGCGCGGCCGCTGCGCCGCCTCGGGGCTGGCAAGCCACGGCACTGGCAGGATAATCGCCGCCATGAAATCCCTGCAACAGATCGCTTCCGAACTGCAAGGCTACGACCCGGAGGCGCTGCGCGCCGACGCGGTCAGCGACTTCCTCGCGCGCCTGGTCGAACCGGTGACGGAAACCGAAACCGTGGGCGTGCTCGAGGCACTGGGCCGCGTGCTGGCAGACGACCTGATCTCGCCCATCAGCGTGCCGGCGCACGACAATTCGGCCATGGACGGCTACGCCTTCGCCGGCGCCCAGCTCCAGCCCGGCGCAGCGCTGACGCTGCGTGTGGCCGGCACGGCGCTGGCCGGTCGCGCCTGGCACGGTCAGCTGGCCGAGGGCGAATGCGTCAAGATCATGACCGGCGCCGTCATGCCGGCCGGCCTCGACACGGTGGTGCCGTTCGAGCTCGCGCACGCCGACGGCGGACTGCTGACCATCCCGGCCGACGCGGTGCGTCCTGGCGCCAACCGCCGCCTGCGCGGCGAGGACCTGCTGGCCGGCCAGCCGGCGCTGCGCGCGGGCGAGCGCCTGGGGCCCGCCGCGCTGGGCCTGGTCGCCAGCCTGGGCCTGGCGCAGGTGACGGTGCGCCGGCGCGTGCGCGTGGCCTATTTCTCGACCGGCGACGAGCTCCTGAGCCTGGGCGAGGCCCCGCGCGAGGGCGCGGTCTACGACAGCAACCGCTACACGGTGTTCGGCCTGCTCACCCGCCTGGGCATCGAGGTGCTGGACCTCGGGCTGGTCGCGGACGACCCGGCCGCGCTCGAGGCGGCGCTGCGCCGCGCGGTGCACGAGGCCGACGCAGTCATCACCAGCGGCGGCGTCAGCGTGGGCGAGGCCGACCACACCAAGGCGATCATGAAGCAGCTCGGCGACGTGGCCTTCTGGCGCATCGCGATGCGCCCGGGCCGCCCCATGGCGGTTGGCCGCCTGCAGCAGGACGGACACAGCGCGCTGCTGTTCGGCCTGCCCGGCAATCCGGTCGCGACCATGGTGACCTTCCTGGCCTTCGTGCGCCCCGCCCTGCTGCAGCTCATGGGCGCGCGCGCGCGGGCGCCGCTGCTGGTACCGGCCCGCAGCCTGGAAGCCATGCGCAAGAAGCCCGGGCGCACCGAGTACCAGCGCGGCATCGTCAGCCGCGCGGCCGATGGCAGCCTGCAGGTGCGCACAACCGGCAACCAGGGCTCGGGCGTGCTGCGCTCGATGGCCGAGGCCAACTGCCTGATCGTGCTCGGCCACGAGCAGGGCAGCGTGGCGGCCGGCGACGAGGTCGGGGTGCTGCTGTTCGAGGGCACGATCTAGCGGCGCGTCACGCCTCATCCAGAAGATATGATCGCTTGAGCTTGACACGGGCGGTCTCGATGGCGAACTGCCAATCGAGCTTGGCCTTGAACTGACCACGATGGGCCTGCCAGACCGCACCACCGACATATAACCAAGCTCTCCCCCGATGGCCCTTGTTTCCGTAACACCCTGCCCGCCTGCCAAGACACCATCTGCAGCCTTCTGGCGCCATCAACCCATAGCCGATCAACAGGCATTGAGTCTGGCGGAAGCTACTTTGGCTTTCCACAACGCTGTGGGCGGAGACCTGGTCAAACTCACGCCAGCTGGCACTTACCAGGCTCATGCCCTCGGTTTGCAAGACAGCTGGGAATCCGATCATCTGGGCCGGCGTACTGTCACCTTCAGGCCCATCACCTCACCCCATGACTGGCAGAGGCTGGAGGCCTCCCTGCTGGGGCAGCAGGAAACACATTGCGTGCAAGCCAGTGTCTGGTTGTCTGCCCGCTTACCAGCAGAAACACCGCTTCTGGCGACCGTTTTCAGCCCTCTCTCACAAGCGATGCAACTGGCAGGAGCCCAGCAACTGATCGCCCATGCCCGCAAAGCCCCAGAAGCGGTTCTCCAAGGGCTTGAGCAACTTACGCGCCGTACTTACCACCTGATCCAAGCCTACGCTGAAGCTGGCGTAGGAGGAATTTACTACGTTTCCCAGCATCACCTGGCAGGCGCACTACCTTGTTCAGATCTGCAGTCGTGGGGAAACCATGCTGACAACCGCGTCCTCCAGGCCACCCAGGATCTGCCTCTGAACATCATGCACTTCCATGGCAATCCCCTTACGTCTGAATTGCCAGAGCTTCCATCGGGTTGGCGTGTCCACTTTGAATCTGCCAACGGAAATCCTGCCTTGAAAGAGTGGGTTTCACATCGGCCCGAACCTTTGATGGTGGGACTTTCCATCAATACCCTGCATCGTGGCGCTGACCCCCTATTCCGGCAAGCTACTGTCACCCAGTTGATAGAGGAATTTCCCGGTCGTGAGCTCTGGTTCGGTGCTGGCTGCGTGCTACCGCAAGACTTCCCCCTGGCACTTGCCGCCGACTGGGTCCGGACAACCCGATTCAAATAGACATGCACCCAGACCTGACTCCGGCCCTTGACTTCGGCGGCCCGCAAACACTGGTTTACCCTGGCTACGACGATGACTGGCTGGAGCAAGGCGTATTTCAACGCTTCCTGTTCCAGGCGCGCCTGCACCCTCAAGCCATCGCCATCAGGGACCAGGAAGGCCACACCAACTACGCTGATCTGCTGACCGAATGCCTCCGGCTGGGCGAAATCATCAAGCACCAAGTCCCCCCGGGTCTCCCATTGGTATTGGCACTGCCGGTGAACCGCCACTATCCCGCCGCCATGTTGGCGGCACTGGCTGCCGGCCGCCCCTACGTTCCACTGGACCTGAGCCATCCTCCTGAGCGCTTGCGCCACATTCTCGCCCACTGCGGCTCCCTGCATGTATTGACCGATTCCCATCATCGGTTGCTACTGCAGGACTGCCTGCCACCCGGCGCCAGCTTGATGCTGACCGACGCATCGCAAGCAGACTTACCGCCATCGGCATGGGAACCGACCGCTACGCCAGACGATGTGGCCTATGTGCTCTACACCTCAGGCAGTAGCGGTGCCCCCAAGGGGGTCTATCAAAACCAGCGAGGCCTTACCCACGACGTCATGCAGTACACCCGCTCGGCCCACCTGCGACCAGGCGATGTACTCACCGGCCTTTACTCGCCCAGCGTCAACGGGGCATTGCGTGATATCTACGGCGCTTTACTCAATGGAGCAACATTGCTACTGTTTGACCTCAAACGCGAAGGTCTGACGCATGCCGCACAAGCAATGCAAGAATGGGGGGCAACCGTTCTGCACGCCATGCCGCCAGTCATGCGCAGCTTTTTGCGCACTCTTCGGAACGAAGACAACTTCCCTGCTGTACGGCTGGTTTACTTGGCCGGCGACAAGTTATTCAAATCTGATCTGACACAGATTCGCCAACGCCTGAACCATGAGGCAAAGGTATATGTAGGAATCGGTTCAACGGAATGCGCCACCCTGTACCGACAATGGTTTATCCCAAAATACTTCGATTCAGAGGGATTGCTGCTACCGTCGGGTTATCCGATCCCGGATCGTCATGTGGAAGTATTGGATACCCATGGCCAGCCCGTCCCCGTGGGAGAATCCGGTGAAATCTTTGTCAGCAGCCCATACCTGGCTCGCGGTTACTGGCGCGACGAAGCCCAGACCCATGAAAGATTTACTCCCGTGGCGCACCGTCCGGGTTGGTTCCGTTTTGCCACGGGCGACGTTGGCAGCATTCAGCCCGATGGCTTACTGGTTTTTCATGGTCGTGCAGACCGCCAAGTCAAAATCCGAGGCTACCGCGTTGAACCCGCCGAAGTTGAAGGTGTATTGCGTTCACAGCCGGGCATACTGGAAGCTGTAATCGTGACGATCCAGGACGAAGATCAGCCCCGTCTGGTCGCCTTCATCGTGCACACTGAAGAAACAGACAGAACTCATATATTAGAAAATATAAAGAAAATATTGCCGACACACGCATGCCCAACAGAAATTCTCTCACTTGATGCCCTTCCGCTGCTAGGCAACTTCAAAGTTGACATGCAGGCTCTGGCGAAACGAGCCAACCAAACCAGACCCAAGAATAAAAGTCAGCCCATCACCATAACGCTCGGGATGAGCATGAAAAATGCGATCGAAAGCTGCTGGAAAAAAACATTGAAGATACAGCAAATCGATCATAGCCGATCATTTCAGGATGAAGGCGGCGATTCTCTCAAAGCATTGGAAATGCATGTCGCCCTTGAAAAAATCCTAGGCTGCCGCTTGCCTGTGGACGGCTTTCATATGGGAATGACGGCAAACGATCTGTCCTCTTGGCTTCGGAACTTACCCTCAACGGCACAACAGCCATCAAGTCCGACTCGCCCTCAGATGTTCATATTTCCTGCTGCCGGTGGTGTACAAGCCGACACCTTGGCACTACGGGAAGAAATGCTCAGTGACTTCGATGTCAATCTGATTGATTACTCCCCTCGCAGCAAAAAGGCACGGTATACCACAGATATTTCAGAGTTAGCCTCAGACTGTTTACCCGAGATTCTATCCAAGACAAAATCCGGGGAAAAACTGGTCTTCCTCGGTCAATCTTATGGTGGGCGCGTGGCCCACGAAGTCGCCACTCGCCTACAAGCCAAGAACCTCATTATTGACTTGCTGGTCATTACGGACATACCACTGAAACTAAATCTACTCCGTAAACCCAGAAACCTTGTCCATGCTTTTCAACGCTGGTCAATCGACCAGATTTCCCCCATCCTTCCCATGCACTGGATTCTGCACTGGAAAGAAACCTTCGGTACTGCAGTTGATCGGTCCCGGCCGATCCAATTCATCACCAGACTGGTTGACGCATGCTTGCTTCGGCGGAATTTACACCATTGGCACCCCGAGGTGCTGCACAGCCCAAGCATGATGCTGGTCAGCGGAAATACCCTGCAAACTTTTCCTGACGCACCGATCGACCTGGGATGGTCATCAATATGCCCTAATCTCACCGTACTACCCTTGGGTTTGGGACATTGCGATTATGTTTGGCGTCCAAATTCCAAAGCCGTCAAGTCCATTATGCTCGACATGCTCCTGAAATAGCGCCGCCATCAATCCCCGGACCTGGCCCGTTGGTTATCATGATCAATGACACGCCATGGCGACGCGGCGACTGCGCCTCAGGCCCGGGCCGGCACGCCGCGGTTGGCCAGCGCGTCGGCGCGCTCGTTGCCCGGGTCGCCGGCGTGGCCGCGCACCCAGTGCCAATCGATCTGGTGGCCGCGCTGCTGCACCAGATCGTCAAGCTGCTGCCACAGGTCCTGGTTCTTGACCGGCTCCTTGGCCGCGGTCTTCCAGCCGCGCGCCTTCCAGCCCTTGAGCCACTCGGTGATGCCCTTGCGCACGTATTCGCTGTCGAGGTAGAGGCTCACGCGGCAGGGGCGCTTGAGCGCGCCCAGGCCCTGGATCACCGCGGTGAGCTCCATGCGGTTGTTGGTGGTCTCGCGCTCGCCACCAAAGAGCTCCTTCTCGGCGGCGCCGGAGCGCAGCAGCACGCCCCAGCCGCCCGGGCCGGGGTTGCCCTTGCAGGCGCCGTCGGTATAGATGATGACGTGGTTCATTCGTTTCTGGACATCGGTTGTTTCTGTGCCATCGCCACCGGCTGCGCCACGGCGCGGCGCGGCTTCCAGGCCGGCCCGAGCAGGTGCATGCCGCGCACGCGCTTGACCGCGACCAGGAAATACACCCCGCCAAGCATGGGCCACCAGCGCGCGCCGGCGCGGTCCATCCAGGCGCAGCGCTGCAGCCATTTCTCGCTGCGCACGGCCGGGCGCCAGCAGCCCATGGCTTCGGACTCGAGCTCGAAGCTCAGCAGGCGCAGCCAGTCGCGCACCCGCCAGGGACCGATGAAGTCGCCCGACTCGGGCAGGAACGGCCGGGCCAGCTCGCCACTGCAGCCGAGCCGGCCGGCCCAGCGCGTGCGCCAATGGCGCAACCCCCAGAGGCTGGCGGGATTGAAGCCGGAGATCACGACCCGGCCCTCGGGCACCAGCACCCGCTCGACCTCGCGCAGCACGGTATGGGGGTCGGCGCTGAACTCCAGGGTGTGCGGCAGCACCAGCAGGTCCAGGCTGTTGGCGGCAAAGGGCAGCGCGGCGGCATGGGTCACCAGGGCCACGCCGCGCGCCGGCGCCACCGCAGCACCAGTTGCCATGTCCTCGGGCAGGGCCAGCCAGCGGTGCGGGATGCGGTTGCCCTGCAGCGCGTCGAGCTCGGGCAGGCCGAGCTGCAGCGCATGGTAGCCGAACAGGTTGGCGACCGCCGCCTCGAAACGCTCACGCTCCCAGTGCAGCAGATAGCGGCCGGGCGGCGTGGCGAACCAGGCCGTCAGCCCGTGGCCCGACTCGCCCCCCAGTCCTGCATGCATCGCCAGTTCAGGACGCCACGGACTCGTCCAGCGCCGGCGACTGCGCCAGCACGGTCGAGCGGATCAGCTCGCGCATGGCCTTCTTCTCCTGGAAGCTCAGCGTGCGGGCCAGCTCGCGGCGCACGCGCAGCAGCAGGTGGCGGTCGGTCTCGGGCGGCACGCCCTGGCTGTTCTGCATCTCCTCGTAGAGGTCGAGGCGGGCGTGCGGGGTTTCCTCGGCCCACCAGGCCTGGATCACCTGCCTGACCTGCTCGAGCCAGTCGCCCGAAGGGGCGGCATGGCTGAAGTAGCCCTCGCCGGCCACGGCTTCGACCTCGCGCAGGGCCTGCGGCGCGGGCAGCTGCGCCGGCACGGGGCGGCTGACGGCCAGCACGGCGCCCGGCGTGGTCAGTGCGTCCCAGGCGGCGGCGCCAAGCGCCAGGCGACGGTCGGCCTGCATCAGCAGGCGCGCCCAGCTCGGATCCTCGCTCATGAGCTTGGAGATCTCGAGCGAGCCCTCGTCGCTGACCAGGGCGACCTTGAGGCCGCGCCACTGCACTTCGTCGATGTAGGGGATCAGGCGTTCGTCGTCGCTCACGACCAGCACCATGCCGCAGCCGCCGTGCTGCGCCAGCTGGCTGAGTTCGAGGCCGAGCGCGCGCACCATGCCCAGCCCGCCGTCGACCGAATGCTGCGGCACGCTGCGCACGACGACGTCGTCGAGCAGCTCCAGCACCTGGCGATCGGTGAAGACATAGGAGCGCAGCAGCTGGGCCTCGGGCGCGCTCTGGCGCAGCAGCTCGGCCAGCACCGGCAGCACGTTGTGGCGCTGCAGCTGCAGCGGCGCGCTGCTGTGCTGCTCGGCCAGCCAGTTCAGGTAGCGCTCGTCGACCAGGGCGACGGCCTGGATCGCGCCGGAAGCGTGGAAGGACGGGGAATGACCGTGGCGCGGCCCGCTGCGCTTGGCCAGGTGAAACTTGGTTTTCATAATTCTTAATGGCCCGAATATGGGGGCTCTGCTAAAAATTGGGTAAATAGGCCCGAGATTGTGACATGGATCGCAAGCCGATCCGGCCACGGCGCTTATCCTTCGGTGGTGAACTTCGCCCACCTGCTGCTGCCCGACTTCTCGCTGATCCTGTGCGGCCACCTGGTCTGCCGCCACACCGCGCTCGACCGCCGCGTCTGGGAACAGGTCGACCGCCTGGTCTACTACTTCCTGTTCCCGGTGCTGCTGTTCCACTCCATCGTCAGGAACCCGCTGGACTGGCAGACCGCCGGCCCGCTGAGCGCCGCCAGCCTGTGCATGGCAGCCGCCGCCATCGCCCTGTCCTACACGCTGCCGCACTGGCCGCTGCTGGGACGCCTGGTCGACCGCAAGCTGCACGCCGCCGGCGCCCAGGTCGGGTTCCGCTTCAATTCCTTCATCGCGCTGGCCCTGGTCGACAAGGTCGCGGGACCGCAAGGCCTGCCCCTGCTGGCGCTGCTGATCGGGATGCTGGTGCCGCTGTTCAACGCCGGCGCCGTCTGGCCGATGGCGCGCCACGCCGGTGGCAACGTGCTGCGCGAGCTCGCGCGCAACCCGCTGATCGTCGCCACCCTGGCGGGACTGTTCGCCAACCTGCTGGGCCTGCAGATACCGGACTGGCTCAGCCCCACGCTGACGCGCATCGGCCAGGGCGCGCTCGCGCTCGGCCTGCTGGCGGCCGGCGCCGGCATGCAGCTGGGCGCGCTGGCGCACGGCAAGGCGCTGAGCAGCGCCCTGCTCGGGCTCAAGCACCTGGGGCTGCCGCTGCTGGCGCTGGCGATGGCGCGCCTGTGGCAGCTCGGCGAGCTGCCGACGCGGGTGCTGCTGATGTTCTCGGCCGTGCCGACCGCCACCAGCTGCTACGTGCTGGCCGCGCGCATGGGCTACAACGGCGCCTATGTCGCCGGACTGGTGACGCTGTCCACCGTGCTGGGCATGTTCAGCCTGCCGCTGGCGCTGGGCCTGCTGGCGCGGCTGTGAGCCGGCCCTGCTCCAGCGCCCAGAGCACATGCTCGCGTACCAGGGGACTGGGGTGATCCAGCCGGGACGCCAGGGCCACGCGCAGCTCGGCGTGCAGCGCCGCAGCTTCCGGCCCGGCCAGCCCGCGCAGGGCGTTGCCCAGCGCCACCGCCAGGTTGCGCAGCCAGCGCTCATGGCCGATGCGCCGGATCGCGCTGCCCTCGGTGCGGCGCAGGAATTCGTCCTCGCTCCAGGCGAACAGCTCGACCAGCCCAGGCCCGCTGAGCGGCGCGCGCGCGTCGAAGTCGGGCAAGGTGCTGCGCCGCGCGAACTTGTTCCAGGGGCAGGCCAGCTGGCAGTCGTCGCAGCCGTAGATGCGGTTGCCCAGCAGCGACCGGAACTCGGGCGGGATCGGGCCGTCGTGCTCGATCGTGAGGTAGGAGATGCAGCGGCGCGCGTCGAGCCGGTAGGGCGCGACGATGGCGCCGGTCGGGCAGGCACCGATGCAGGCGCTGCACTGGCCGCAGTGGGCGCTCGCCGGCGCGGTGGCGGGCAAGACACGGTCGACGAAGATCTCGCCGAGGAAGAACATCGAGCCGGCGTCGCGGCTGAGCGTGAGCGTGTGCTTGCCGCGCCAGCCCAGGCCGCTGCGGCTGGCGAGCTCGACCTCGAGCACCGGCGCCGAGTCGGTGAAGACGCGATGGCCGAACGGCCCGAGCACGCCAGCCATGCGCTCGGCCAGCTGCTGCAGGCGCTGGCGCAGCACCTTGTGGTAGTCGCGCCCCCGGGCGTAGACCGAGACCACGCCCTGGGCCGGGTCGCGCTGGCGCGCCCATTCGATCGCCTGCCAGCCTGCGGGCGTGTTGCCCGGCAGGTAGTCCATGCGCGCCGTCACCACGCTGAGCGTGCCGGGCAGCAGCTCGGCCGGGCGCGCGCGCTTGAGCCCGTGCGCGGCCATGTAGTGCATCTGGCCGTGGAAGCCCTGCTCCAGCCAGGCCTGCAGGCCGGATTCGGCCGCCGACAGGTCGACATCGGCCACGCCAATTTGGGAGAATCCCAGTTCTCGGCCCCAGGCCTGGATTTGCGAGACGAATTGAGCAGCATCGACCATCAGACCCCCATTGTAGAAACTGCCCAGGCGCCGCGCGCGCCTGCGCTGGCCGAACGCGAGCTGCGCTGCGCCAGCGAGGACGACACCCTGGCCCTGGCCGCGGCACTGGCGCACAGCCCCGCTCTGGCCAACGCCACCCTGACCCTGCACGGCGACCTCGGTGCCGGCAAGACCACCTTCGTGCGCCACCTGCTGCGCGCGCTCGGCGTCAGCGGCCGCATCAAGAGCCCGACCTATGCCGTGGTCGAGCCGCACCAAGCCCCACCCGCGCCCGCCTGGCCCGAGGGCCTGGTCGTCTCGCACTTCGACTTCTACCGCTTCGGCGACCCGCGCGAGTGGGAGGACGCCGGCTTTCGGGACGTCTTCGCCGCGCCCGGCCTGAAGGTGTGCGAATGGCCCGAGAAGGCCGCCGGGCAGCTGCCGCCGCCGGATCTGCAGCTCTTCATCGAGCTACTGCCCGACGACAGCCGCCGCGTGCGGGCCGTCGGCGCCGCCAAGCTGGTGGAGGCGTTGTCATGACCCGCAGGCCCCCACGCTCGCCTGCGGCTCACTGCCTCCCCGGGGGGCTGTCAGTGCCTT
>JBEEPT010000208.1:0-3641 GCA_041190985.1 Pseudomonadota bacterium
CCGTCGGCGAGATCGGCCGGCGCCTGGGCTTCACCCTGCCGTCGACGTTCATCGAGTCGCACCTGGGCGTCAAGGCTCGCGCGCAGGGAGCGGCCAAGATGTACCGCGCCAGCGACTTCGAGCGCATCTGCTCGGCGCTGATCCAGTACGTCGAGCGCGTGCGCAGCGGGGAAAGGGCCGCGGCGTGAGCAAGGAACCGCCCATCTACGTCGTGGTCGCGGGCGACGACCTGGACGGCAAGTGGCGCGAGCGCGCGCTGCAGGAAGACCCGCAGCGCAAGCCCAACCCCATCGTCTTCGAGACCGAGGTCAACGGCGCCACGCTGGAAGCGGCGCAGAAGCGCGCCGCGATGCTCGAGCAGACCTACGGCGCCGCTCGCGTCGGCCGCGTCATCTTCGAGGACCACCCGGCTTTCAAGGAGGACTCATGAGCGACATCACCAAGGACTTCTCCGTCGAGATCCTCGACTCCATCGCCGAGGCGCCGAAGTACGGCGCCGACGTGACCCTGCTGCGCATCGAGCGCGCGCTCGTGGTCGGCAAGGGCATGGTGAGCGGCGCGCCGTCGGTCGACCTGCAGATGGTCGACGGCGACGGCCGCAAGTTCGTCGTCATGACCACCGGCTCGCTGCTGGAGATGCTGGGCGGCGCGATCGCCGGCAAGCGCCAGCGCGACGCAGCGCCGGCCGCGGGCTCCGCGGTTCCGCCAGCCAACGGGGTGCACTGATGTCCGACCTCGACTACCGCTCATGGGGCGGCACGCGCAACTGCAAGGGCTGCCGCTACTGGTCCGAGATGGTGGCGCAGTCCATCGGCGGCGGGCCGGTGCAGGCCATGTGCCTCAGCGCCGACAGCCCGAACCGCAGCAAGTACACCGGGCCCAGCCGCGTGTGCGACCAGTGGGCCGAGGGCGGCCTCGGCGCGGTCGACCAGCCGGGCGGCAACCCGTACGCCGACGAGTCCAGCTCCATCCCCTACTGACAGGACAACATGACCACCCGCCAGCAAACCCGCCTCTACTGCGTCGCGCCGACCGACGCCGAGGACCCGCGCAAGCCGCGGCTGATCCGCGCGACGCACCCGAACCACGCGCGCCGCCACGTCGAGCGCACCGCGGTCGCTGGCCTGGAGATCCGCATCGCCACCCAGGCCGACCTCGAGCGTGCCATCGTCGACCAGACCGCGGTGGAGGAGAGCAAGGCGCAGCGGGAGATCCCGACGTGAACCGCCGCGAGACCCTGGCCATGTACCGCATCGCGGTGATGCGCCAGCGCCACCAGCGCGCGACTGCGCAGCGCCAGGCCGCAGCCGAGGCCGCGAAACAGCACACCGAGAGCACGGCCGACGACTGCACCTGCCCGGTCTGCACGCTGCGCCGCACGATGGTGAGGGCACTCGCCGAAGGCGTGGCCGGCGTGTCCATCCAGACCATCGACCTGTCGCCGCCCGACCGCGACGACGGCAGCACCAAGCACTGATTCCCCACCAACCCAGCAAGAAAGGCAACTGCACCGTGTTCATCCTCGACACCCCGACCCCGTTCAAGATCAAGAAGTTCGACACCCTCTCCGACAAGGACCGAGAGCCCAGCGAGAAGCACGGGCTGCAGCTGTACTTCTGCGACGGTGACCTGCCGGCGCACATGATCGGCATGCTGGACCCCGCGCTGCCCACGGTGGTCTACGCGCCCGGCGACAAGGCCAAGCAGGGCTCGCTCGAAGGCATGGACACGGAGATCGTGACGTCGGCCGGCTCGAAGATGGGCGTCGTGAGCTGGGCCGAAGAGTCCACCGGCTACACGTTGACGATCGACTACGGGATGGGCGCGAAGTCCAACATCGTGCTCGAGGACTGCAAGGTGTCGGGCCTCAAGTGGAAGGCCAAGCCCGGGTCGGTGGAAGTCAAGCGGCTGATCGTCGAGTCGCCGAACGCCACCGAGAAGATCATCGGCAAGGTGGGCGTGCTGAAGTCCACCAAGGTCAGCATCACGCTACTTCCGCCGGTGGTGGTGCAGGGCGAGCTGGGTGCGCCGGCACCTGCGCCGGCCAAGCCGAAGGCCCCGAAGTCACCGAAGGGTGGCGAGGCCTCGAAGGCGGCGCTCGACGCCAGCGGCAAGAACCCCTTCGCGCAGGGCACGCCCGAGGCGGCGCTGGCGGGCAGCACGCCGCACTGAGCAATGGCCTATCTGGTCCGCATCGAACGCGAGCGCGCAGGCACCACCACGCGCGGGTGGCAGGCGCGGGCGTACATCAAGGCGCCGCGGTACGTGTCCCAATTCTTCTCGGCCGCCGAGCACGGCGGCATGCGGGGAGCCCAGGCCGCGGCGCGCGCGAAGCTGCCCGAGATCGAACGCCTCGCGAAGCGAATCGCGGAAAGGGGCATGCGATGACGGTCGACCGCAACACCGAAGGCCCGCGCGGCACCTATGGCTGCGCCTGCCCAAGCCGCGACGGCCGCATCTGCATCACCCTGCGCTACGGCGAGGAGGCGGCCGAGGACCTGAACGACCGCTGCCAGTGCCTGTGCCACGAGTGGGACGACGACGATGACGAACTGGGCTGAGCCGTACACGACGCTGCTCGACGACTGCGAGAAGCGCAGCGAGCGGCTGAACGACTGGGAATGCGGGTTCGTGGACTCGCTCCAGCGGCAGATCGCCGAGGGGCGCAGGCCCACGCCGAAACAGGTCGAGACGCTGGATCGAATCTGGGAGCGCGCTACGGCGCGGGGCTGACATGCCCTGGTACCGCATCAACGGCATGCAGGTGCACCTGAAGCTGGGCGGCAAGGCCGCGAAGAACCCGCCAGCACCGTGCGCTGCCAGGACCGCGCCCGACAACCCGATCGTGCCGCAGCAGCGCTACCTGTGCGACTTCCGGCTGCCGAGCGGGGCGACCTGCGACATGCCGCTGTGCGCCGAGCACGCGACGCAGATCGGGCCCGATCGGCACCTGTGCCCGCGGCACGTCGGTGCCGGGCCGGAGGCGGCCTGATGCGCAACATGAGCTTCGCCTTGACGACGCCGCAGATCATGGAAGGCACCAAGACCGTGACCCGTCGCGTCGGATGGCTGCGCCTGAAGCCCGGCGACCAGCTGCGCCCGGTGCGCAAGTGCATGGGCCTGCGCCCCGGCGAGAAGCTGGACGTGCTGCGCGACCCGCTGATCGTCGTCAGCGTTCGCCGCGAACCGCTGCGGGCGATGACCGACGACGTGGAGTACGGCTTCCGCGAGTGCGAGCTGGAAGGCTTCGGGGCGCACCCTGACTATCGCTGGCCGAGCGCCTTCGTGGCCATGTTCTGCGCCACGCACAAGGGATGCACTCCAGAGACCACGGTCACGCGCATCGAGTTCGCGTACCACCAAGACGATGGGCGTCTACATGGCTGAAAGCACTTCGATCGAGTGGTGTGATGCCACCTTCAACCCCTGGTGGGGCTGCCAGAAGGTAAGCCCGGCCTGCGATCACTGCTACGCCGAGCGCGACTCCAAGCGCTTCGCCCCTGGCCGCGTGCTGTGGGGCGTGGGCAGCGAGAGGCGCACGTTCGGAGAGGGCCACTGGAACGAGCCGCTGCGCTGGGCGCGGACGATGCCCGCGAAGCTGGGCCGCCGGCCGCGGGTGTTCTGCGCCTCGATGGGCGACT
>JBEEPT010000209.1:0-7999 GCA_041190985.1 Pseudomonadota bacterium
GGCGACGGACCCAAACGCGGGAGCAGCCGGCGCGGGCAACTCATTGAGGGTCAGCGGCGCGGCAGGCGCAGGCAGCTCCTGCGAGGCCGCAGGAAGCTGCATCGCCTCCTCGTTCGGCGCCACGGGCGTGACCGGGCCATACGAGGACGGAGGCGCCGCGGTCGTGATGTTCGGCGTCACCATCGAGACGGACGGCGGCCCTGCAGGCATGGCGCCGAACCCGCCCACGGCCGGGTTCAGTTCGGCGAGCGGTGCCCCGTCAATGGAGACAGGCCCTGCCTTGGGCGCGTACTCGACGCTCGTGACGGGGTTAAGCTCACCCTCGCCCGGAAGCCGCTCGCTCCAGAACCGCTCGGCGGGCTTGGCTGCCTGCGTGGCCGTGTCGTTCGGGGCGTAGTTGGTGCCGAATGCTGCAGGCGTAGACGCGGCTGGACCTTGGGTGAAATTCAAACCGGCGAGGCTTGCGCGTGCCTCCTCGGGTGATGGCAGAGACGGCGGTGTGGGCACGTCCACCGGGCTGTAGCCGGGCGGAGGCGTAGTCATGTCGTCGCGCGGCGGCACAGCGGCCGAGGGCGAGGGCGCAGGGTAACTTGCTTGCCCCGACAGGCTCAGCGAGGGTACAGGCCCCGCGAGCGCGCTGATGGAGACGTTCGCCGAGGGCTGCGGGGCCGGTGCGGGAACGCTCGCCATGCTGTAATTGCCGAGCGGGATCGACCCGAACGTACCGGCAGGGGGCATGCCGCCAATGCCGGGCAACTGCGCGCTAGGTTGCGGGACAGGCGCTGCAGGCGCAGTCGGCGGCACGTCCACGGGCGCATAGGCGGAGATTTGAGGCGACAGCTCGTCATTGAACAGCGACGGTGTCACCGGATTGCCGACATAGCCGTAACTGATGCCGGGCCGGTTAAATCCGGCCGGCGTGCCCATGTTGATGGCGCCGAACGGTTGGCCTGTCTGTTTCAGCGCGGCATTGCCGATTTGCCCGAAGAAGCTCGACTGCGAGATCGGGTCATCAGGGTTGCCAGGGATCGGGTCAGCCTGCGCCGATGTGATTGGGCCGATAAGCCCGCCCATGGACGCGGACTGCAGGCCGATGCCCGGCGCCTTAGCTGCCTCGGCCGAAGCAGGCGGCCCCTGGATCTCGTACTTGGCCGAGACGAGGTTGCCGTAATCGTCCTTGTAGACGCCCGAGGCCGTCTGCGCGCGGCGATCTGCCTCGGTCAGCCCCTGCGCGTCGCGAAGGACCGCATGCCCCTCGATACGCGACATGGCGCGGGATGCCGCTGCCGGGTCGTTGGACGTGAACAGCGGCTCGGCGATCTTCTGATAGTTCGAGATGCCCGGCTTCGGCGGGTTGGTCATCTCGTGGATCTGGTAGCCGATCTGCGCGTCGGCTGACCAAGGATCGAGGCCGTTCTGCGCGGCGTACTCGACGAGGTTGTCCCAACGGTCTCGGTTCATCTGGAACAGACCGTTGGAATTGAACTGTTGCGCGGAACCGGGCGGCGCGTCAGGATGCGAGAGCGTCGGGTTGAGGCTGCTTTCGTGAAGGGCTGCCGTCACCATTGCGGCGACGCCTGCCTCGGTCATGCCCGCCGCGAAGCCAGCCGCCGCGATCTTCTCGGCAATCGCCTGCTGTTGCGGGGAGAGGCCGAGGTTGTCGAACATGAGGGCTCCATGCCTGAGTTAGAGCGGTACGACCCACGCGCGGACACCTCGCCGATCATCCGAACGGATGGGCGCGAGTACACCGAGGCTCAGAAGAGGGCGTTCAGGACGGATACGGACCCCGACGACCCGAACTGGGTCTTCCTGCCGGGCTTCCTGCCGCGGTTGGCGGCGTGGATCGGGTTCTTCGTCGTGATCGGCGAATTCATTCGCTGGATGCGCCACTAGCGACGGCGCCGACCGAGCCGCGCCGCACCTTGTCGAGCATGTCGGCCAGCGCCTCGTAACGGTCCTTGCGGCCCTGCGCGAGGCGCAGCAGTTCCCGCCGTGTCTCCTGGCCCGAGAGCGTGCGATCGGTCGCAAGCTTGATGAACTCGTCGGCGGTCTTCGATGTGAAGCCCTGCGCGCGCGCCGCGGCCCGCTTGAACACGGCCTTCACCGCGCCGCTGATGCCGCCCGTCGCGACGTCCATGACCATGTCTTCCGGCGCGATCATGGCGTTCTGGCCGGTGGTGAGTTGCCGGGCCGTGGTCGAGCCGCCAATGACGGCCTGGCGAGTGCGGTTGCGCCGCGCCTCGTTCAGCATCGCCGTATAAAACTTGCCCTTGTCCTCCTTGGAGGCGAACAGCGGGTCGAGCGCGTCGCGCTTCGCCTTTGAGCCGATCAGCCGCTTGACGAGGTCGGCGCCGTCCGGCGACTGGTCGACGATGTTCTTGGCGCCCTTGGCGAGCCCGATCTTGAACGCCTCGCGCTCCGCGTCCGACAGCTCGGCGAGTTGGCGCGGCGAGAGGTTGCCGCCCTTCGACGAGAGATATTCCAAGCCGGTCTCATAGGCGTCCTTGACCGCGGCATCGCCTGCATACGTCTTGCGGGCGACGCCGTAGAGCGGGTTGGTGTCGTCCATCTGCTTGAGCAGGCTGGTCTTCACGCCCATCAGCTTGCCGACGAGCGTCCCGTCGCCCGCGCGCTTCGCCTTCGAGATCAGGCTGTCGATGTCCTCCTTGACGAGATGGAGGTCTTCGAGATCGGCCAGTTGCTCCTTGCCAGAGGCGAGCTTCGACCGG
Organism: Pseudomonadota bacterium; assembly: GCA_041190985.1. Taxonomy (GTDB): domain Bacteria; phylum Pseudomonadota; class Gammaproteobacteria; order Burkholderiales; family Burkholderiaceae_C; genus Malikia. Next base: position 2,733 of record JBEEPT010000209.1, read on the forward strand.
ACGCGGGCGAGCGTCGCAGACACGCTGTCGTCGGCGATCGTGCTGCCGGGGTCCACGATGCGGTTTACGCCCGGCGCGATCGTGTTGTCGATCTTGTCGAGGACCGGCGTCACGTCGATCGGGCGCTTCGCCTTGCGAGCGGCACCGAACAGTTCGTCGCCGTTCTTTTTTAGCGTCTTGGTCGCGGTCTCGACCGCGTCGTCGTACATGTTCGGATCACCGATGCTCTCGGTGATCGCCCGTTCGACGCGGTTGTTCGCACCGAGCTTTTCGACGCCAAGCTGATTGGTGAGACGGTCGCGGCCGGGGCCGGGAACGTTGGTCGCCGCGCGCAGCGTATCCCGCGCGCTTTCAGGCGCGACGTCTACCGGGCGCAGGCCCTTGCGGGCGGCCAGTTGCTCGATGTCGTCGACCGTCTTGGCGCCAGACCCGGCGACCTCCGCCCACTTGTCTGCGGCGAAGCCCTTCGCGTCATACATCGGCCTGAGAATGTTGGAGCCGACCGTGCCGACAGCCTTGACGCCCGCGCCGATCGCAGGAATGGCCCCGCCGATCGCACCGCCAATCGCCGCGGCATCGCCCATGTCTGCGCCTTCGCCACCGGCCACGGCAGCGCCACCCACGGCGCCCTGCAGTGCCCCCTTGGCGACTTGGCTGCCGAGACCGCCTGTCGCGGGTGCCAGCAGCCAGTCGGCCGCAGCAGCGCCGGGAACCCCGCGGGCCGCAAGGTTGCCGACCGCGTTCGTCGCAGCGCCCGCGCCGCCGATGCCAGCCGCGATCGGGGCGAGCGTGGTGGCGACCGGGCTACGCTCGCGAGCGGCCTCAAGCCCCTTCTGCCGTGCCTCGCGGTTCAGTTGGAAGGTATCGTACCAGCCGGTATCCTTCGGGCGATCGAAGATGGCGGACGCGGCATCGAACAGCGCCGGGCCGATGCCGAACGTGCCGGCCGACTGCGAGGCGAGGGTAGCGTCGCCGAGCGTGCCGAGATCCGCCGAGGCCGCCTTGGACCGCTGGTCGAGGTAAGACTGCTGCTCGGGCGTGTACTTGGCGATCTCGGGCTTCTGCATCGTGGCGCCGGGCAGCGCCTTCGCCTTGAACTCCTCGAACGACATGTCGCTGTAGAACTTCTGATGGACCTTGGCCGCATACTCTTCGAGCGGCATGTCGGAATAGTCCGACTTCCACTGTTCCATCAGGCTAGCCATCAGCGGATCCCCAGCGGGTCAGGACGTTGCGGGGCAGGGGCGCCGCCGGAGGCGGAGCCGCCTCCCGACTTGTAGTACTCGCCGCCGCGCAGTTCGTTGGCGCGCTGCTGGTTGAACTGCAAGCGCCGCTGCGCAAGCGCAATGGCCTTGTCGTAGATTTTCTGCCGGGTGGCATCGGGCAGGTTCGACGAGCCCTGGATTTCAAGCAGGATCGCACGCTCGCCCTCGGTCGGGTTGCCGCCGAAGATGCCCTTCAGCGACTGCAGCGCGTTGGTCTTGACTTCGTTGTCGAGTTCATTGGTGGCGAGGCCGCCTTCGCTGCCGGTCAAGGACGTAATGTAGCCGCGCGTGCCGGCGCCGAAGCCCTCATACGCCTTTTTGGACAGTTCCTTGGCTCGGTTCAGACTTTCCACGGCGCCACGCGCGGCGAGTACGCCTTCGTCGGCTTCCATGATGGCCTTCTTGTCCGTCGCCGAGAGTGGCTGCGCGTCCTCACGCAGCATCTTGCCGGTCATGACATAGGAGCGGTATTGCGGGTCGTCTTCCTTCAGGCCCATCTGCGTGGCGAGCTTCCTGCGCGTCTCGACCGTCTGCTCAAGTTCACTGGTTCCACCGCCCCCGTCGTAGATAGCCTCTGCCTTGCCCGTGCTCTTGTCGAGCCGGACGAGCTTGCCGCCGACGTTCATGTACTGCGGGCCGTTCGCCTGCTTCTCCTGCAGCGCCAATGTGCGGTTGCGATAATCGTTGTCCGCGTTCTCGCGCTGCTGCGCCTGGAACAGCCGAAGCACCTCGGACGCCTTTTTGGGGTCGGCCTTGACCATGGCCTGGAACGCCGGGTCCTTGATGAAGGCCGAGGTAGCATCCGCGAAGGTCTTTTCGCGGGTCTTCTCGTCTTCCTCGTCTTTGCGCTTCTTGTCGTACTCGGCGCCCTGCATGACGCCGTAGCCGACCGGGCGGCCGGACTGGATGGCTGCGCCAAGGCCGGCAAGGGCGCCCTGGTTCCGCATGACAAAGTTCTGTATGCCGTCGAGCATGCCGCCGCCCTGCGGCTGGGGCATGGGCTGCGGGGCCTGCTGCGGAGGCATGCCGAGTTGCCCGCCGGCCGCGGCGCCCATGTCGAACATGTCGAGGAAGCCCTGCTGCCCGGTCGGAGGCGTGGGCGGCGTCATGGGCTGCTGCGGCGGGAGATACCGCTGCATGTTCTGCATCGTCTCGGGGCTGGCCGGCGCCTGGTAGTTCGTCGCCGGGTTGCCGTTCAGACGCCGCTCAAGCTCGATCGCCTGCTGCATCATGGCAGGGCTGAAAAAGTCACCCATGTTCGACATGCGTCACCACCCGTAGTAGCCGCCGAGGAGACCGCCGAGCGCGGTGCCGCCGGGGCCGAACATGGAGCCCGCCGAGGCGCCGGACGCCGCGCCACCAAGCGCACCGAGAAGGCCGGACGGGCGCTGCGTCTGTTGTGTCGTCTGCTGCCCGAGATTGCCTTGGCCCTGCACGATGGCGTTGTACGCGCTCAGCATGTTCCACGGCCGCTGCTGGTTCGCGTTCCACTTGTTGACCGCGTCGTCGATGCCCTGCTGAGCCTTGTCCTCGTAGGCCGCGCCGACGCCGAGCATGGTCCTGTAGGGGTCGTACATTGCCGACTGCAGGCCGGGCGCTAGCTGCGCGGAGCTAAGCGAGCGGTTGAGGCCCTGATTGTAGAGGCCGGCCTGCATGTTCGCCGCGTTTACGCGATTGGCGATGTTGGCGCCCTGAACACCCGCCAGCCCCTGCGCCGCGTTGCCCATTCCGGCAAGCCGCGCCTGCTCGGCGCTGTCGATCATGCCGTTGGCCTGCAGCATGCGATTGCTGTTATTCTCATAGGCTTGCGCGAGCGGCATGGCGTAGTAGTCGCCCAGCATGCCCGCCGTGCCCGCTGCAGCAGCCGCTGAACCGTACCGCCCGCTGCCCGCGGCACCCGTGCCGCTCCTCAGCGCGATCTGCTCTGCGCCCTTCTGCAGGCTCTCCATGAGCCACGGGTTTTCACGCTCAGCGCCGCTCGCCATGCCCTGCAGGTTCTGGCTCGCCGAGGTCGGCCCCTGCGACTGGTTCCAAAGCGTCTGATAGTTGCCCTGGTCGATGCTGTTCTGGCCGCTCGCGACCTGCTGCATCGGGTTCATGGCGCCGAGCAGCCCCGCGCTCATGCCGCCGTTCTGCGTCATCTGTGCGAGGAAGTCGTTGCCGCCGATGACGCCCGCAGTCGGGCCTTGCGAGGCCATGTTCTGCATGCCCTGCAGGCCGCTCAGCGTCTCCTGGCTGAAGGGCGTGTAGGTCGGGGCCTCGAACGGCTTGAAGCCCTGGTCCGAGCGCATAAGATAGTTCGCGAAGTTGGAACTATTCTTCAGGTCGTTGGCGTTCCAGGGCTTCGTGTTTTTGATGGTCGCGCCACCCTTGCCACCACCGCCGCCGCTGCTGCTGCCCATTAGTCCACCTTTCGTCCGATCAAGACGCCCTCGACGGCGTATCGGCCTCTAGTCAGTCGCTGCCACCCGGCCCGGCCGGTGAGTTGAATGCGGGTGCAGCCGTATGCTTTCGCGATGCCGTTGACGTGCTCGTCCGCCAGCCGCCACCACTCGCGAGCGCGGCTGCCGATCAGCATGGGCATTTCGAGGATGCGCGCCCGAGGGCGCTGGAAGACGCGCGTCGCATAGACGGCGACGGGCTTATCATCAGCGACCAGCCACAACTGCCATTCGCCCGCGATGCAGTTGGCAATGATCTCGTTGACCGTGTGGCAGCCGTGGCGCGACCGCTCCCATGCCTCGCAGAACGGCTTGGCCAGCGACCAATTCTCGGGCCGTACCTCGACGATGTTCATGGGGTCCGGTGCCTCGCCCTGTTGAAGGGGTTTACGAGGCCGTCCTCCGGGAGGACGAGGCACCGAATGACTGTCACGTCAGGTCGCCTGCGATGATGATGTACGAGAAGGTCTTGTCCGCGTTCGCATCGTTCGGGTGCGTGATCGTGAACGAGCGGGTGTCGCGCGTGCTCAGATACGTGCTTGCCACCACCGCGGCGGCGTTGGCCGTCTGCGGGTAGAGGTGCACCCAATTCTGCTTCGACATGGCAAGGTTGAACACCTGCGTGGTCGTCGCGCCTGCCGCCAGTGTCACCGAACCGACCGAGACGATGCGGTTCTTGTCGACGCGGGATGAGAGGCTGTCCTTGTACATTATTCGACTTCCCAGCCCTGGAACTTGCCCCACGTCGTGCCGCTCGGCATGAACGCCCGCAGCTTGTGGAAGCGCCCATCCGCGAGGATGTGGGCATAGCCGGAGATGGTCGACGGCAGCCGCGCCGTGCGCCAGCTATCGGCAGCGGACGGGGTCGCGCGCGTTGCCACGTTTACGTAGCAGGTCGGCGTGTCCACGATCGGCATGATGCGCTTGATGCCGCTCCACCAGGCTTGCGTCTTCACAACGCCCGTCTCGATGGTCGCCTCAAGCGATGGCCCCGAGAACGAGGCGAGGCGGTTGGATGTGTCGAAGCAGCCGAGCACCGGGCGGCCGCCGTTCCAATAGTTGCTGTCCAGACTGTACGCCAACGCATCGATGTTGCTCGATGCCAGCGGCTCCGTATCCAGCCCGACGCCGGGAGGCGCCACCGAACCGAGGTATTTGACGTCCTGCTCGATAAGCGTCCACCGATCCACGTTCGGGTCGTACACGAGGCATTTGTTGCGCACGGTCAGATCGGATTGGCTGACGCTCGGATAGGCGAAGAACACGCGCTGCGATACCGGGTCGACCGCGGCGACGATGTAGGGGCGCCCGCCTTGCGCCAGGTCGGCAAGGAATGTGCGGTCGACGCGCTCCTTGCCGATGGCCTGGATCGAGCCGCCCTGCTCCATGTAGAAGCCGTCTTCAAGCAACGCATACGTCCGCCCATTCGACGACACGATGGCGCTGGTCGAGGATGTGCCGATGCGCTCCGAGATGCGCGAGAACGAGAAGACCAGCGGGTCGCCGGGGTTGAAGACCATGCGGCGGATGCTGTTCTCTTGGAACACGAGGCCGTATTCGC
>JBEEPT010000210.1:0-38906 GCA_041190985.1 Pseudomonadota bacterium
GACGCTGTTGCCGGTCTCGCGCCGCCTGGTGCTGCATCCGGTCCCGGCCGCCAGCCAGCCCGCGCGGCACGGCGCCGCGCCCGCGACCACCGCCGCAGCGCCTGCCCGCGCCACCGCCTGACATCCAGCGAGCCGCCCCGCAACAGGGGGCGGACGGCTCCGACACCCCTCACCGCCCACGCAGTGACGGACCTGTCCAGACAGGCCCGAGTTCCCCCACGTTTCAAGCACAAGTCAGGAGACAAGCATGTCCAATCGCACAATCATCGCTGCCGCAGCCCTGCTGGCCAGCCTGGGCGCGGCCCAAGCCACCGAGCTCGGCGGCTCCGTCTACCCGCACGGCACCGAGAACTTCATGGCCGGCGCACTGCCCCCGCCGGGCGTCTACGGCATGGTGTTCGGCAACGTCTACAACGCCGACCGGCTCAACGACAAGGACGGCAAGGACCTCAAGGTGCCGGGCTTCAAGGTGCACGCCAACGTGGTCGCACCGCGCCTGGTCTGGGTGCCGGGCACCCAGGTCCTGGGCGGCGACCTGGTCGCGCACGTGATCGCGCCGCTGGTGGACCTGAAGGTCAGCACGCCGGGCGGCAGCCAGAGCAAGAGCGGCCTCGGCGACCTGACGGTCGGCGTCGGCGTCGGTCACCACTACAGCCCGAATCTGCACAGCGTGGCGGCGCTCGACGCCTACCTGCCCACCGGGGGCTACACCAAGGGCGACATCGCCAACATCGGTCGCAACTACGCCGCGATCGAGCCCGTCTACGCCCTGAGCTACATCGACCCCAAGGGCTTCAACGGCGACATCAAGCTGGGCTACCTGATCAACCAGAAGAACAATGACACCGACTACCGCTCGGGCAATGAATTCCACTTCGACTATGCCGCCGGCTATGGTCTGGGCAATGGCTGGACGCTCGGCGTGGGCGGCTACTACAAGCAGCAGCTGACGGGCGACTCGGGCAGCGGCGCCGCCGCCGTGGGCGACAACAAGTACCGTGGCCTGGCCATCGGCCCCAACGTCAAGTACGACAGCGGCAAGGGCTGGTTCGTGACCGCCAAGTGGCAGCAGGAAACCCAGGTCAGGAACGGTGCCCAGGGCAATGCGCTCTGGCTCAAGGCGGTGTTCCCGCTCTGATCCCTGAGCGATCACGCGACAGGCCCGGCGACCGGGCCGGGGGCCTGTCGTTTCCAGTTCTCATTTTTCAACGGAGTCATTGGCCATGAGCATTCCGCAGTCCCTGCGCATCATCCGCGACGAGCATGCCGCGCTGTCTTCCGTGCTCCAGTCCATGCTGCTGCTGCGCCAGGGGCCGGGAGAGGACAGCCGGCGCTTCTTCGACAGCCTGAGCGCGATGCTGCTCTACATCGACGAGTTCCCCGAGCAGCTGCACCACCGCAAGGAAACCGAGCTGCTGTTCCCGCTCGTGCTGCGCGCCGCGCCCGAGACGCGGGAAGCCATCGCCAGGCTCGACGGCGAGCATGAAAAAGGCGCGCCCGCGGTGCGCGAACTCCAGCACCTGCTGCTGGCCTGGCGTTTCCTGGGCGCATCCCGCCGCCAGCCCTTCGTCGACGCGCTGACCCGCTACGTGGCCTTCTACCGCGAACACATGCGGCTGGAGGAGAGCGAGATCCTGCTGATCGCGCAGGCCGTGCTGACGGCGCAGGACTGGGCCGCACTCGACGCCGCCTTCGGGCTCAACCAGGACCCCCTGGCAGGCCAGCATTCCGTCGCTGCCGACTACCAGAAGCTGTTCAGCCTGATCGTGCACGACACGCCGACGCCGATCGGGCTCGGGGCCTGACGACGGACTGCAGCGCAGTCAGTCGAAGATCCGCCCCGGGTTCAGGATGCCAAGCGGATCGAGCGCCGCCTTGACGCCGCGCATCACCGCGATCTCCTCCGGGCTGCGGCTGTAGCCGAGGTAGTCCTTCTTGTGCCGGCCGACGCCGTGCTCGGCCGAGATGCTGCCGCGGTACTCGCGCAGCAGACCGTAGAGCAGGTCCTTGATCTCGTGCTCGGGGAAGGTGTCTGCGTCGGTGCCCGGCACGGCAACGCAGACATGCAGGTTGCTGTCGCCGATATGGCCGAAGTGCAGCGCCTCGCAGCCCGGCAGGGCCTGCTGCAGCCGCTCGCGCAGGCGCTCGACGAACTCGCCGATGGAGCCGATCGGCAGGCTGATGTCGAAGCTCGCGATCTGCGGCCAGACCGTGGTGAAGCGCGCCGGCGAGTCCCGCAGCGTCCAGAATTCCTGCGCTTCCTTGACCGAGCTGGCGATCGCCGCATCGCTGATCAGGCCTTCTTCCAGCGCCTGCTCCAGCATGCGCTCGAACAGCGCGGCGTCGCCCTCGGCGTCTGCGCCCTGCAGGTCGAGCAGCACGTAGAAGGGCGAGCCCGGCGGCAGCACGGCGCGCTGGCCCGCGATGCGGGTGCTGACCGCGTCGTGGAAGTCGGCCCACATCACCTCGAACGCCGACAGCCGGCCCGACAGGCGGCGCTGCGCGTGGCGCAGCAGCGCGACCACCTGCCCGTAGCTGTCGACCGCGCACATCGCGGTCTGCACGCTGTCGGGCAGGGGCTCGAGCTTGAGCACCACGCGCGTGATCACGCCCAGCGTGCCCTCGCTGCCGATGAACAGCTGCTTGAGGTCGTAGCCGGCGTTGTTCTTGAGCATCTTGTTGAGCGAGCCCAGCACCGTGCCGTCGGCCAGCACGGCCTCGAGCCCGAGCACCTGCGTGCGCATCATGCCGTAGCGGATCACGCGGTTGCCGCCCGCGTTGGTCGCGACGTTGCCGCCGATCTGGCAGGAGCCGCGCGCGCCGAGGTCGACCGCCAGCAGCCAGCCGCGCGCGGCGGCGGCTTCCTGCGCCTGCTGCAGCGGCGTGCCGGCCAGCAGCGTCATCGTGCCGGCCTGCTCGTCGATCTCCTCGATGCCGCGCAGCCGCTCGAGCGACAGGATCAGTTCGCCGTCGCCGGGCAGTGCACCGCCCGACAGCCCGGTCATGCCGCCCTGCGTGACGACGGTCTGGCGCTGCGCGTGGCACAGGCGCAGCACCTCGGCCACCTGCGCCGTGTCGCGCGGGCGCACCACGGCCAGCGGCAGGCTGGCCTCGGGCTGCGGCGCGAAGAAGTCCTTGCGGTAGCGCGCCTCGATGTCGGCGCCGGTCAGGACGGCGTCGGTCAGGACGGCGTCGGCGCCGAGCGCGCTGCGGAGCCGGTCGAGGAGGGGGGTGGAGGTCGGCTGGGTCATGACGGGGCTGCTGTCGACAAGAAAAGAAGGTCCGGACTGGGGCAAGCCGATTCGCATCGGCAGGGGGAAGCCAAGTAACGATCGAGGCAGATTTTCGCCAAATCGTCTACGCATTGTCCGACGCCCTGGATCGAGCTCGGGCGGCTGCACGACACCTTGGCGCCCGGCAGGCCAAGGGCCGGATCCACCCCGTACGAGTCGGGGAGGCAGGCAACTGCATCTGGCGTGGCAGCGCTTCGGACCTGCGGATCCTCTGGGAAACACCTCGCTCTCGCATTGGCTTGCGATCCCGATCTTCGGGGGAAATGCGCGCGACACGCAAGCCGGCACCGGGCTTGCCCGTGCGCGTGAATCGCGCTGGATCGCGATGCCCCTGCCGAGTCGTGTCGAGGTGGCTACGGGCTTCGGTCTCTCAGCCAGTCCATCAGTTCATCGAGAGATTCCGGATGGCCATCGTCGTCGTGGAATATCACCGTATGCTCTTTTCCGTCCTGATTGACGGTCATGCGGTATTCGAAGGTGTCCGGGTATCCGGTCAATGAAAACCTGTCGGGCAGATTGAAGAAATCTGACCGGTCGAAAATTTGCTGGAGCAGCTTCTGTTCCTGCGGGTTCAGGTGCTTCGTTTCGACCCGGTACCTGGGCCGATACATGGGCAGCTGCCCTCCAGAGCGTTCGACTTCAATCGAGAGTTCATGCGTCTGCGCCATGCTGCAAGATCCCAGTAGCAGGAGTTGGGCGGCAAGAATTCCTTCGCCTAGCAGGATGCGAAATCTGCCTGCCGCCCGCAGCTTACAGTCCGACACCTTTCCACGCGCTGTCCACTGCCGTGACGGCCGCGGCGCCGTATTTCTTCGCCACGTCCCGGGTTTCCCTGGCCATGTCCGCAAACTGGGATGTCGGATGCAGCCGTGTGGTCAGCACCTCGTACCAGATCTTGCCGGCAATATCCCACGCATTGCCTCCGATTGCAACTGCCGCCAGATAGAAGGCATGGTTCGGTATGCCGGAATTGATGTGCACCCCGCCGTTGTCGCTCGATCCGCTGTAATAGTCCTTCATGTGGGCCGGCTGCGGATCCTTGCCGATGAGAGGGTCATTGTACGCCGTGCCCGGCGCCTTCATCGAACGCAGCGCTGTCCGGTTCGTGCCTGCCGCGGGAATGAACAGGCCTTCCCCGATGAGCCAGCCGGCCTGCTGTGCGGTCTGCTTCAGTGAATATTGCTTGATCAGGATGCCGAACACATCGGACATGGATTCATTCAGGGCCCCCGGCTGGTCCTGGTACTGCAGGCCGGCGGTGAACTGGGTGACGCCATGGGTCAATTCGTGTCCGACCACGTCCAGGCATTTCGTGAACCGGTCGAACAGCTTGCCGTCGCCATCGCCGTACACCATCTGCTGGCCATTCCAGAAGGCGTTGTCAAAGGACTTGTCGTAGTGGACGGTGGAGTCCAGTCGCATTCCCTTGCCGTCTATGGAGTTGCGGGAAAATATGGCTGAATAGAAATCGTAGGTGTTTCCGCTGAAATCATAGGCCTCGTTAATGGCTACGTCAGTCGAACTGGGCGGCGCGCCTTCCGATCGCACCAGCGATCCGGGCAGCTTGCGCAAATGCCTGGCGTTGTAGATGGTGCGGCGCTTGGTTCCGGTTGACAACCCTGTGAAGCTGAATAGCCCAAGTCCTTCCCGCATGCCACGGAAATGCCCCTGCATGTGCAGGTTGTCGAATGCCCGGCTGCGCAGCGCCTCGTCTGGCGCCATCTTGAGAATGTTCTCCAGGATGTGTGGCGGAATGATGAAACACACGCCGTGCTTCTCGTCATGGTGATCGCACATGAGATGCCCTTTCCACATGAAGGCCAGAAAACTTGAATGTGTTTTCTGTTGCTTTGGCTGAGCGTTCACCCGGAATTTCGGATTCGCGCTTCCCATTGACAGACGCAGCTTCGGGAGGTCCGGAAATATTGTCAAGCAGGGTTACAAGTCTTTACAAATATTTCCTGTTTTGATTTTTTGGAAATCATCCTGTTTTTTGGGATGTATGTCCTGGGAGGTTTGGCGACCGGTCAGAAAATAATAATTTTGGAACTGATGGTTTTTCGATCTTCGTGGCGGACTTCTTCTGCGTTCTGCCCGCCTCCTGCCGTTTTCCGGGGGGGCTTCGCCATGGGGCATGGCCGGCTGCGCCAGCAGCTGACTCGATCGGAGGCTCGACTGAAGCCCGCCGCTGGCCGTGCGTTCCGATGGCGATGGGTCGATAGGGATGCCTGCTGGGCGAGCAAGGCGTGACGGGACTGCTGGTCCGGACGAACTGCTGGCAGCTTCAAGGGGGCGAGCTTCGTCAGGCACTCGCGCCCGTTATCCGGTCACTGAAGCGCAGATTCCTGCTTCAGGGAGAGGCCTGGCGAAATGGCTCTGGAGACGAAAAAGCCCCTGATGGGGCTTGTTGGCGGAGGCGGTGAGATTCGAACTCACGAACGGTTGCCCGTTGCCGGTTTTCAAGACCGGTGCAATCGACCACTCTGCCACACCTCCGCAGCTGTCGAGACCGGCATTGTAAGGCCTGGCCGGGGCCCTGCCGGCCGCGCCGCGCGGGATTTCGTGCCACACTCCCGCCCCATGTCCAAGGCAGAAATGGCGCGCGCGGCGCTGCAGGTGTTCGATGAAGTGGTGGCCGCCAGCGGCTTGCGCGTGCGCGAGGGCCAGCGCCTGATGGCCGAGCAGGTCGCGCTGACCTTCGCCGAGGCCGACCTCGGCAAGCCGCCCGAGGACGAGGACGGTCCGCTCGAGGAGCTCGAGCCGCAGCGCTCGATCGCCGTGATCCAGGCCGGCACCGGCGTGGGCAAGTCGCTGGCCTACAGCGTGCCGGCCGTCGCGCTGGCGCTGGCGCGCAACACGCGCGTGATGATCTCGACCGCCACCGTCGCGCTGCAGGAGCAGCTCGTCGCCAAGGACCTGCCGGCGCTGGCGCGCAGCCTGCCGCAGCCCTTCCGCTTCGCGCTGGCCAAGGGACGCGGGCGCTATGTCTGCAAGCTCAAGCTCGACCGCTGGGCGCATGGCGCCGACGAGGCCGACGGCGACGCCGCCTGGGATGCCGAGGACGACCTGTTCGCCGACGAGGCTCGCCCGACCAGCGCCGGCCGCAGCTTGAGCCTGGCGCAGGAGCAGGCCGAGCGCCACGCCTTCTACCAGGACCTGCAGCAGCAGCTCGAGCGTGGACGCTGGGACGGCGACCGCGACCAGCTCGCCCAGCCACCCGAGGCCGCCTGGTGGGCGACGGTCGCGGCCGAGGGCAGCAGCTGCACCGCACGCCACTGCCCGGCCTACGACCAGTGCAGCTACTACGCGGCGCGCAAGACCCTGGTCGGCGCGCAGGTGATCGTGGTCAACCACGACCTGCTGCTGTCCTCGCTCGGCTCGCGCCAGCTGCCCGAGCTCGACAACTGCCTGCTGGTGCTGGACGAGGCGCACCACCTGCCGGGCATCGCGCTCGACCAGTTCGCCAGCAGCATGGACCTGAGCCGCCTGAAGTGGATCGACAAGCTCGCGAGCCAGGCGGTGCGCACCGGCGGCCTGCTGGCGGTGTCCGAGGTGGCCGAGATCCCGAGGATTTCCGCGCTGCTGCGCCAGCACATGACTGAGCTGGCGCGGCTGGTCATGCACCACCATGGTGCCGCGCTCAAGGGCGAGGAGGCGCCGGCCTGGGGCGGACGGCGCGGCGGATTCGGCGGCGCAGGCGGGCAGGGCGCTGCTGCCCAGCCGGGCCGCTACCGCGTACCGCGCGGCCAGCTGCACCCCGAGCTGGTCGAGCCGCTGGCCCAGCTTTCGCACCAGGCCAATGCCTTCCTCGACGCGCTGCGCGCGGTCAGCAAGGCGCTGCGCGCCGAGATCAAGGCGCAGCCCGACGAGGCCCGGCGGCTGTCGCAGCTCTACGCCCAGCTCGGCACGATCGCGCCGCGGCTGGAGGCGGTCGCCACGACCACCCAGCTGATGCTGCAGGACGCCGACGAGGGCCAGGCACCCGCCGCCAAGTGGTTCACGCTCGCGACCCAGGGTGACTACATCGTGCTGCAGGCGCACGCCAGCCCGACGCTGCCGGGCGCGACCTTGCGCCATCACCTCTGGAACGCGGTGCGCGGCGCGGTGCTGACCTCGGCCACGCTGACGAGCTGCGGCCGCTTCGACTTCTTCCTGAAGGAGGCCGGCCTCAGCGGCGACCCGGCGGCGGTGTCGCTGGAGGTCCAGAGTCCGTTCGACTACGAGCGCCAGGGCCACCTGGTGCTGGTCGACGACCTGCCCGACCCCAAGGACGCGGCCGGCTTCAACGCCTCGATGGTGCAAGCCCTGCTGCGCGACCTGCGCCAGGTCAGGCACGGCGCGCTGGTGCTGTTCACCTCGCGCGTCCAGCTCCGGCTGGCCGAGGAATCGCTGCCCGAGGACCTGCGCGAGATCGTGCTGGTGCAGACCGCGCTGCCGCGCTGGCAGCTGCTCGGGCGCCACCGCGAGCGCGTCGCGGCCGGCCAGCCCTCGGTCATCTTCGGCATGCAGTCCTTCGGCGAGGGCCTGGACCTGCCCGGGCAGCTGTGCGAGGACCTGTTCATCACCAAGCTGCCGTTCGCACCGCCCGACGATCCGGTCGGCGAGGCGCGCGCGGAATGGCTGCGCCAGGTCGGGCGCGATCCCTTCGTCGAGCTGGTGGTGCCGGCGACCGCGATCCGTCTCGCGCAGTGGGTGGGCCGCGCGATCCGCACCGAGGACGACGAGGCGCATGTCACCTGCTACGACCGCCGGCTGACCAGGACCAGCTACGGCCAGCGCCTGCTGCAGGGCCTGCCGCCGTTCAAGCGGGTCGTTCCGGGCGAAGTAGTCGGGCGCCACGCCTGAGGATCCGGCGCCGGGCAGGCCCGGCCATCGGGCTTGCGTTTTGGCGCTCTTTCGCTACAGTGTTTGGTTGATAACGATCTTCAATCCGGAAACTTGCCGAGGGAGCCGAGATGGCCGACCTGCGCATACCTGACTGGGCACCTGAGTTGAGCGTGGGGCACCCGCAACCGGACGCCCAGCACCGGCAGCTGATCTCGCTCGGCCAGCAGGCCCTGGAGCTGCTCGATGTGCCGCAGGCCGATTCGGGCCGCTTCCACCAGCTGCTCAACGACATTGCCGATGTGATGCGCCGCCATTTCGTGGCCGAGGAAGCGGTGCTGCAAGCGAAGCACTGCCCGGCGCTGGCCGAACATCGGGCCAGGCACGACCAGTACCTCGAGCGGCTGACCGAGCTGCTTTACAACGGAGCCAACGGAGAGACTGATAAGGTGGGCCTGGCCCGGCTGATCCACGCCCTGGTCGCGGGTCATGTGCTGGAGGATGACCTGCCGCTCAAGACCTATCTGCAGCGGACTGGACGGCGCTGAGCCGCGTTGCGAATTGAAGGTGCGCGGTCCGAACCCAGGACGGCGAGGCGCGCTTCATCTGCCATGACCTGGCTGGGCTCTGGTGGGCACGCGCTGCCTTGCTCAGGCAGCGCGTGCCCACCAGAGCCCGGTCCTGGGCGAGAACGATCCGTCAGCTTCGATCGCGAGCGCCTGTTGCACTTCGCGCGGGGCTTCGGCCTGCAACTGACGCAGTACCGACACCAAGTGCTCGGGTGTGCGCATGCGCGTGACCCAGCTGCCGAATTCGAGTCTGGTCGGCCAGGATTCATGCTCGATCCGATCGAAGCCTGCCGCACTCAGCAGACGAGTCCATTCGGACGGACTCCGGTCACGCACATGCGAGCGGTCGCGCAGCAGCTCGATTGCCTGCAGGTGGGTGTCTGCCAGTGCATTCTCGTCGCCTTCGATGTCTATCAGCAGCAGGTAGCCACCGGGCTGGGTTACGCGGCGCATCTCGTGCAGGGCGGTCGCAAGGTCGAGCCAATGGTGCGCGCTGTAGCGCGATGCGACCAGGCTGAAATGCGCGTCGGGGAACGGCAGTGACTCGGCACGGGTTTGCACCGTTGAAATGTTGCCCAGGCCTTTTTCTGCCGCTGCAGCCATGACTGTCGCTAGCATGCTGGCCGAGGGATCGGCGGCCACTGCCTGTGCGACGACCGGTGCCAGGGCAAAGCTCAGGTGGCCGGCGCCGGTACCGAGGTCCAGGCAGCGCGCGGCCGCGAGTTCGGGGACCTGCGCGACGCGTTCGCGGGCGCGCACGAGGTCGGGGCCCGTGGCGTGGACGGCGCTTTGCAGGTAGGCCTGGGCTTGTGGGTCGAATTGACGGTGTACGGTATCGGTGTGGCTGCTCATGTCGGTTTGGGGCAGGTCGGGAGTACTTTGCCGGGGTTTAGCAGGCTCAGGGGGTCAAGTGCCTGCTTCAGGGTGTGCATCAGGGACAACTCTTCGGCGCTGCGTGCATGCGGCAACCACTGGCGCTTGGTCGTGCCTATGCCGTGCTCGGCCGAGATGGTGCCGCCGTATTCACGCACCAGGCCGTAGACTATGGCGTCGATCGCGTCCTTGGGCTGCTGTCGCGCATCAAGACCCGGGATCCAGGCGTCAATGTGGATGTTGCCGTCACCGACATGGCCGTAATAGACGCTGCGGCAGCCTGGGATGACGCGGGCCAGGGCAGCCTTGCAGCGGCCTACATACGCGTCCATGTCGCCTAGCTTGAGTCCGATGTCGTAGGAGACATGTGCCCCTATGGCCTGGGGGAATTCGCCGCAGGCGTCGCGCAGGGACCAGAAGGCCTGCGTGTCGGCGACCGAGCGTGCCAGCGCGGCATCTTCCAGCAGGCCGAGTTCGAGCATGCGTTCGAGCCAGGATTCGAAGCGCGGGGCATCGACGGCTTCCTCGGTGCCTTGCGCCTCGATCAGCAGATAGCAGCCGTGCCGGCCCGGGAGCGGACTGCCCAGGCCGACCAGGTCGAGCGCTGCATCCCAGTAGTCGGGCCACATGACTTCGAATGCCGACAGCATGGGGCCGAGTCCGGTACGCGCCTGCTGCAGCAGTTCGACTGCCGCGCCGAAACCGGGCAGGGCGCAGAGCGCCGACATCGTGCAGCCGGGTTTGGGGTGAAGTCTGAGCACCACGCGCGTGACTATGCCCAGCGTGCCCTCGCTGCCGATGAAGAGCTGCTTGAGATCGTAGCCGGCGTTGTTCTTGAGCATCTTGTTGAGGTTGCTCAGTACGCGGCCGTCGGGCAGCACCGCTTCGAGGCCGAGCACGAGCTCGCGTGTCATGCCATAGCGCAGCACGCGGTTGCCGCCGGCATTGGTTGCCAGGTTGCCGCCTATGGTGCAGGAGCCGCGCGCTCCCAGGTCGAGCGCGAAGTAGCAGCCGGCCTCATCGGCAGCTTGCTGGATCTGTTCCAGCGGCGTGCCGGCCCTGGCCGTCAGCGTGCCGGCGGCAGGATCGATTTCCTCGATTCCGGTCAGGCGTTCAAGCGACAGCACGACGCAGCCGGCACTGGGCTGTGCGCCGCCGCTGAGGCCGGTCAGCCCGCCTTGCGGAACCATGGGCAGGCCGGCCTCGTGGCAGGCGCGCACGGCGGCTGCCATGCCGGCCGTGTCTGCGGGGCGCACCACGGCCAGCGGTGTGCCCCCAGGCTGTGAACTCCAGTCCCTGCAGTTGCGTGCAGGCACCTCGGCCCCGATCAGGACGGCTGACAGGCCCAGCACCCGGCGCAGCTCAAGCAGCGCGGCTGGCACCTCATGGAGGTCGCTGGCGGTCTGGTCGTGGTGGCCTGCATTCATGATCAGCGGGCCGCGGTGATGACGATCTCGAGCTTCCAGTTCGGGTTCATCAGCCTGGTCTGGACGGTGGCACGCGGTGGCGTGCTGCCGCAGGCCACCCAGGCGTCCCAGGCCTCGTTCATGCCCGCGAAGTCGGCCAGGTCGACCAGGAAGATCTGTGCCATCAGGATCTTGCTCTTGTCGCTGCCTGCGCGAGCCAGCAGGGTGTCGATCGCGGTCAGTACCTGGCGCGTTTGGCCCTGGATGTCCTGGCTGGCGTCTGCAGCCACTTGGCCGGCCAGGTAGATGGTGTTGTCGTGGATGGCCATTTCGGACATGCGCGCTCCGACATCGAATCGTTCAAGCATGGTGTTTCTCTCGAAAAAGGTTACAGGGTCGGCAGGCCGAAAACGCGCGTCCGGGGTTCCCTGGCAGGGGATTCAGCCCGCGATGCAGCGCGCGGCAGCGAGGTCCCAGCCTGCCCAGCCGCAGCTCTTGAAAAATACCGGGCCACCCCGCTGCGCAAGCCCGCTCCAGGCAGGACGCTGCCTGACTACGTCGGCAAGTTCGGGAAAAATGGCAGTGTCCAGGCCGGCCTGGATCAGGTCGCCTGCCTCGTGGTCGGCGTCCCGGGTATCGACCACGATGCGGCCGTTGGCCGCAACATGGCGGCAGACCTCGGGCGCCCACTCGACCATGCGTGGCGTGAAGGCGCCGACGGCACAGATGAATGCGTCGTCGCGTGGCAGCGCGCGTAGCGCGACCTGCTGCGCGCTCGTCGTGCTGACGACCAGCGTGCAGTCGGCGACGGCGGCATCGGCGTCGTCGACGCGCCGCGCTTGCGCGCCGAGCTCCAGGGCCCGTTGCACCAGCGTGTCGGCGCTGGCAGCCGAGCGCGATGCGACCAGTACCTCACGCACGCCCATGCCTTCAATGAAAGCCTCGAGGTGGGACTGTCCCTGTGCGCCAGCGCCGACGATCAGCAGCTTGCCGTCCGGCCTGGGAGCGAGCAGGCGCGCTGCCAGCAGCGATACCGCTGCAGTGCGGCGTGCCGTGACGGTCGGACCATCCAGGGCATGCAGGCGCCGACCGTCGGTGGCGTCGAACACCACCATGTCGCCCTGGATGCTGGGCAGGCCGCGTGTGGCGTTGTCTGCGACGAAGGTGATGAGCTTGGTGATCGCGACCCGGCTGTCGGACGCCGGCATCACGAACAGGCTGCCGCCGCTGGCCAGCGGCTGCACGATGCGCGGCGGTACCGAGACCGACGGGTCGAGCAGCAGTTGCTCGACGCATTGCGCCAGCCTCGGGTAAGGCAGGGCCTGTGCGGTCTGGCTGGCCGTGGCGAGGTGGTTCATGTGGTTTCCGGGCGCGGCGGGCTTACTGCTTCTGCAGATTGATCGACTTGGCGATCGACTGGTAGCGCGTGATCTCGAGCCTGTAGACCCGGTCGAGCTCGGCGAGCGAGGTCGATGGCACGACCTGGGTGCCCGTGGCCTCGAAGGCCTTGCGAACCTCGGGATTCTGCAGTGCCTCGTAAGCGGCCTTGTTGAGGCGGTTGACCGCTTCCTCGGGCGTGTGGCGCGGCACCATGATGCCTGCCCATGAATTGAACTCGAAGCCGGCGAGCTTGGGGTGTGCGCCCAGCGCGGCAAGCTGCGGGAACTTTGCCAGCGGGGTGGTGGTGGCCAAGCCGAGCGCCTTGACCTTGCCTTCGCTGATCAGGTTGGGGACGTTGCCCGTCATGATCGTGAACGACAGGTCGATCTGCCCGCCCATGAGGTCGGCCAACACCGGGGCGCTGCCCTTGTAGGGCACATGCAGCAGCTTGACTCCCGATTGCTGGGCAAATTTCTCGGCCGCCAGGTGGTAGAAGCTGCCGGTGCCCGCGTTGGCGATCGACAGCTCCCCGCCTTTGTCGGCAAGCGCGATCAGTTCATCGACGTTGCTCGCGGGCAGGTCCTTGCGCGCCAGCAGCACCAAGGGCGCCTTGACGATCTGCGCCGCCATTCTGATGTCGGACGGGTTGTACTTGACGGAGCTGAAGGCCAGCGGCGCGATGATCAGCTCCATCGGGCTGCCCACCAGCACGGTGTTGCCGTCGGCCGTGGCAGACAGTGCCTTCTGTACGCCAATGGCTCCAGAGACGCCGCCCAGGTTCTCGACGACGATGGCCTGGCCCAGGTACTTGCTCATGTCGGGCTGCAGCTGGCGTATCACGAAATCTGACGGGCCGCCGGCAGGCCAGGGCACGATCGCGGTTAGCGGCCTGGACTGGGCCAGCGCGCCGAAAGCGGCGCAGCTGCACAGCAGGGCGATCATGGAGCGCTTGGATTTCGAGAAAGTGGGCATGGTCATTTCCTTGTCATCAGTCCCGGCGCTGTGCTGCGGCCGGGATCATGGCTTGATTAGATTTGAATTGTGGATCCAGGGTAAGATCCAGTTCTGTTTTGTTTGATAGAGCCAATTTGCGACGGGTCAACATCGAGCTGCTCGCTCATCGCTGGGCTGCGCTGCGGAATGCCTGCAGTGATCAGCCCCTGAACCGCCTGCTCTACGACTGTCTGCGCGTGGCAGTGCTCGACGGCAGCCTGGCTGCGGGCGTCAGGTTGCCTGCCTCGCGTGATCTCGCACGCGAATTCGCGCTGGCGCGCAACACCGTGATGCATGCCTATGCCCAGCTGACTGCCGAGGGCTATCTGTCCACCTTGACCGGCAGCGGTACCTACGTCGCCAGCGTGCTGCCCGAGCGCTCACAGCAACCGGCGCCGGTCCACCTGCGCGCTCCGGGCGCTTCAGCAGGACGCGCGACCGGTTCGGCGCTGTCCGTGCGTGGCCAGGCGCTGGCGGGCGAGCCGCGCGCCTCGGTATCGCACTGGGGCGCCTTCGTGCCTGGCGTACCGGATGTGACCGAGTTTCCGCACCGTCGCTTCGCGCAGCTGCTGGCGCGCTGGCAGCGACATGCACCGCCTGAGTGGCGCAGCTATGTCTCTGGCGGAGGGCATCCTGCATTGCGCGCGGCACTGGTCGAGCACCTGCGCGAAACCCGCTCGGTGCATTGCGAGCCCGATCAGATCGTGATTGCAGAAGGCAGTCACCAGGCGATTGATCTGGTCACGCGCCTGATGGCTGACGCAAACGATCTGGCCTGGGTCGAGGAGCCAGGCTACTGGGGCCTGCGCGGCTTGCTGGAGATCAACGGCCTGCGCGTTCGGGGCATCCCGGTCGACAGCGAAGGGATGGCGCCCAGGAGCTCGGATTGGGAGCAGGCACCGCGACTCGTCTTCGTCACCCCCTCCCACCAGTACCCGCTCGGTTCCGTCATGAGCTTGCGGCGGCGGCTCGATCTGCTCGAGCAGGCCAGGCGTCATGACAGCTGGATCGTCGAGGATGACTATGACAGCGAATTCCGCTACGCTGGCAGGCCGATTGCCGCGTTGCAGGGCTTGCGACCCGATGCGCGTGTGATCTACATTGGCACTTTCAGCAAGACAGCGTATCCTGGCCTGCGCATCGCCTATCTCGTGCTGCCACATGAGCTGGCCTCGGCATTCCGGGCTGCCTACCCTCAGCTCTATCGGCAGGGCAATCTCGCGACGCAGGCAGCGCTGGCCGAATTCATGCAGCAGGGTCATTATGCGTCACATGTGCGGCGCATGCGGCTGATCTACGCTGCGCGCCGCGCCGCCTTGCTCGCGCTCATCGAGCGTCACCTCGGTCCGGGCTGGGTCCATCCCTGCGACAGTCCGGCGGGCTTGCATCTGGTGCTGCGATTGCCCGATGGTGTTGACGATCTCCGGGTCAAGAGCCTCGTGGCTCAGTCCGGGGTCATCGTGCGTGCCCTGTCAGACTATTGCGGCGAGCGCGGCAGCATGTCGGGCCTGCTGCTCGGCTTTGCCGGCATCAGCGAGCCACGCATGCTTGCTCCATTCCAGGCGCTGGTGACCGCGATAAGGCAGGCCGGCACGAACTGACGCGGCCAGTCGGGCCTTGGCCACCAGCAGCTCATACGCGGCCCAGCGCCCGCAGCAGCCGCTCGGGCGTGGCTGGCGCGTCCAGTTGCAGCCGCTGGCCGTCGCCGCGTGCCTGCGCCACCGCGTCGCGCAGCGCCTCCCAGACGCTGGTGGCGAGCATCAGCGGCGGCTCGCCGACCGCCTTGCTGCCGAAGACATTGTCCTCCCGGTTCGGCTCGGGCCAGAGCTCGACGCGGAAATGCGGCGGCAGGTCGCCCGTGGCGGGGATCTTGTAGCTGCTCGGCGCGTGTGTCGCGAGCCGGCCCTGAGCGTCCCAGACCAGTTCCTCGCAGGTCAGCCAGCCCATGCCCTGCACGAAGCCGCCCTCGATCTGCCCGATGTCGATCGCCGGGTTGATGCTGCGTCCGACGTCGTGCAGGATGTCGACCGCCAGCACCCGGCTCTCGCCCGTGAGCGTGTCGATCGCGACCTCGCTGCAGGCGGCACCATAGGCGAAGTAGAAGAAGGGCCGTCCGCTCAGCGTGGCCTTGTCGTAGTGGATCCTGGGCGTGCGGTAGAAGCCGTCGCTCCAGAGCTGGATGCGGTTGGCGTAGGCCGCAGCCACGACCTCGGCCCAGCCGCGCGTGGCCTTCGGGGTCATGACCTGGCCACCGGCGAAAACCACCTCGCTGGCGCCGCAGCCGTCCAGGCCGCAGACGAAGGCCGCGAGCTTGTCGCGGATGTGGCGCGCGGCGTACTGCGCGGCACGGCCGTTGAGGTCGGTGCCGCTGGACGCCGCGGTGGCCGAGGCGTTGGGCACGCGCGCGCTGTCGCTTGCGCTCACGCGCACCCGCTCGAACGGCACGCCGAGTTCGTCGGCGACGAGCTGCACCACCTTGGTGTGCAGGCCCTGTCCCATTTCGGTGCCGCCGTGATTGAGCAGCACGCTGCCGTCGGTGTAGACATGCACCAGTGCGCCGGCCTGGTTGAACAGCGTCGCGGTGAAGCTGATGCCGAACTTGACCGGCGTCAGCGCCAAGCCGCGCCGTATCACCGGGCTGGCGGCGTTCCAGGCCGCGATCGCGGCGCGCCGCTCGCGGTAACGCGAGTCTGCGGCCAGCCGGGTCAGCAGCGGCGCGAGGATGTTGTCTTCCACCTGCATGCCGTAGTGCGTCAGGTCGCGCTCACCCACGCCGTAGAGGTTGGCCAGCCGCACGTCGAGCGGGTCCATCCCCAGGTGGCGCGCGATCTCGCCCAGGATGGTCTCGATCGCGAGCACGCCTTGCGGACCGCCGAAGCCGCGGAAGGCGGTGCTGCTCTGCTTGTGCGTGCGGCAGCGCCAGCTGTGGATCGCGACATGCTCCAGAAAATAGGCGTTGTCGGTGTGGAAGATCGCGCGGTCGCACACCGGGCCCGAGAGGTCGGCCGAGAAGCCGCAGTCGGCCAGCTGCGTGATCTCGAGCGCGAGCAGCCGGCCCGTGGCGTCGAAGCCGGCGTCCCAGTCGAAGTCGAAGGCGTGGCGCTTGCCGGTGATGCGGAAGTCGTCGTCGCGGTCCAGTCGCAGCTTGACCGGGCGGCCGAACTTGCGCGCGGCCAGCGCGGCCCAGACCGCGATCTGGCCGGCCTGGGTCTCCTTGCCACCGAAGCCGCCGCCCATGCGCCGGCACACCACCTGCACCGCGTGGCTGGCCAGGCCGAGGGCCTGGGCGAGCCAGTGCTGGACCTCGCCCGGGTGCTGGGTGCTGGAGTGCACCAGCCACTGCCCCTGCTCCTGCGGGATCGCGTAGGCGACCTGGCCCTCGAGGTAGAAATGCTCCTGCGCGCCGCTGGCGAACGAGCCTTGCAGGCGGTGCGACGCGCGCGCCAGCGCCGCCGCCGGGTCGCCGCGCACCAGATGCACCGGCGGCAGCACGTAGCTGCCCGCCGCATGCGCGGCGCGCGCATCGAGCAGGGCCGGCAGGGGCTCGACTTGCAGTTGCACGAGCCGCGCGGCACGGCGCGCGCTCACGGGGTCGTCCGCTACGGCCAGCCCGATCACCTGGCCCGCGTAGCACAGCTCGCCCTGCGCGAAGATGGGCTCGTCGTGCGCGGCGGCAGCCAGCACCGGGTCGCCGGGGATGTCGGCGACCAGCACCAGGCCGCGCACGCCGGGCAGCACCAGCGCGGCCGTGCCGTCGATGCCGAGCAGCCGGCCGTGCGCGAGCGGCGACAGGATGGGGGCGGCGTGCAGCGTGCCCTGCAGCTGCGGCAGGTCATCGACATAGCTCGCGCCGCCCGTGACATGCGCATGTGCGCTCTCATGCGGCAGCGGGCGGCCACAGGCGCCGGCGTCGTTGCTCCCGGTGACGCTGGGCTTCATGGCTGCTCCTTGGCTTCATCGGCCAGCGGTGTCAGGCCGGCCAGGCTGACGGGATGGGGCAGGGCGTCGCCCTGGCTCTCGAGCCAGCTGCGCCACAGCAGGTTGGCCAACACCGTGCGCCGGTAGGCGGCGCTGGCGCGCAGGTCGGACAGGGGCGTGAACTCGTCGCGCAGCACGGCCATGGCGGCGCGCACGGTTTCGGCGTTCCAGGGCTGGCCGGTCAGCGCGGCCTCGGCGTGGCGCGCGCGCGCGGGCGTCGCCGCCACGCCGCCAGCGCCGATCCTGGCCGACAGCACCCGTCCGCCCTCGAGCCGCAGCGACAGCGCCAGGCAGACCGCCGAGATGTCGTCGTCGAAGCGCTTGGAGACCTTGTAGGCGCGCAGCCATTCGCCTTGCGCCGCCCCTTCCGGCCCGGCCTGCGCGGGGGGCTGGCGTGCGGGCAGCGGCAACTCGATCGCCGCCAGCACTTCGTCGGGGCCGAGCAGGTGGCGGCGGTAGCCGGTGTAGAAATCCTCGAGCGCGAGTCGGCGCTCGGCCACGCATGCACTGGCCACATCCCAGCGCGCCAGCACCAGTCTGGCGCCCAGCGCGATCAGCAGCGGCATCGAGTCGCCGATCGGCGAGCCGTTGGCGACGTTGCCGGCCAGCGTGCCGGAGTTGCGCACCGGCAGGCCGGCGAAGCGCTGCGCGAAGCCCGAAAGCTGTGGCCAGTGGCACGCGAGTTCGGCAAAGGCGTCCTCGACTGTGACCGCAGCGCCGAGGCGCAGCAGCCCGTCGCGCTGCCCGATCTGGCGCAGTTCAGCCACGCGCGTGAGGTCGAGCAGCTGCTCCATGCGTTCCAGCCCCTTGGTGATGGCGAGCGCGAGGTCGGTGGCGCCGGCGACCAGGCGCACGGCGGGCAGGCATGCGCGGGCGCGCAGCAGCGCCCCCAGCGTGGACGGTGCCCAGTAGCCAGGCGCCGTCGCGGCGTCGTCCGCGGATTCTGCCGGCGGCTCGGCCGCAGGCGGGATCTGCCGCAGCAGCGCGATCAGGCCGGCTTCATCGACACGCGCCAGCGGCAAGCCGGCCATGGCTTGCGCCGCGTCCACGATCGGGCGGTAGCCGGTGCAGCGGCACAGGTTGCCGGACAGTTCGGCCTGGGCCGTATCGCGCGTGACGGCTTCACCCGCGGCGATGTGGTTCTGGTAGAGCGCGAACAGGCTCATGACGAAGCCCGGGGTGCAGAAGCCGCACTGCGAGCCGTGCGCGTCGACCATGGCCCGCTGGGCCGGGTGCAGCGCGGCGCCGCCGAGGTCGAGCAGCGGGTCGCGCGCGAGGTCCTCGGCGGTCCACAGCGCCATGCCGTGCACCGAATGCGCCAGCCGGATGCAGGAGTTGACCGCGCGCCAGCGCAGCTGCCCATCCGAGGCTTCGGCCAGCACGACGGTGCAGGCGCCGCAGTCGCCTTCGTTGCAGCCTTCCTTGGTGGCGCTCAGTCCCAGGTCCTCGCGCAGCAGGGACAGCAGGGTGCGGTCGGGCGCGACGCCGCCGGCGCTGACGATGGTGCCGCGCCGCACGAAGCGCAGCGCCTGCATGGGGCGATGGTCGGATTCCATGTCGGGTGAGCCTGGCGTTTTCAGCGCAGATGCAGCATATGTGCCATCGTAGCCGGCTTGGGGCTACCATGGAATGGCGGTGGCACGTAAGATGGCTTGCCGTGACAAGCCCGGCACAGTCCTTGCTGCAACAGCTCAGACACCACTCAGTATTTGCCCCGGCATGAACAGCATCGCACGCCTCGAGTTGACCGGAGTCACCAAGCGCTATCCCGGCGTGGTGGCCAACGACGGCGTCGAGCTGACGGCCGCGCCCGGCAGCATCCATGCGGTGCTGGGCGAAAACGGCGCCGGCAAGTCGACGCTGATGAAGATCATCTACGGCGTGGTCCAGGCCGACGCCGGCCTGATGCGCTTCAATGGCCAGGCCGTGACGGTGCGCAGCCCGCACGAGGCGCGGGCGCTGGGCATCAGCATGGTGTTCCAGCATTTCAGCCTGTTCGACACGCTGACCGTGGCCGAGAACGTCTGGCTCGGGCTGGGCAGCCAGTTCAGCTTGCGCGAGGTCGCCGGGCGCATCCAGGCCAAGGCGCGCGAGTACGGCCTCGAGCTCGATCCGCAGCGGCCCGTGCACACGCTGTCGGTGGGCGAGCGCCAGCGCGTCGAGATCGTGCGCGCGCTGCTGACCCAGCCGCAGCTGCTGATCCTCGACGAGCCGACCTCGGTGCTGACGCCGCAGGCGGTCGACAAGCTCTTCGTCGTGCTGCGCCAGCTCGCGGCCGAGGGTTGCTCCATCCTCTACATCAGCCACAAGCTGCACGAGATCCGCGCGCTCTGCCGCGAGTGCACCGTGATGCGCGCCGGCCGCGTGGTCGCGCACTGCGACCCGGCGCGCGAGAGCGACGCCTCGCTCAGCCGCATGATGATGGGCGCCGAGCCGGTCGCCCTGCCGGGCTACGAGCGCGCGCCGGGCGAGGTGGTGCTGGCGGTCAGCAGCCTGAGCCTGGCCAGCGAGGATCCCTTCGGCACCGCGCTGCGCGAGGTCTCGCTGCAGGTCCGCTCCGGCGAGGTGCTCGGGATCGCGGGTGTCTCGGGCAACGGCCAGGGCGAACTGCTCTGCGCCCTGTCGGGCGAGGACCGGCGCGCGCCGGCCGGCAGCGTGACCCTGGGCGGGGTCGACCTGGCGCGTGCCGGGCCGGGCCGGCGCCGCAAGCTGGGCCTGCACTTCGTGCCCGAGGAACGGCTGGGACGCGGCGCGGTGCCGTCGCTGGGCCTGGCGCACAACCTGCTGCTGACGCGCGCCGAGGCGGTCGGCCCGCTGGGCTGGCTGCGCCTGGGGCGGCTGCGCGCCCAGGCCGAGTCCATCATCGCGCGCTACCAGGTCAAGGCCGGCGGGCCCGATGCGGCGGCCAAGTCGCTGTCGGGCGGCAACCTGCAGAAGTTCATCGTCGGGCGCGAGATCGACGCCGCGCCCAGGGTGCTGATCGTGAGCCAGCCGACCTGGGGCGTGGACGTCGGAGCGGCCGCGCATATCCGCGCCGCCATCCTCGCGCTGCGCGACGCCGGCTGCGCGGTGCTGGTCGTGAGCGAGGACCTCGACGAACTGTTCCAGCTGTGCGACCGCCTGCAGGTGATCGCGGGCGGTCGCCTGTCGCCGCCGGTGCCGCGGGCGCAGGCCACGGTGGAGCGCATCGGCGCCTGGATGTCCGGCCTGTGGCCGGGCGGGCACACGAAGGAGGCGGATCATGCCCAGGCTTGAACTGCGTGCCCAGCCGTCCGCCTGGTGGCGCTACGCCTCGCCGCTGCTGGCGCTGGGCCTCACGGTGCTGGTGGGGGTGATGCTGTTCGCCCTGCTGGGCAAGGACCCGCTGCGCGGCCTGCAGGTCTTCTTCTGGGAGCCGCTGCGCACGCCCTACGCGCTCGGCGAGCTCATGGTCAAGGCCACGCCCCTGCTGCTGATCGCGCTCGGGCTGGCGGTGTGCTTCCGCTCCAACATCTGGAACATAGGCGCGGAGGGACAGTTCGTGCTCGGGGCGATCACCGCCGGAGGCGTCGCGCTGGCCGCTGGGCCCGGCAGCGGACGCTGGCTGGTGCTGGCCGTGCTGCTGGCGGGCGTGGCGGGCGGCATGGCCTGGGCCGCGATCACGGCGCTGCTGCGCGACCGCTTCAATGCCAACGAGATCCTGGTCAGCCTGATGCTGGTCTACGTCGCGGTCCAGCTGCTGGGCTACCTGGTCTACGGCCCCTGGAAGGACCCGCTGGGCTACAACTTCCCGCAGACCCGCACCTTCGAGGCGGCCGCGCGCGTGCCGCGCCTGTTCGACGGCATGCGGGTGCACCTGGGCCTGCCGCTGGCACTGGCCGCCGTCGCCGGCGTCTGGGTCTACCTGTTCCGCACCCTGGCGGGCTTCGCGCAGCAGGTCGGCGGGCTGGCGCCGGCGGCGGCGCGCTATGCGGGCTTCTCGTCGCGGCGCGCGCTCTGGGTGGCACTGCTGCTCTCGGGCGGACTGGCCGGGCTGGCCGGGGCGCTCGAGGTGGCGGGACCGATAGGCCAGCTCACGCCGCATGTGCCGGCGGGCTACGGCTTCGCGGCCATCATCGTCGCCTTCGTCGGCCGCCTGCACCCGATCGGCATGACGCTGTCGGCGGTCCTGATGAGCATGTTCTACATCGGCGGCGAGCTCGCGCAGTCGCGCCTGGGGCTGTCCAAGTCGCTCACCGGGGTGTTCCAGGGCCTGCTGCTGTTCTCGCTGCTGGCCTGCGACACCCTGGTCGCCTACCGCATCCAGTGGAGGAAATGAGATGGAGCAAGCTGCGCTGCTGCTGGCCTCCGCGCTCAACTCAGGCACCGTGCTCGCGATCGCGGCGCTCGGCCTGCTGATCAACGAGCGCGCCGGCGTCGTCAACCTTGGCGCCGAGGGCATGATGCTGTGCGCGGCGCTGGCGGGCTTCGCGACCGTGGTCGCCACCGGCAGCACGCCGCTGGGCCTGCTCGCGGGCATGCTGGCGGGCGCGGCGCTGGCGGCATTGTTCGGGCTGCTGGCGATCTGGCTCAACACCAACCAGTACGCCACCGGCCTGGCGCTGAGCCTGTTCGGCTCCGGCTTCTCGGCCTTCGCCGGCACCTCCTACGTCCAGGCCAAGCTGCCCGAGCAGGGGCAGTTCGCCGTCCCGGGGCTGGCCGAGCTGCCGGGAGTCGGTCCGGCGCTGTTTCGCCACCATCCGGTGGTCTACCTGGCGCTGGCGCTGACGCTGGCGCTGGCCTGGTGGCTCTACCGCAGCCGCGCCGGCCTGGTGCTGCGCAGCGTGGGCGAAAGCCCCGAATCGGCGCATGCACTGGGTTATCCGGTGCGGCGAATCCGGTTGCTCGCGGTGCTCGCGGGCGGCGCGCTCTGCGGCCTGGCCGGCGCCTACGTCTCGACCGTCTACACCCCGCTGTGGGTCGAGGGCATGATCGCGGGCAAGGGCTGGATCGCGCTGGCGCTGACCACCTTCGCGACCTGGCGCCCGGCGCGCGTGCTGCTGGGCGCCTACCTGTTCGGCGCGGTCACCATGCTGCAGTTCCACCTGCAGGGCATGGGCGTGCACGTGCCGGCGCAGTTCCTGACCATGCTGCCCTACCTGGCGACCATCGTGGTGCTGGTGCTGATCTCGCGCCGGCCGCAGTGGATACGCCTGAACATGCCGGCCTCGCTGGGCCAGCCCTTCCAGCCCGGGGCCTGAGCGGGTCGGGCGCGAGGATTTTTCCACCACCGTTTCCAAGGAGTCGAGATGACAGACCCACACAAGCGTTCCTGGTTCAAGCTCGTCGCGCTGTCCGCGCTGGCGGCGGCCGCGCTGGCCGCCTGCGGCAAGAAGGAGGAGGCGGCTGCGCCCGCTCCGGCAGCGGCACCCGCTGCGGCCAAGCCCGAGCCGCTCAAGGTGGCGTTTGCCTATGTCGGCCCGGTCGGCGACGGCGGCTGGACCTTCGCGCACGACAACGCGCGCAAGGCGGTCGAGGCCGAGTTCGGCGACAAGGTCAAGACCAGCTTCGTCGAGAGCGTGCCCGAGAGCGCCGACGCCGAGCGCGTGATCCGCGACCTGGCGAGCCAGGGCAACAAGCTCATCTTCGGCACCACCTTCGGCTACATGGAGCCCATGCTCAAGGTCGCAGCCGACTTCAAGGACGTGAAGTTCGAGCATGCCACCGGCTACAAGACCGCCGACAACCTGCGCACCTACGACAGCCGCACCTACGAGGGCGCCTACCTGGCCGGCATCGTCGCCGGCGCCATGACCAGGAGCAACACCCTGGGCGTGGTGGCGTCGATCCCGATTCCGGAGGTGATCCGCAACATCAACAGCTTCACGCTCGGCGCGCAGTCGGTCAATCCGAAGATCAAGACCCGGGTGGTCTGGGTCAACGCCTGGTTCGATCCGCCCAAGGAGACCGAGGCCGCGACCTCACTGATCAACGGCGGCGCCGACGTGCTGATGCAGAACACCGACTCCTCGGCCGTGCTGCAGACCGCCGAGAAGCTGGGCAAGCGCGGCTTCGGCTGGGACTCCGACATGACCGCCTACGGCCCGAAGGCGCACCTGGCCTCGTCGGTCATCAACTGGGCGCCGTACTACAAGAAGGCGGTCGGCGACGCGCTGGCCGGCAGCTGGACCAGCGGCAAGGCCTGGTGGGGCGTCAAGGAGGGCGCGATCGATCTGGTGTCGATCGCCGCCGACGTGCCGGCCGAGGTCAAGGACAAGGTCGAGAAGGCCAAGGCCGGCCTGAAGGACGGCAGCTTCGCGATCTGGAAGGGCCCGATCCAGGACCAGTCTGGCAAGGACGTGCTGTCCAAGGACGCCGTGGCCGACGACGCCTTCCTCGGCGGCATCAAGTTCTACGTCAAGGGCGTCGAGGGCAAGCTGCCGGGTTGATCGCAGGCACCGCAGCGGGCGCGAGGCCGGACGAGCCGTGCCGGTCATCGCGTGCCGGCTCCGGGCGGCGGGCCCGGTCGCGGAGGGTGTGAGCCTCAACGCCCGTGGAAGTCGGGCCTGCGGTGCTCCCTGAGGGCGTGCACGCCCTCGCTGTAGTCCTGGCTGCCGTAGGCCAGCCGGCGCAGCCACTGGATGCGCTCGAAGTCCACCGGGGCGATCGCCTGCGCGTTGGCCAGCGTGCGCAGCTGCTCCTTCATGACCGCGACCGCCAGCGGCGCGTTGCCGGCGATGGCCTGCGCCAGCTGCAGGCAGACCGGCTCGAGCTGGTCCGCCTCGACCAGCTGGTTGATGATGCCGTACTGCGCCAGCCGCGCCGCCGCGATCGGCTGGGCGGTGAA
The DNA here is from genome assembly GCA_041190985.1 of Pseudomonadota bacterium. GTDB lineage: Bacteria > Pseudomonadota > Gammaproteobacteria > Burkholderiales > Burkholderiaceae_C > Malikia. The sequence continues at coordinate 24,122 of JBEEPT010000210.1, forward strand.
CAGCATCTCCATCGCGATGCGCAGGTGGGCCGCGTTCAGGAAGGTCTGCAGCCCGCTGGGGTTGTAGGGCACGCCGAGCCGCGCCGGCGTCGCCGCGAAGGTGCTTTGCGGCGTCGCGACGATCAGGTCGCAGGCGAAGGAGAGCTCGCAGGCGCCGCCCCAGACCGTGCCCTCGATCATCGCGATGATGGGGGCCGGAAAATGCTCGATCTCGCGCACGATGCGCCGCAGCGGGTCCTGCCAGTTCAGCGGGTCGTGGCCGTCGCTGCTGAGCTCGTCCAGGCTGTGGCCGGCCGACCAGACGCCGGCGCCGGCCCGCGCCCGCAGCAGGACCGCGCGCACGCCTGCGGCTTCCAGCTCCCTGAGCGCCGCGCTGATCTGCTCGAGCATGGCCGCGCTCAGGGCGTTGCGCTTGGCGTCGTGCGTCATGGTCAGGCTGGCGATGCCGGGCGCTGGCTCCTGAACGGTGATGAGCTGTCCGCCTGTATTGCTGCTGGTCATCCGGTGTTCTCCCCGTCTCGTCCGGCACGGTCGACCCGGCCGCATGCCCACCTTAGGGGGCGGGCGCTGGAATGTCAATGCACGGCCCCCGCCTGGCCTCCGCCCCGAAGGCGTGCCCGCGCCGGTCTCCTGGTGGGTGCCCGCCGCATCGCTGCCAGGGGGCTTTTGCTGGGAGATTAATCCATTTTTTCAGGAATATCTTTGCGTAAATATCTGATTTTTTGTGTGGATTCATGTCGGTAAGCTGGAAGCTCCTCATCAGCAAAGGAGCTTGACCATGAACATCGTGATCGAATCCTCGCGCAGCGGCGAGCCCAAGGACTGGCGCCAGACGGTGGAGCAACGGGTTCGCCTGGCGCTGCAGCGCCTGCAGAGTCAGGTGCAGCAGGCTCGCATCAGCTTGCGCGACGTCAATGGCCCGAAGGGCGGCGCAGACAAGCAATGCCAGATCATGCTGACCACCGCCGGGCATGGCCGGCTGGTCATCGTGTCCAGGGCCGAACATGCGCAAGGAGCGCTCAATCAGGCCCTGCAGCGCGCTACCCATACCCTGGCCCGCCTGTGGCAGCGCAAGCGGCGGCCGGCCCGTGGGCCGAAGCCGAGCTGAAGCAACGAGTCCTCACAAGGAGTCTCATCATGGAAAACAGAACTTCCACCGCCCTCGTGGCGGGCAACAAGCAAGCCGCCAGCACGACCTGGGGCAGCGACCGGTCACAGGTCCACCGGGTGCTGAAGAACACCTATGCCCTGCTGTCGCTCACGCTGTTGTTCAGCGCCGCCGTCGCCGCGGCCAGCGTGGCCGGCCAGTGGCCAGCGCCCGGCCTGCTGCTGACCCTGGCCGGCTACTTCGGCCTGCTGTTTGCGGTCCACCGCCTGCAGCACAGCGCCTGGGCCTTGCCGGCGGTGTTCGCGCTCACGGGCTTCATGGGCTACACCCTGGGGCCGCTGCTGACCCACACGCTGGCCCTGCCTGGCGGCGCCAGCACCATCGCCACGGCGCTCGGCGCCACGGGTGCGACCTTCCTGGCGCTGTCGGCCTACGTGCTGCTGAGTCGCCGCGACTTCGGCTTCATGGGTGGCTTCCTTTTCGCCGGCATGGTGGTGGCGCTGGCGCTGGGTCTGGCGGCCTATTTCCTCGAGCTGCCCGGTCTGGCCCTGGCGGTGTCCGGACTGCTTGCCCTGCTGTCGGTGGGGCTGATCCTGTTCGAGACCAGCCGCATCGTGCAAGGAGGCGAGTCCAACTACGTGCTGGCCACCGTCAGCCTGTACGTGTCGGTGTTCAACCTGTTCACGAGCTTGCTGAGCCTGCTGGACATGGGGGGGCGTGACGACTGATGCCTTTTGAACTACCCTGACTCATCAGGGGGAGTCGCGGGCGGGCCGCGTCGCGCAAGACGCGGACCCGTGACGTCCACCGTCAATGCGCAGTCCTTGCCAAGGCCGCCGCTGGCGTCGGGTGCTCTGTCCGGGTCCTTCGCCAGACCTTGTGAAGGCGTGACCATCACACACATGCGAGGTAATGCGACATGGACACCATTGCATCCCTCTGGCTCTGGCTGGTTTTCTTGGCCGTCGTCCTGGCAGCCCTGTTCGTCGATTTCGTGGTCCTGAAAAGACAGGGCGCCCACGAGGTCGGCCTGAAGGAGGCCATACGCTGGTCCATCCTCTGGATCGCCTTGAGTTTCGTCTTCAACGGCCTGCTGTGGTGGGCGGTCCGGGACAGCACCGGTTCAGTCGCCAGCGCGAACGAGAAGTCGCTCGAGTTCCTGACCGGCTACCTGATCGAGAAGAGCCTGGCGGTCGACAACATCTTCCTGTTCCTGATGATCTTCAGCTACTTCGCAGTACCGCCGACGTACCAGAAGCGGGTGCTGATGATCGGCATCGTCGGCGCCATCTTGCTGCGCACGGTGATGATCCTGGTCGGCAGCTGGCTGCTGGCCCAGTTCCACTGGATCCTGTACCTGTTCGGCGCCTTCCTGATCCTGACCGGTATCAAGCTCTGGCTGGCCGCGGGCGAAGAGGCCGATCTGGAGGACAACCCCGCGCTCAAGCTGCTGCGCCGGCTCATGCCCGTGAGCCGCGACTACGACGGCGAGCGTTTCTGGACGGTGGAAGACGGCAAGCGCATCGCCACCCCGTTGCTGATGGTGATCTTCCTGATCGGCTTCACCGACGCGGTATTCGCGCTGGACTCGATTCCAGCCATCTTCGCCATCACCAGCGATCCCTTCATCGTGCTGACCAGCAATGTGTTCGCCATCCTGGGCCTGCGCGCCATGTACTTCATGCTGCAGGCGGCGGCTGGCAGGTTCCACCTGCTCAACTACGGCCTGGCGCTGATCCTGGTCTTCATCGGCACCAAGATGGTCATCGTTGACTACTACAAGATTCCGGCCGCGCTCTCGCTGGGCGTGGTGCTTGGCATCCTGGCAGTCACCATGGTCTGGAGCGTGAAGACCGCGCCGCGCTCGAAGCGCAAGGAGAGCTGAGGCATCCAGGCCCGGTGTGGACTCCCCGGCGTCTGCATCGGTGAGCGCAGGTAGTCACCTTGCCGTGCAATCTCCTGGCCGGGCTGGTGTAACTCCGGTCCTTTCTGCTACGCTGGCAACGTGGAGCCGGCCTTCGCCGGCAGCAGTGGAGGAGAGCCAGAACATGTTCAAGGTCCCGCACATCACCCCCGAGCGCCTGCCCAGCGTGCTGCGCCGCATGCCCAAGGCGGAGCTGCACATCCACATCGAGGGCTCGCTCGAGCCCGAGCTGATCTTCCGGCTGGCGCAGCGCAACCACGTCGAGCTGCCCTACGCCAGCGTCGAGGCCTTGCGCGCGGCCTACGCCTTCAAGGACCTGCAGAGCTTCCTCGACATCTACTACGCGGGCGCCAGCGTGCTGCTCAAGGAAGAGGACTTCTTCGACATGGCCTGGGCCTACCTGGAGCGGGCCGCGGCCGACAACGTGGTGCACGCCGAGATCTTCTTCGACCCGCAGACGCACACCGCGCGCGGCGTGCCCTTCGAGGCCGTGATCAAGGGCCTGCACCACGCCTGCCAGCGCGCGCACCAGGAATTCGGCATCAGCGCCAGGCTCATCATGTGCTTCCTGCGCCACCTCAGCGAGGAGGAGGCCTTCGCGACGCTGGAGCAGGCGCTGCCGTACCGGCATCACTTCATCGGCGTCGGCCTCGATTCGAGCGAGCTCGGCCATCCGCCTGGCAAGTTCGCGCGCGTGTTCGCCCGTTGCCGCGAACTCGGCCTGCACCTGGTCGCGCACGCGGGCGAGGAGGGGCCGCCCGAGTACATCCGCGCCGCGCTCGACCTGCTCAAGGCCGAGCGCATCGACCACGGCGTGCAGGCGGTGCACGACTCGGAACTGATGCAGCGCCTGGCCGAAGAGCGCGTGCCGCTGACGGTCTGTCCGCTGTCCAACGTCAAGCTCTGCGTGTTCCCCTCGCTGGACAAGCACAACCTGAAGGCCTTGCTCGACGCCGGCCTGTGCGTGACGGTCAACTCGGACGACCCGGCCTACTTCGGCGGCTATGTCAACGACAACTATGTCCAGCTGTTCGAGGCGCTCGGCCTGGCTCCGAAGCATGCCTACCAGCTCGCCTTCAACAGCTTCGAGGCCAGTTTCGCCGATGCCGCGACCAAGCGGGCCTGGGAGCACGAGCTCAAGGCCTTCTTCGAGCGCCTGCACGAATACGACTACTGAGCGCCGCTGCCGCTTTGCTGATAAAATCGGCAAAGTTTTCTGCGAAAGCCCGCTGCCCCGGCGGGCTTTCGCGTTTTCCGTCGCCGGGGCCATGTAGAGGAACACCATGTTCAAAACCTCGCCGCAGCGCCCGCGTGGCGCCGGCAGCTCCCCTTCCCGGCGCCATATCCCGGCGCAGCACTCGAGCGTTGCCGCAGCGCCTGCCGGGGTCGCGTCATGACGTATTCGGTCAAGGAAATCTTCTACACCCTGCAGGGCGAGGGCCTGCGCGCCGGCCGTCCGGCGGTGTTCTGCCGCTTTGCCGGCTGCAACCTCTGGAGCGGCCGCGAGGAAGACCGCGCCAGCGCCGTCTGCCGCTTCTGCGACACCGACTTCGTCGGCACCGACGGCACGCTGGGCGGCAAGTTCGCCGACGCCGCGGCGCTGGCCGAGCGCATCGCCTCGCTCTGGCCCGCTGGGCAGGACCACCGCTATGTCGTGCTGACCGGCGGCGAGCCGCTGCTGCAGGTCGATGCCACGCTGCTCGACGCGCTGCATGCGCACGGCTTCGAGATCGCGGTCGAGACCAATGGCTCGATCGCCGCGCCGGCCGGCATCGACTGGATCTGCGTCAGCCCCAAGGCCGGCGCGCCGCTGCTGCAGACCTCGGGCCAGGAGCTCAAGCTGGTCTGGCCCCAGTCCGGGCTCGAACCGGAGCAGCTCGGCCAGCTCGACTTCGAGCATTTCCTGCTGCAGCCGATGGACAACCCCGCGCAGGCCGCCAACACGCAGGCCTGCATCGCCTACTGCCAGGCGCATCCGCAATGGCGGCTGTCGCTGCAGACGCACAAGATCCTGGAGATCCGCTGATGAGCGCCGCCTATGCGCCCCGCCCGGCGCGCTGCGAGCTGTCGCAGCGTTTCTACTTCGAGGCTGCCCACACGCTCGAGCGCACGATCGACGCCGAGGGCAGCCGCCGCATCCACGGCCACACCTACCACGCCGAGGTCACGCTGCTGGGCAACCCCGATCCGGCCAGCGGCATGGTGGTGGACCTGGCCTACCTGAGGCGCGAGATCGAGCGCCTGCGCGACCGGCTCGACCACCGCTTCCTTGACGAGGTCGAGGGCCTGGGCCCCGCGACGCTGGAAAACCTCTGCGCCTTCGTGCGTGCCGACCTCGAGCCGCGCTTTCCGCAGCTGTGCGCGGTGATGGTCGAGCGCCAGGCCAGCGGCGACCGCTGCCGCCTGAGCTGGTGAGGGACCACACGCCAGTGCCTGTCTTGTTTATGATCAGCTCCAGTCCGTCCGTCGGCCGGGCTGGATTTCGGGCGCCGTCGCGGCGCCGTCGCACATGACCGAACACCCGTCCCACGTCCATCCGCAGGCGCACGACCACGCGCATGATCATGCGCATGATCATGCGCATGAGCACGGTCATATGCACGCCGCCCGCGCCCATGCGCCGGTGGCGGTGCGCGTGCCGCTGGCGCAGCCGAACGTCCGGGCGCTGGTCGAACCCGTTTCCTGGCTGATGCATTCGGCGGCCCAGCGCCTGCTCGCGGCACTGCTGGTGATCGCCGCGGTGCTGGCTGCCATGGTCTGGGCCATCTCGGCCCAGGGTTGAGATGAAGCAACACGCCACGGCCCTCGCGCTGCACAACGTCACGCTGGGCTACGACCGGCATCCGGCGGTGCACCATGTCACGCTCACGATAGCGCCGGGCTCGCTGGTCGCGATCGTCGGCCCCAACGGCGCCGGCAAGTCCACCCTGATCAAGGCGCTGGCCGGCCAGCTGCGGCCGCTGCAGGGCAGCCTGGCGGGCCTGCGCGGACAGCGCATCGCCTATCTGCCGCAGCAGGCCGGCATGGACCGCAGCTTCCCGGTCAGCGTGCAGGACATGGTGGCGATGGGCCTGTGGCACGAGGTCGGCGCGCTCGGACGCTTCAGCGCGCAGCAGTTGCAGCGCTGTCGCCAGGCGCTGGCGCGGGTCGGGCTGGCGGGCTTCGAGAAGCGCGGCCTCGACACCCTGTCGGGCGGGCAGTTCCAGCGCGCGCTGTTCGCGCGCCTGATGCTGCAGGACGCGCCTGTGGTCCTGCTCGACGAGCCCTTCGCGGCGGTCGACGCCCGCACCACCGCCGACCTGCTGGACCTGCTGCACCAGTGGCATGTAGCCGGCAAGACCGTGGTCGCGGTGCTGCACGACCTGCCGCAGGTGCGCGAGCATTTTCCGCTGACCATGGTGATCGCGCGCGAGCTGGTGGCCTGGGGCGCGACGCCGCAGGCGCTCAGCGAGGCCAACTGGCAGCGCGCGCAGTCGCTGCACGAGGCCTTCGACGAGCAGGCGCCGGTCTGCCACGCGGACGAGGGTGTCGGGGGGCTGGCATGAACGGGTGGACATTCGACGGCCTGCACCTGGCCGCGCTCTGGTCGCTGCTGTTCGAGCCCTTCGTCGACTTCGGCTTCATGCGCCGCGCGCTCGCGGGCTGCCTGGCGCTGTCGGTCAGCGCCGCGCCGATGGGCGTGTTCCTGATGCTGCGTCGCATGAGCATGACCGGCGACGCGATGGCGCACGCCATCCTGCCGGGCGCCGCGATCGGCTACCTGTTCGCGGGCCTGTCGCTCGGGGCCATGACGGTGGGCGGCATCGTCGCGGGCCTGGTGGTCGCGGTCGCCTCCGGCCTGGTGGCGCGCAGCACGGTGCTGCGCGAGGACGCGAGCATGGCCGCCTTCTACCTGATCTCGCTCGCGCTCGGGGTGTTGATCGTTTCGACCCGAGGCAACAACGTCGACCTGCTGCACGTGCTGTTCGGCACCGTGCTGGCGCTCAACGACACGGCGCTGTGGCTGCTGTGCGGCATCGCGGGCGTCACGCTGGTCGGCCTGGCCGTGCTCTACCGGCCGCTGGTGCTCGAGTGCCTGGATCCTGCCTTCCTGCGCGCGGTCAGCCGCTGGAGTCCGGTGAGCCACTACGGCTTCCTGGCCCTGCTGGTGATCAACCTGGTCGCGGGCTTCCACGCGCTGGGCACGCTGATGTCGGTTGGCCTGATGGTGCTGCCGGCGGCGGCGGCGCGCTTCTGGACCCGCACCATCGGCCCGCTGCTGGCGCTGGCCAGCGGCTTCGCCTTGCTGGCCAGCGTGGCCGGCTTGCTCGTGTCGTATCACGCCGACTGGCCGACCAGTCCGGTCATCGTCATGACGCTGGGCCTGTTCTACCTGGGCTCGCTGCTGCTGGGCCGCCAAGGCGTGCTGAGCGGCTTCCGCCGTTCGCCCGTGCACCTGAAAGCCTGACACCGTGAAGCGTGCCGCCTTGTCTTCGATGCTGGCACGGGCGGCACTTGCCGCCTGTGCCGCCCTGATCGCGTTGCCGGCGCCGGCCGCGCCGGCGGTCCGCGCCGTCGCGAGCTTCAGCGTCCTTGCCGACCTGGTGCGCCAGGTGGGGGGCGAGCGCGTCGCGGTCGAGGTCCTGGTGGGCTCGGGCGGCGACACCCATGTGTTCACGCCCAAGCCGGCGCAGGCCAAGCTGGTCGGGCAGGCGCAGCTCGTGTTCTCCAGCGGCCTGGGTTTCGAGGGCTGGATGGAGCGCCTGCTGCTGACCAGCGGCTTCAAGGGGCTGCATGTCGTGGCCAGCCGCGGTGTCAAGCCCATGGCGAGTGTGGGCGCGCATGATCACCCCGGCCAGGCGCCGGATCCGCATGCCTGGCAGGACGTCGCCAACGCGCAGGTCTATGTCGCCAACATCGCCCGCGGGTTGTGCGAGGCCGATGCCGCCGGCTGCGCCGACTATCGCCGCAACGCGGCGGCCTACGATCGGCAGCTGCAGGCCCTGGAGCAGGACATCCGCGCCGCCTGGGCGGTGATTCCCGCGCCGCAGCGCCTGGTGATCAGCTCGCACGACGCCTTCGGCTACTACGCGCGTGCCTACGGCGTGCGTTTCCTCGCGCCGCAGGGCGTGAGCACCGACTCCGAGGCGTCGGCCCAGGGCGTGGCACGCCTGGTGCGCCAGATCCGCAAGGAGGGCGCCAGGGCGCTGTTCGTCGAGAGCATCGCGGACCCGCGCCTGATCGAGCAGATCGCGCGCGAGACCGGGCTCAAGACTTCGGGCGCGGGGCTCTACTCCGACTCGCTGTCGGCGCCCGGGACCGAGGCCGCCAGCTACCTCGGCATGATGCGCTACAACACCCGGCTGCTGACGGCGGCGATCCAGGGGCGCTGAAGACGTTTGATCAGACTCCAACCTGTGGCCTGTCGCGTTCCTGGGCGGCGCGCGCTATGCTGGCGGGGATGAAAGCCTACCGCGCCGCCATCCTGCATTTCGATCCCGAGACCGGCGCGCCGCGCCACGAGCCGGACGGCCTGCTGCTGGTGGGGCCAAGGCCGGGCGTGCCGCAGGCGCCGCGCGTCGTGCAGGCGCTCGGGCCTTTTCACGAGCTGATCCGACATTACCCCGGGCTGGAGGTCGAGCACCTGCCCGGACGCCTGATCGCGCCGGGCTTCGTCGACCTGCATGTGCACTATCCGCAGACCGACGTGATCGGCTCGCCGGCCGAGGGCCTGCTGCCCTGGCTGGAGCGCTACACCTTCCCGCACGAGGCCCGCTTTGCCGACCCCGGCTACGCGGCCGGCGTGGCCGAGTTCTTCCTCGATGAACTGCGGCGCAACGGCGTCACGACCGCGCTGAGCTTCTGCACCTCGCACCCCGCATCGGTCGATGCCCTGATGCAGGCGGCGCAGCCGCGCGGCCTGCGGCTGATCGCCGGCAAATGCCTGCAGGACCGGCATTGCCCCGACGGGGTGCGCGACGCGACCGAGCAGTCGCTGCTCGACACCGAGGCCCTGATCGGACGCTGGCACGGCGTCGGGCGGCTGGGCTACGCGATCACGCCGCGCTTCGCGCCGAGCTGCTCGGATGCGCAGCTGCGCGGCGCCGGCGAACTGGCGGCGCGCTTTCCCGATGTCTGGGTGCAGTCGCACGTGGCCGAGAACCTGGACGAGATCCGCTGGGTGCACGAGCTCTATCCGGACGCGCGCAGTTACCTGGGCGTCTACGCGCGCTTCGGCCTGCTGCGCGAGCGCGCGGTCTACGCCCATTGCATCCACCTCGATGACGCCGACCGCGAACTGCTGCGCGACAGCGGCGCCGCGGCCGCTGTCAGCCCGACCAGCAACCTGTTCCTGGGCAGCGGCTTCTTCGACTACGCGAGCGCGGATCGCATCGGCTTTCGCCATGGGCTGGCCAGCGATGTCGGCGGCGGCACCAGCTTCAGCCCGTTCCGGACCATGCTCGCGGCCTACGAGGTCGGACGCGCCGCGGTGACGGGCGGCGGGGCGAGCAAGCAGGGCGTGAGCCTGGCGCCGAGCCGGCTCTGGTGGCTGCACACCGCGGGCGCGGCACAGGCGCTCGGGCTCGAAGGCGTGGTCGGCAACCTGGCGCCGGGCTGCGAGGCTGATTTCGTCGTGCTCGATCCGCAGGTCACGCCGCTGCTGGCGCGCCGCACGGCACAGGCGCAGGATCTGGAGGAGCTGCTGTTCGCGCTGATCGTGTTGGGCGACGACCGGCTGGTCGAGCGCACCGTGGTCGCGGGCTCAGTCGTCGACTGAGGCGCTCCAGCGCTCGTTCCAGCCGGGTGCCGCGTCGGGCGCCATGTCGTGCCCGCGCAGGCCCTGGAGCTGGCGCCGGTCGCGCTTGGTCGGGCGGCCTTGGCTCAGGCTCTGCGCCGGCTCGGGCGCCAGCCGGCGCTGCTCGGCAGCGCTGGCGCGTGCCAGCAGCGAGGCCGCCGTTTCCTCGTAGAGCAGGGCGGCCTGGGGCGCCGGGCCGCGCACCGCGCTCAGGCCCTTGACGAGCACGGTCTTGTGATCGAAGCCGGCGCGCAGCTCGATCTCGTCGCCGATCCGGGGCTCGCGCGAGGCCTTGGCCACCTGGCCGTTGACCTTGACCCGGCCTTTCTCGATCTCGTCGGCTGCCAGGCTGCGCGTCTTGAAGAAGCGCGCGGCCCAGAGCCATTTGTCGAGGCGGATCTTGTCGGAGGACGGTGAGGGTGTTGCCATGGTCGGATCAGTCGGGACTCGGGTCGATTGTCGTGCATGTCGCTGCATGCCGTGCCAGTCTCGGTCTGTCGCCGTCATCCGCGCTGCGCCAGCGGCAGCCGCACCACGGCGTCGAGCCCGGCGATCCGTCCCTGCTCGATCCGGTTGGACAGCTCGATGCTGCCGTGCAGGGTCTCGACGATGCCGTGGCAGATCGCCAGGCCCAGGCCGCTGCCGCCGCCGTGGACGGACTCGGTCGCGAAGGGCTGGAACAGCCGCTCGCGCAGCGCGTCCGAGATGCCGGGGCCGGCGTCGCTGATCGCGAGGCACGCCTGGCCGTCCTGGCAGGCGAGCCGGATGCGCAGTGCGCCGCCGCGCGGGCTGAGGCGGATCGCGTTGGCCAGCAGGTTGCGCGTGAGCTCGCGCAGCGACCAGTCGTGCGCCATGACCGGCGCCGGCTGGGCGTCGAGCTCGAAGTCGAGCGCCTTGTCGACGATCAGCGCCGAGGTGTCGAGCGCGACCGCGTGCACGATCCTGGCCCAGTCGGTCAGGGGGGCGTCGTCCTGGCGGCGCAACTGCTCGACCTTGGCCAGCGCCAGCATCTGGTTCGCGAGTTCGGTCGCGTCGTCCACGGTCTGGGCGATCTCCTGCAGCGCCTCGCGCGCCTCCATGTCGCCGCGCAGGGCGGACTGCACCTGCACCTTGAGCACGGCCAGCGGCGTGCGCAGCTGGTGCGAGGTGTCGCGCACGAAGCGTTTCTGGTGTTGCAGCAGGCGCGACATCCGCGCCATGTGCAGGTTGGCGCCCTCGACCAGCGGCGCGATCTCGCGCGGGGCCCGGTCGGCGTCGAGCGGGCGCAGGTCGCTCTCGGGGCGCTGTGCGAGTTCGGCGCTGAGCTCGCGCACCGGCCGCGTCACGCGGTGCACCACCACGAACACCACGGTCGCGATCACCAGCACCAGCCCGGCCTGGCGCCAGAGCGTGTCGATCAGGATCTGGCGCGCCAGCGTCTGGCGCAGCTCCAGCGTCTCGGCGACCTGGATCGTCGCCATGCCCTGGCGGTCCGGCCCGCTGACCGGCTGCAGCAGCACCGCGACCCGCACCGGGATGCCCTGGTAGTCGTCGTCGTAGAAATCGACCAGCGCGGCGTAGGGGCCACGGTCGGGCAGGCGGCCGCGCCACAGCGGCAAGCCGGGGAAACCGGCGACCATTTCGCCGTCGAAGCCGGTGACGCGGTAGAACAGCCGGCTGCGGTTGTCGGCCTCGAAGGCCTCAAGCGCGGCGTAGGACAGCTTGCCGGTCAGCCGGGCGTGCGCGCCGCGGCCTTCCAGCTCGAGCTGCTCGCCGATGGCCTTGGCCGTGGCCAGCAGCGTGCGGTCGTAGGCGGTGTCGGCGGCGCGCAGCATCTGCCGGTACAGCACCACGGTGTTGAAGGCCACGAACAGCAGCACCGGCGCGAGGATGCCGGCCAGCAGCTGACGGCGCAGCGAGGGGCGCCGCCGCGCCGGAGGCGGCCGGCTCATGCCTGGGCCTTGAGCAGATAGCCCAGGCCGCGCAGCGTCACGATCTGCGCCGGCGTGTGCGCGATCTTGCGGCGCAGCCGGTAGACGACGACCTCGATCGCGTCGTACTGCACCTCGGGCTCGCCCGCGAACACCTGCTCGAACAGCCGCTCCTTGCCGATCGCGTGGCCGGGCCTGGCCAGCAGGGCCTGCAGCAGCGTGAGTTCGCGCGGCGGCCGGTCCAGCGGCTGGCCGCCGTAGTAGACGGCACCGCTTTCGGGGTCCACGCTCATGCCGCAGTACTCGGGCTGGCGCGCCAGCGGCGGCTGGGCCGGTGCAGCAGCGGCTTCGGGGCGCGCCTCGGCACGGCGCACGAGCGCGCGCATGCGCGCCTCCAGCTCGTCGAGATCGAAGGGCTTGGGCAGGTAGTCGTCCGCGCCCTGGTTGAGGCCCAGGATGCGGTCGCCCACGGTGCCGCGCGCGGTCAGGATGATCACCGGCGTGCGCAGCCCGGCCGCGCGCGCCTGCGCCAGCACCTCCAGGCCGTCCAGCCCGGGCAGGCTCAGGTCCAGCAGCACGAGCTCGGGGCGAACCGAGCGCCAGCGCGCCAGCGCTTCGCGGCCGTCGCCGCAGACGGCCACCTCGATGCTGCGCCGCGCCAGGCTGCGGCGCAGCGTGGTCTGCAGCTGCAGGTTGTCTTCGATCAGCAACACGTTCATGGCGCGCAGCTTAGCGAATCGCAGGACCGCCATCGCCGCGCGCGGCTTTGTCAGGCCGTGGACAGCGCTTTGACAGCTTGGCGGCGCAACATCGGCGCTCATCACAATTCCATGGAGACAAGCATGCGCCGAGACACCTTCCTCAAGTCGCTGGCCGCCCTTGCCGCGGCCGGCAGCCTTCCGCTGTCCGGCTGGGCAGCTGAAAATCTCAAGATCATGATCCCGGCCAATCCGGGCGGCGGCTGGGATACCACCGGCCGCGCGCTGGGGCGCGCCTTCCAGGACGCCGGCGCGGCGGGTGCGGTGTCGTACGAGAACAAGGGCGGCGCGGCCGGAGCGATCGGCCTGGCGCAGTTCTACGGCGCCAGCAAGGGCGACCCGAACGCGCTGCTGGTCATGGGCGCGGTGATGCTGGGCGGCATCATCACCGGCAAGCCGCCGGTCTCGCTGACCCAGCTGACGCCGATCGCGCGCCTGACCAGCGAGTACAACGTCTTCGTGGTGCCGGCCAATTCGCCGCTGAAGTCGCTCAAGGACGTGGTCGAGCAGATGAAGAAGGATCCCGCCAGCGTCAAGTTCGGCGGCGGCTCGCGCGGCTCGACCGAGCACATCGCCGCCGCGATGATGGCGCGCGCCATCGGCGTCGACGTCTCCAAGCTCAACTATGTCGCCTTCCGTGGCGGCGGCGAGTCGGTCGCCGCGATCCTGGGCGGCAACGTCACCCTGGGCGGCAGCGGCTACAGCGAGTTCCAGCCCTACATCGAGGCGGGCAAGATGCGGCCGATCGCGGTGACCTCGCCGCAACGCCTCAAGGGCCTGGACATCCCGACCATGAAGGAGCTCGGCGTCGACGTCGTGCTGGGCAACTGGCGCGGCGTCTATGCGCCCGCCGGCCTCACGCCGGCGCAGCGCCAGGCGCTGACCGAGCGGGTGCTCAAGGCCACGCAGAGCCATGCCTGGAAGGAGGCGCTCGACAAGAACGGCTGGACCCCGGCCGTGCTGACCGGCAAGGAGTTCGAGGACTTCGTCGAGCATGAGTTCGCCAGCCTGCGCGCGATCATGGTCAAGTCCGGCATGGTCTGAGGTGGCTGGCATGGAAAACTCGTCCCGCTCCAAGGGCCTCCAGATCCTGATCTCGCTCGGCGTGCTGCTGGTCGCGGGCGTGCTGGCCTGGGGCGCCGCCGACATCCCGGACGCCGCCGGCTATGCCGGCGTCGGCCCGTCCTTCCTGCCCTGGGCCGTCGCGCTGGCGCTGGCGCTGTGCGGCGTCCTGCTGCTGCGCCAGGCGCTCAGCGGTGGCTTTCGCGACCTGGAGGAGCCCGCCGGCGCGCCGCGCGGCGACTGGGGCGCCTTCGCCTGGCTCGCTGCCGGCGTGCTGCTCAACGCCGCGCTGATCGAGCATGCCGGCTTCGTGCTGAGCTGTGCGCTGTGCTTCGCGCTCGCCGTGCGCGGGCTGCGTCAGGCCGAGGGCCTGCGCACCCCCTGGTCGCGCATGGGGCTGGACCTGGCGACCGGCGTGGCGATCGCCGCGCCGGTGTTCTGGATGTTCACCCAGCTGCTGTCGGTCAACCTGCCCGGCCTGACCGGCACCGGCTGGCTCTGAGCCGGCCAACCAGGAGTCAATCATGGACATGAATATCTGGAGCCAGCTGCTCGCGGGCTTCGCGACCGCGGCGACGCCGATCAACCTGCTGTGGGCCTTCGTCGGCTGCGCGCTCGGCACCGCGATCGGCGTGCTGCCCGGGCTCGGGCCGGCGGTCACGGTCGCGATGTTGCTGCCGATCACCGGCCAGGTCGAGCCGACCTCGTCGATGATCTTCTTTGCCGGCATCTACTACGGCGCGATGTACGGCGGCTCGACCACCTCGATCCTGCTCAACACCCCCGGCGAGACCGCCACCATGGTGACGGCGATGGAGGGCAACAAGATGGCCAAGAGCGGCCGTGCCGGTGCGGCGCTGGCCACGGCGGCGATTGGTTCGTTCGTGGCGGGCACCATCGCGACAGTGCTGGTCACGTTCTTTGCGCCCCTGGTGGCCGAATACGCCGTGCGCCTGGGCCCGCCCGAGTACTTCATGCTCATGGTGCTGGCCTTCACCACGGTGAGCGCGGTGCTGGGCAAGAGCACGCTGCGCGGCATGGTGGCGCTGTTCGTCGGCCTGGCCCTGGGCCTGATCGGCATTGACCAGCTCACCGCCCAGGCGCGCTACACCTTTGGCGTGCCTGAGCTGATGGACGGCATCGAAGTGGTGCTGATCGCCGTGGGCCTGTTTGCCGTGGGCGAGGCGCTGTACAACGTGATGTACGAAGGCAAGGCCGACGAAACCCAGAACCGCCTGACCAGCACCC
>JBEEPT010000211.1:0-6748 GCA_041190985.1 Pseudomonadota bacterium
CAGAACTGCGTGCACTGCAAGACCTGCGACATCAAGGACCCGACGCAGAACATCGTCTGGGTCACGCCCGAGGGCGGTGGCGGGCCGAACTACGCGGGCATGTGAGGCCGGCCAGGGCTGGTCGCTGCAGCCGTCGCGCGCGCCGAAGAAGCCGGACCGGCGCTGGGCAGGAGCGCGCGGGCTGCGGTGCCTGTCGGCAGCGCAGCCCGGCAGTGCGTCAGCGATCTGCGTAGCGCCGGCTGGCGGCCAGGCAGGCGGCAGCCCATGCTGCCGGCGTGGCGTGCTGCTCGCGCCCGAAGTTCACCACCTCGACGCTGACCGGCAGGTCGGCCGGCAGCGCGGCCATCAGGCCGGCCAGGTCGATCGTGCCCTCGCCGGGCAGCAGCCGCTCGCCGCGCGCGCTGTGGATCATCTGTTCGGTCGTGACATGGGTGCCGGCCTCGGCGTCGCAGAGCTGGGCGTAGTGCAGCAGTTCGCGCGGGATGGCGCGGATGTCGTCCAGCGTCGTGTGCGAACGGCCGAAGTGCAGCGCGTCGATCAGGATGCCGGCGTTGGCCGGCCGGCCCGCGTTCTCGACGATGCGCAGCGCCGCCTTCGCGTCGGGCACCGCGGTCCAGGGCATGAACTCGAGGTCGGCGCTCAGCCCGTAGGGGCGCATGACCTCGCACAGGCGGGCGTAATTGGCGGTCAGGCGCGCCTCGTCGGTATCGTCGCCCGCGACCAGGATCGCCCTGGCGTGCAGCGCCGCGCCCGCGTCGTAGAGCGCATCCCAGGCGTGGGGGTCAAAGGTCTCGCCGATGCGCACGATCTCGAGGTCGAACACGCCGACGCCGGTGTCGCGCTGCGCGGCCAGCGTCTCGCGCAGCTCCTCGGACCGCCCGATCAGGAACTGCTGCGGCGCGCCGGGGGCATTGGGCCACAGGCGCAGGCCGACGTCGGCGTAGCCGGTCTGGGCGGCGACGCGGATTGCCTCCGACGGGCGGCAGCGGTTGGCCGTCAGGTAGGCCAGCGAGTAGCTCCGGCTCATCGCGGCCTCACTTCAGCGGCGAGACCGCGGTCGGCAGCGCGATGGTCGAGACCATGCTGGTGGTCAGGTGCGCCGGGCCACCCTTGGGCGGCCAGATGCCCTGGGCCACCGCGTCGGCGCGCGCCTTGCTGCGTGCGTCCAGCGTGGGGTAGGACCAGATGTTGGTGAAGCGCAGCGGGCCGTCGAGCGCGACCATCGCGACCACGCAGGGCGAGAGCGCCTCGCGCGGCGGCACGTACTGCTCCCACAGGTCGATGGTGGGTTGCACGCCGCCCGGCTTGATGCCGTAGGTGCGGATCTCGTAGACCGGACCGGTGATGCCGGATTCGGCGCTCGGGCGCACCGGCTTCATCCAGGGGAAGCCCTTGTAGCTGTGCTGCTCCAGGCTCTGGAAGATCTCGCCGCAGCAGAAGGGGCTGGCGCTTTGCTGGGTGCGCTCGCGTTCGGCCAGCAGCGCCTCGTGCGTCGCGAAGCCGCGCAGCACGATCATCTGGTTCAGCACGCCGATGTCGGTGAACCAGCAGCCCAGCAGTTCGC
Organism: Pseudomonadota bacterium; assembly: GCA_041190985.1. Lineage (GTDB taxonomy): Bacteria > Pseudomonadota > Gammaproteobacteria > Burkholderiales > Burkholderiaceae_C > Malikia. The sequence continues at coordinate 1,565 of JBEEPT010000211.1, forward strand.
CCTGCGCCTGGGGCTCGGCGCAGAAGGCCTGCACGTTGGCGGCGGCCGTGCCGGCGGTGCCGAACGGCAGGGTCATGGTGGCGAGTTCGTAGTACATCTGGATGGATCTCCGGGGGATTGCGTTGGGGGTGGTTCGGGTGAGGCGATGGCCCGGCAGGCCGTCGCCCGGGGTTCAGGCGCTTGCCGCGGGGTCGCGGCCGGCGGCGTGGTGGGCCGCAATGAAGCCGAAGGTCATCGCCGGCCCCAGGGTGATGCCGCCGCTGGGATAGTGGCCGCCCATCATGCTGCTGAGGTCGTTGCCGCCGGCGTAGAGGCCGGGAATGGGTCGGCCCTGGGCGTCAAGCACCTGGGCCTGGTCGTTGACCTTGAGGCCGGCGAAGGTGCCGAGGCTGCCCATCACGACCTTGACGGCATAGAAGGGGCCGCGTTGCAGCGGACCCATGCAGGGATTGGGCAGGCCGGCGGCCTGTGCCCGCGCGGCGTCGCCCTGGATCCGGTTGTAGGGCGTCTCGCCCTTGGCGAAGTCCTCGTCCTTGCCCTGCAGGGCCATGGCGTTGTAGCGTTCGACCGTGGCCTGCAGCGCGTCGGCGGCGATGCCGCAGGCCCGTGCCAGCTCGGCCAGCGTGCGGCCGCGCCTGAGGTAGCCGTTGGCCAGCCAGCGGCCCAGCGACAGCGGAAAGGGCTTGGCCGCGCCCAGGCCGTAGTAGCGGATGAAGGCATGGTCCACCATCAGCCAGGCCTCGGCTTGCTCGCCCGCGGGCGTCGCCGCCAGCAGGCCCTGCATGAAGTCGTGGTAGGAATTGGCCTCGTTGGTGAAGCGCCGGCCGTCGCGCCGCACCGCGATCAGCCCGGGCTTGGCGCGCTCGATCAGGTGCGGGAAATGCGCGAAGCTGCCGTCGGCGCGCGGCACCAGCGACACCGGGGCCAGCGCGGCGGCCTGCACCAGGTCGCCGGCCACCACGCCGCCGGCCGCCTCGCCCAGGCGCAGGCCATCGCCGGTGTTGCCGCGCGCGCCGGCCGACCAGTGCTCGCGTCCGCTCGGGGCGTGCGGCAGCAGCTGCGCCTTGCGCGCCAGGTCGTGCGGAAAACCGCCGGTCGCCAGCACGACGCCACGGCGCGCGCGGATCTCGATTTCGCCCGCGTCTGTCGCGATCACCGCGCCGACGACGCGGCCGTCTTCCTGCAGCAGCTGCCTGGCGGGGCTGGAGGTGCGGATCTCGACGCCCAGATTCAGCGCCGAGCTGGCCAGCGCGCCGGCCAGCGCGTTGCCGTTGACCAGCCGCGTGCCGCGGCGGTGTAGCAGCAGGTCCTTGAAGTGGCGCAGCATCAGCTTGGTGACGTACCAGAACGAGGCCGGCCTGGAGCTTGCGTTGAGGAAATGCCGCAGCTCGGCACCCGACGCGATGCCCATGCCCCAGAGCGTGGTCTCGTGCAGCGAAGGCTTGAGCTCGTGCAGGCGCGGCCCGAGGCGGCGGCCGTCGAAGGGCGCGGCGCAGACCGAGCGTCCCCCGGTGGCTGCATCGGGCGTGTGGCCGTGGAAGTCTGGGATCAGGTTGCCGTCGATGAACTGCAGCGCCGTGTGGTGGCGGAAGAACTCGACCATGCGCGGACCGTTCTCGAGGAAGGCGCGCGCGCGTGACTCGCTGAACTTCTCGCCGAGTTCATGGCGCAGGTAGGACAGCGGCTTCTCGATGTCCTCGGCTATGCCGGCCTGCTGCGCCAGCGGGTTGCGCGGTATCCACATCCAGCCGCCCGACCAGGCGGTGGTGCCGCCGAACTGCGCCTCCTTCTCGACCACGATCACCTGCAGCCCGAGGTGCGCGGCGGTGACGGCGGTTGAGAGCGCGCCGGCGCCGGAGCCGATCACGAGCAGGTCGCAGGACTGGGGGGCGGTCGAGGTGGATGAGGTCATGTGGGAGGCGCGGAGCGGTCAGACCGCGTAGATGGGCTTGCGGCCCGTGGCCGGGTTGGCGCCACCGGTCTGCGCGGTCAGCTGGAAGAAGGGCGAGGCGCCACTGGCGGCGGCGAGCTGGTCGGCCGTGGCCAGCAGCTCGGGTACCAGGGCCTGCATGCGCTCGCGCGTGAAGCGCACCGTGGGGCCGGCGATGGTCAGCACGCCGAAGGCCGGCTGGCCGGCGAAGCGCACCGGCGCCGAGATCGCGCTCAGGCCCGGGGTGTAGGTATCGACCGTGAGTGCGTAGCCGAGCGCGCGCGTGGCCTGGATCGCCGCGAGCACGGCGGGCAGGGTGGCGGGGGCGCCGGGGCCGAATTCGGCCGGCTGGCCCAGCCCCTGGCGCGCCACCAGCTGCAGCGCCGCGTCGTCGTCCAGGGTCGACAGCCAGGCCCAGCCCGATGAGGAGCAGGACAGCCGGGCGTCGCTGCCCATGTCCGGGTCGTAGCGCAGGCCCTGGCGCGCGCCCTGGGCGCGCGCGACCCAGGTCAGGCGCTCGCCGTCGATGACCGACAGCCGGACCAGTTCGCCCGAGAGCTCGGCCAGTCGGTTCAGCAGGGGCTGCGCGATGTCGACGATGCCGCTGTTGCTCAGGTAGCTCAGGCCCATCGCGACCAGCTTGGTCGTCAGCAGGTAGTCGCCGTGGCCGCGCGCCTGGCGCACGTAGCCCAGCCGCGCCAGGTCGGCCAGCAGCCGATGCACCGCGCTGCGCGGAATGTTGAGCCGGTCGGCGATCACCGCCAGCTCCAGCCCTTCGCCGTGCTGCGCCAGCAGCTCCAGTATGCCCAGGGTCCGTTCGAGTACGCCGTTCATAGGTCTTGCCTTTCTCTTGTCAGACCGGCAGCGTAACGGATGGCCCGCGCGCGGCGACGCCACAGGCGGGGGCGGTCATGGCTGGGCGGATGGGGGAAGGGGTCATGGGCGTACGGCGGCGTTCTTGGCTGGCAGTGTATTCAAAAAATAAACAAAATTCAATAGTTGAACGTAATTCCAGTTTTCGCTAAGATGCGGCCACGCTGGTATCAGCCAGCCGCATCCGATCACCGCAACCAGACCCAGAGCAGACATGACAGCCACCCTCAACGGCGCCACCCGAGTCCACTTCATCGTCGGCGACCCGATCGCGCAGGTGAAATCGCCTGCCGGCGTGACCCAGGCCTTCAACGATGCCGGCCACAACGCCATCTGCATCCCGGCCCATGTGGCGCCGGCCGACCTGGCGGGCTGGCATGCCGGCATCTCGCTGGCCAGGAACGTCGACGGCATCATCGTGACCGTGCCGCACAAGTTCGCCTACCAGGCGCTGTGCGACACCAGTTCCGAGCGTGCGGCCTTCCTGGGCGGTGTCAACACCATCCGCCGCAACGCCGACGGCAGCTGGCACGGCGACATGTTCGACGGCATGGGCTATGTCGAAGCCATGCGCGAGAAGGGCTGCGTGCTCGAGGGCAAGCGCGCGCTGCTGGTCGGCGCCGGTGGCGCCGGCTCGGCGATCGCCTATTCGCTCGTGACCGCCGGCGTCAGCGAGCTCGCGATCCATGACCCCGACCTGAGTCGCCGCGACAGCCTGGTGCAGCGGCTCGCCAGCCTGGGCCTGGGCAAGGTGGTGGCGGGCAGCCCCGACCCGAGCGGCTACGACATCGCCCTCAACGCCACCCCGGTCGGCATGAAGGAGGGCGACCCGCACCCGATCGACTCGACCCGCTTCACGCCCGACATGTTCGTCGGCTGCGTGATCACCGCGCCGGCGGTGCCGCCGATGATCGCCGCCGCGCGCGCGATCGGCTGCAACACCACGACCGGCGCCGACATGTTCGCCAAGGTGCGCGACCTGATGGTGGCCTTTCTGCTGGGCAAGTAAATGAAACTGATCAGCCAGAACCTGCAAGGCGTCCAGGACCAGGATGAATTCGACCTGGTCGTGGTCGGTGCCGGCGGCGCCGGCATGTCGGCCGCGCTGTTCGCCGCCATCGACGGCGCCAGGGTGCTGCTGGTCGAGCGCACCGAATACGTCGGCGGCACCACCGCCTGGTCGGCCGGCACCACCTGGGTGCCGGGGTCGCACCACGCGGCCCAGGTCAACCCGCAGGACAGTCTGGCCGAGGCCCGGCGCTATCTCGACAACGCGGTGGGCGAGCGCACCCCGGCCGCCGTGCGCCAGTCCTTCCTCGACCACGGCAGGGCCGCGGTGCAGAAGGTCGAGGCCCAGTCCGAAGTCAGGTACCGCCCCTGTCCCAAGCACCCGGACTACATCTCCGACCTCGGCGGCTCGACCCTGAGCGGCCGCGCGCTCGAGCCGTTGCCCTTCGACGGCCGCCGGCTCGGCGAGCTGTTCAAGCTGATCCGCCCGCCCATCCCCGAGTTCACCGTGCTCGGCGGCATGATGGTCGACCGCACCGACATCAACCACCTGCTGGGCATGACGCAGTCCATGACGTCGCTCAAGCACTCGGCCAGGATCATCCTGCGTCACGTCAAGGACCGCCTGAGCCACCCGCGCGGCACCCGGCTGGTGATGGGCAACGCCCTGGTCGGCCGGCTGCTGTATTCGCTCTCGAAGCACGACAGGGTCACGCTGGCGCTCAACACCGCGGTCGAGCGCATCGGCCCGTCCGGCCATGCCGTCGACAGCGTGACCCTGCTGCAGAACGGCGTGCGCCGCACGGTGCGGGTCAGGGGCGGCGTGGTGCTGGCCAGCGGCGGCTTCAACCGCAACCCTGAACTGCGCGCCAGGATGCTGCCCGGCATTCCGGTCGACTGGTGTCCGGCTGCCCCCGGGCATACCGGCACGGCGCACGAACTGGCGCAGGCGCTGGGCGCGCATTATGGCCAGGGCGGCCTGTCGAACGCCTTCTGGGCGCCAGTCTCGATGCGCAAGCGCGCCGATGGCAGCACCGCGGTGTTCCCGCACTTCGTGATGGACCGCGCCAAACCGGGCATGCTGACGGTCAACGCGAAGGGCGAACGCTTCGTCAACGAAAGCACTTCCTACCACCTGTTCGGCATCGCCATGCAGGCCACCGGCAGCGTGCCGGCGTACCTGGTGTGCGACGCCACCGCGCTGCGCCGGTACGGCATCGGCATGGTGCGGCCCGGGGCATCGGCCAAGGACATGGCCCCGTTCCTGGCCGACGGCTACCTCACGCAGGGCGCGACGCTGGACGAGCTGGCTCAGAAGCTCGGCATAGCCGCCGCCGGCCTCAAAGCCAGCGTCCAGGAGATCAACCGCTGCG
>JBEEPT010000212.1:0-3933 GCA_041190985.1 Pseudomonadota bacterium
GAACACCGTCGATTGCTGTTCCGGTTCGCCGGTGACGGACGGGGCATTGTGATGCCGCTCAATCCGAACTCGGAGTGCCGCTGATGCCCTCCCAGCAGCAAGTCAGCACCACGCCCGCCGACGCGCGCGACGAGTGGCGCACCCCGCGCTTCGTGTTCGAGTTCTGGGCCCGGCGCTTCGCCTTCGACGTCGACCTGGCGGCCACGGCGCACAACACCCTGTGCCAGGACTGGATCGACCGCGAGACCAACAGCCTCGACGCCGACTGGGCCGGCATCGGCCAGAACGTGGGGTGGCTGAATCCGCCCTACTCCAACCTCGAGCCCTGGCTGTGGAAAGCCCGCACCGAGGCCGCGCGCGGCTTCACCACGGTGGCGCTGCTGCCCGTCGCGAACGGCCAGCTGTTCTACGGGCGCCAGGTGTTCGGCATCGCCAGCGAGGTCTGGTTCATCTCCGGCCGCCTGGCGTTCCTGGACTCGTCCGGCAAGCCGCGCGCCGGGAACACGTCCGGCTCGATGGTGGCGGTGTACCGGGCCTATGACCTCGGCGACACGCGCTACGGGCACATCTGGCGGCATCACATGGAGCGGGACTGGCGGGTGAGCCAGGAAGCGGCGGAGGTGGCGTGATGGCGGCTTGTGAGCCCAGCGGCCACCTGTTCGGCGCCGACGATCGATGCCTGCACTGCGGTGACCCGGCGCCGCAGATACCGGAGTTCCTGCGCGGCGCGCGCGAGCCGGCTACAGACATCGGCGCGATGCAAACCGAATTGTCCGCATTGCGGCTGATGGCGCATACGGTGCTGTCGTGTGGAGAGCACCATGGGGCGCCCTGTCAAAAGTGCTTGACCGGTCTACGGGACGTTCTGGAGCGGCGACGGTGACCCCCTACACCACCGACTTCAGCCCCTGCCGGCGCTACCGCTACGTGTGGCGCTACGACTTCAGCGACGCGTTCGGCGCCGCGCCGCTGGTGGTGATCGGCCTGAACCCCAGCACTGCCGACGAGTGCGTGCGCGACCCGACGGTGACCAGGTGCATCAACTACGCCCGGGCCTGGGGCTACGGCGCGCTGTGGATGCTGAACCTGTTCGCCTACCGCGCGACAGATCCGAACGTGATGCGCGCCGCCGAAGATCCCATCGGGCCGCGGAACGGGGAGGTGCTGCTCACCGAGTGCGCCGAGGCCTTCCACCTGCGCGCCGGCATGATCCTGTGCGCCTGGGGCAACGGCGGCACCCACCTGAACCGCGCGCGCGACGTCTGCCGGCTGCTCGAGCAGAACGCCCGCGTCGAGATGCACGCGCTGCGCGTCACGAAGGCCAACCAGCCCCAGCACCCGCTGTACCTGCCGGGTGACCTGAAACCGTTCCCCTACCGGCCGTTCGGCCGTGAGTGCGTCTCCGGCAAGAGCCTGGCGGTGTGCACCTGCTCGGCGTGCATGGCGGATGAGCTTGCCTGCGATCCTTAACGTCCATCATCAGAGGTACAAAACTATGCAAGAGCCCACTCTCGCATTCGAGAACATAGGCCCAAAAGCGGATGGGTGTTCTACAGCCGCTCATCCAGGCGCTATCGTAAGGATCGCGCCATGAGCCGCTCCGGCTATAGCGACGAACTCGGCGTCGGCAACTTCGGCCGGTGGCGCGGCGCCGTGATGTCGGCCATCCGCGGGAAGCGCGGCCAGGCCATGCTCCGCGAGCTGCTCGCCGCGATGGACGCCATGCCGAAGAAAGAGCTGATCACCGATGACCTTGTCGACGCCGACGGCTGCTACTGCACGCTGGGCGCGCTCGGCGCGGCGCGCGGCATGGACCTGGCGAGCATCGACGCGGAGGACCCAGATAGCGTGGCCGAGGCCTTCGGCATCCCGCGCGCACTGGCCGCCGAAATTGAGTACGAGAATGACGACGGCGATCCCTGGCTGCCGCATCACCACACGGAGACGCCGGCGCAGCGCTGGGTGCGCATGCGGGCCTGGGTGGCGAAGCACCTGAAGGACGAGCCGTGATGGCCCAGAAGTACGGCACCAGCCCGCCGCCGCCGAGCGGCAAGCGGCCGGCGGCACCGCCGCCACCACCGCGGCCGCGTGGGACCGCATTGGGCGCGGCGTGGCGGAACGCCTACCTCGACCCGCCCGCGGCTGTCGGCGTGTACTGGTGCGCCTACGAAAACGGCGGGTGCTGGCTCGGGTACTTCGTCGGCGGGAAGTGGCAAGGCGACGACCAGCATGCCGGCGACGACATGGGCCGCATCGAGTTCTATCTCGACCTGCCTGAGCATCCGTTCAAGGCCGAGCGCTCGAAGGCGTGGCACGAGAGGTGATGTGATGGCGAGCGGCCCCCTCACCCCCGACGAGATCCACGCCTGGACCGGCTACAAGCTGCCGAAGCTCCAGCACGACTGGCTGGTGCGCCACGGCATACCGGCTAGGCGTCGACGGGACGGGACGGTCGCGGTAACGTGGGAGCAGATCAACGCCGCCCCGGCGAGCGCCGCGCCCGCGCGCGCCCGCCCCAACCTCGAGGCCGCCCGTGGGTAGGAAACGCAAGCCCGGATTCGACTGGCTGCCGCCCAGGGTGTACCCGGGTCGCTCGCAGTTCGAGCTGCGCCCGCGGGACATGTCCACCATCAAGCTGTGCGCCATCTCGTCCGACCGCGCGACGGTGTGGCGCCGGTACCAGGAGGAGATGGCCAGGCTGGCGGCCGAGCCCGACCCCGGCCTGTTCGCCAGCCTGCTGAACGATTACCTGGCCAGCCGGGAGTTCGAGAAGCTCGCCGAGGAAACCCAACGCGCCTACGGCCGGTACGCCGAGCAGCTGCGCGCGGTGTTCGGGGAGATGCCGACGAACGACATCGAGCCGGTCGACATTCGGGAGTGGCTGGACGCGCGCGCCGCGGCCAAGTCGGAGACGCTGGCCAACCGCGAGTTCGCCATGCTGGGTTCGGTGTTTCGGTGGGGCCGCGAGCGCGGGCGCTGCGCCGGCCGGCCGACCAAGGACGTGCGGCGGTTCAGCGAGCAGCCGCGCGACCGCGACGTGACCGAGGCCGAGCTCGCCGCCTTCCGCGTGCACTGCGGCCCGCGCCTGAACGCGTACCTGGACCTCCGCATGGCCACGGGCCTGCGCCAGGGCGAGGTGTTGCTGGGCGTCCCCATCGCCGCGCTGCGCGCCGTGCGCGCGCCGCTGAACGATGACGACCCGGGCGTGGGCCTGCCGTTTGACAAGCCGTCGAAGAACGGGCTGAAGCGCCCCTACAAGTGGTCGCCGGGACTGCAGAAGGCCGCCGACGCCATCCTCGCGCTCGAGCCGCGCGACCGCACCTACACCTGGCCGGCGGCGCGCGGCGGCAAGCTCACCCAGGACGGATTCGCCAACGAGTGGAAGCGCGCCATGAAGCGCTACCGCGCGGCCGGCGGCGATCCGTTCCGTGAGCATGACCTCCGCGCCTCGGCGGTCGCAGACCTCACCGATGAACACGCCCAGCTGGTGCTGGGGCACCGGAACATCGGAACCACCCGACGAAGCTACAAGCGCCGGCCACGGCCGGTGGAGCCACCGCGATGAGCAACAAGCTACCCGACCACCTGCACCAGCAATATGCGAAGGACATCGAGGGCGCGTTCTTCTTCGGTATCCCGCTGGCTGAGCTATCGCGCAAGGCTCTCATGGTGATGGCCGTGATGGGGTGGAATGAGTCGCGCCAGGCAAGCGAGCGGCATTTGCGCGAGCTGGAGACGCTCAGGTCCCTGCGGCGATGATCCCGCCACCGCCTCCAGCGATTTTCCTGCCGTTTCTGTTGAAGCTGCCTGCCGCGCCGCCGTATTGGTTGCTCTGCTTTTATGTCATTTGCCTCGTAGAGCTACTGATTCTGCTGGCGGCGATTGGGTGGGAAATATGGAAAAGTCGATGACCGAGGCCGGTGGAGCCACCGA
>JBEEPT010000213.1:0-3388 GCA_041190985.1 Pseudomonadota bacterium
GCAAAACCGTCAGCGCGGGCGGGAAAGCATCGAGTCTGTTCTGAACGACATGGTGGCGTCTTACCGCCGTCTGGACGAACTGAGTGGCATTCCCAGCGAACGCCGGTCTGGGCTGGCGAACGTGCCTGCCTATCTGGCCGGCACCGCGCCGGGGCAGGAAGTCGGCATGGCGATGGCTACTCAGTCGCAAACGCAGCGGAACCAGATCCAGGCATCGGTTCGCCAGCTTCTGACGGCGATCAAAAACGCCACGGGTATGTCGGCGCAGGAGATGAACTCCAACGTCGAACTCCAGCAGTTGCTGGCCGCTGTGTCGAACCCGAGGCAGAGCATCGAGTCCGTGCGCGGTATTCTGACCAGCATCAGCCGGCAGTACGGCCTTGGACAGCTAGACTTTCCCGAACCGGCTGCGGCGGCTCCCGCCGCGCCCCGTGAGCCGACGCCGGGTCCGCGTCGCGGAGCGGCGACGCCAGCCGCACCCGCCGCTGGCGCTGCACCGACGCTGGAGCAGTTCTTGGCGGCGGCGCGCCGGGCTAACCCGAATGTTTCCGACGACGCGCTGACGGCGTACTATAATCGGACCTACGGAGGCCGGTGATGGCTGAGATCGTTGATCCGTTCCGCACCGCCGCACCGACGGTCGTTGATCCGTTCGCGGCGGGCGGGGCGATCACCGATCCCTTCGCCGGCCCCCGCCGTCAGCCCGACACGTCGGTTGCGCAAAACGTCGGTGTGGCGGCTCGCGCCGCCTATCCCTACGCAACCGCCGCCGGTCTTGGTGCGGCGGCGGGCGCGCCGTTTGGTGGCCTGCCAGGTGCAATTGCCGGTGCCAGTCTTGCCCCGCTTGGCCTCGCTCTCGGTGACATCGCCACGACCGGCTACAACGTCGCCACGCCGTTGTTTGGCGGCACGCGCGTCCCGCTGCCGTCCGAGAACATCCAGGCGCTGTACGAGCGACTGGGCTTTGGCCGGCGCCCTGAGACGCCGGAACAGGAGTTGCTGTCGGCGGGAGTAGGGGGCGCTACGGGCGCAGGCGCGCAGGCGCGGGGGTTCAACCTTCTGGCCCGGCAGCTTTCGCCGTCGGTCACGCGGAACGTGATGACCGAACTCGGCCGCCAGCCGGCCGTGCAGGCCGGCGCGGGCGCGGGCGCTGCTGCGGCGCCAACCGCCCTGCGTGAGTACGGCGACGTTGAAGATCCCTACGCCGCAATGACCTCCAGCCTGCTCGGCGCCGTAGTGGGCGGCCGGGCCATGGCTGGCGCAGGTAACGTCGCGCGCGGCGCGGCCAGTACCGCTCGCATGGCTGTGACGCCGACCCCAGATGAGCTGCGCTCGCAAGCTCGCGGGGCCTACGCCCGCGCCGAGAACGCTGGCGTCACCTACGACCCGTCGGCCGTGCAGACCTTTGGGTTGAACCTAACCCAGACGCTCCGCAACGTGGGGTTCGACGAAACTTTACACCCCAAAGCGGCGGTCGCGCTACGCCGCATCCAAGAGACAGGCGCTATCGCACCTGGCGCGTCAACGGCGGCGCCCGTGCGGTTTGAGGATCTGGAAACCCTTCGCCGGATCTCGCGCAACGCGCGGCTCAGTCTTGACCCGGATGAGCGCCGCATCGGCGGCATCATCGCACGCGAGATCGACAACTTCACCCTTCGCCCGCCGGCCAACGCCGTGGCGGGCGGTGACAGCGCCGCCGCTTCGGCCGCCATTCGCGAGGCTCGGTCGGCGTGGTCGCGGATGCGTAAGAGCGACGAGATCGAGGAATTGGTCGAGCGCGCCCGCCTTTCGGCTACGGGTAGCGGTGGTCGGATGGACGAGGCGCTGCGGAGCGAGTTCGCCAATCTGGCTAGGTCTATCCAGCGCGGCAGCAACCCCGGTTTCACGCCGGCCGAGGTGGCCAACATCGAACGCATCGCGCGCGGTGAGGGCGGCCGGATGGGGATGCGGTTTTTGAGCCAACTGGCTCCAGGCATGACTGCTCGCGGCATGGCGTCCACCGCCGCGCAGATCGGCGGCATGGCCGCCGCCTCCGGCAACCCCTACGCAGCGGCCTACGCCATCCCGACTATGGGGCTTGGCTTAGGCGCTCGGGCTGGCCGCAACACTCTGGCTGAAATTGAAGCAGCGCGGCTCGGCGCCGGGATGCGCCGCGGCGACGTAACCGCGCCCTTTGAGGTGCGCGCCCGCAACCTGCTGTCCCCGACGGTTCAGCAAATGCTCCTCCAGTCCGAATAGGGTTGCCGCCTATGTCGCAGGATCTCGTAAACATCGTCATCGGCGTGGCCGGGACGGCGATGGGCTGGATGCTGAAGGTGGTGTGGGACTCGATCCGCCTGCTCCAAAATGACATGAAGGTGCTGGAGCGGGCGTTGCACACGAAGTACGTTTCTAAGGACGACTACCGGACTGACATCCAGGAGATCAAAGAGATGGTGAAGGCCATCTTCGAACGCCTGGACCGCAAAGCAGACAAGTAGGAGGAAGATATGAGCAAGGACATCTGGCTGGGCCTCGCCCGGCACATCCTGACCGCGCTGGGCGGCATCTTCGTCGCCCGCGGCTACATCGACGCCAGCTCGGCTGACGCCGTGGTGGGCGCCGCCATCACGCTGGGCGGCGTGGCCTGGTCGGTAGCCGACAAGAAGATGCGATGATCTCTGCGAAGCTGTTGCAGGGGCTGAACTGGACGGCTCCTGCTGAGTGGGCGCTGGTGCTGGAAGGCCCATGCCGCCGCTTTGAGATCAACACGTCGAAGCGCCTCGCCATGTTCCTGGCCAACACCGGCCATGAGACGGCGGGCGGGCGACGCCTGCGCGAGAGCCTCAACTACCGCCCCGAGGCCCTGGTGAAGCAATGGCCGAAGTACTTCACGCCGGAGTACGCCGCCGAGGTGGGCCGTACCGTGTCGCGCCCCGCCGACGAGAAGGCGATTGCCGAGGCGGCCTACGGCGGGCGCATGGGGAACAAGAACCCCGGCGACGGCTGGCGCTTCATCGGCCGTGGTCTGATGCAGACCACGGGCCGGTACAACTACGAGAGCTTGGCCGAGATCATGGACATGCCGGTGGACGACCTGCCGGAGTGGATCGAGACGACCGTAGGCGCGGCCGAGAGCGCCGCGATCTTCTGGCACGCCAAGAACTGCAACGACCTGGCTGACGCTGGCGCCGTGGACCGCTGCCGCCAGCGGATCAACGGCGGCCTCATCGGCATTGACGACGTGCGGTCGCGCTACGCTACTGCGCTCGGGCTTCTGACGTAGCGGCGTTCAAGATCTCGCGCCGTTCGCGGAGGTTCCGCAGGACGGTGAACCGCTGGTGCATACGGATCAGAAGGGTGGGCCGACGCTCACCCTTCAGTTCCGCCTGGATCATGCCCTCCAGTT
>JBEEPT010000214.1:0-10556 GCA_041190985.1 Pseudomonadota bacterium
CACCGGCGGCGACAGCCACACCCGCTTCCCGATCGGCATCTCCTTCCCCGCAGGCTCCGGCCTCGTGGCCTTCGGTGCCGCCACCGGCGTGATGCCGCTGGACATGCCCGAGTCGGTGCTGGTGCGCTTCAAGGGCTCGCTGCAGCCGGGCGTCACGCTGCGTGACCTCGTGCATGCGATTCCGCTGTACGCGATCAAGGCGGGTCTGCTGACGGTGGCCAAGGCGGGCAAGAAGAACATCTTCTCGGGCCGCATTCTGGAAATCGAAGGTCTGCCCGACCTGAAGGTGGAACAGGCGTTCGAGCTGTCCGACGCCTCCGCCGAGCGCTCGGCCGCCGGCTGCACCATCAAGCTCAACAAGGAGCCGGTGCAGGAGTACCTGAAGTCGAACATCGTTCTGATGAAGAACATGATCGCCGACGGCTACCAGGACAAGCGCACGCTGGAGCGCCGCATCAAGGCCGTCGAGGCCTGGCTGGCGAACCCGAACCTGCTGGAAGCCGACCAGGACGCCGAATACGCCGCCGTGATCGAGATCGACCTGGCCGACATCAAGGAGCCGATCGTCTGCTGCCCGAACGACCCGGACGACGCCAAGTTCATGTCCGAAGTCGCCGGTACCAAGATCGACGAAGCCTTCATCGGCTCGTGCATGACCAACATCGGTCACTTCCGTGCCGCAGCCAAGCTGCTGGGCGGCGCGCGCGACATCCCGGTCAAGCTGTGGGTGGCTCCGCCGACCAAGATGGACGCCAGCGAGCTGATGAAGGAAGGCCACTACGCCAACTTCGGCGCCGCCGGTGCCCGCACCGAAATGCCGGGCTGCTCGCTGTGCATGGGCAACCAGGCCCAGGTGCACGAGGGCGCGACCGTGATGTCGACCTCGACCCGCAACTTCCCGAACCGCCTGGGCAAGAACACCAACGTGTTCCTGGGCTCGGCCGAACTGGCCGCGATCTGCTCCAAGCTGGGCCGCATCCCGACCCTGGCCGAGTACCAGGACGCCATGGGCATCATCAACAAGGATGCCGCCAGCGTCTACCGCTACATGAACTTCGACCAGATCGAGGAATACGCGGAAACCGCCAAGGCCGTGAACGTCTGATCGTTGCGGTCCTGAGCTGAAAAGCACGAAGCCCCCGGCGCCGCGAGGTGCCGGGGGCTTTTTTTCGATTCCTGCGTGCTGCTCAGGTCCGCCAGGCCTCGGCCGGCGAGCCCGACCAGGCGGTCCCGGCCGGCAGCGATTCGCCCTTCATCACCAGCGTCAGCGGCCCGAGCCGGGTGCGGTCGCCAAGCACGCTGTCGTAGAGGATGGTGGTGCGCGCGCCGACCGTGACGTCGGCGCCGACGCGGATGCGGCCGATCTTCATGACCCGGTCCTCGAACAGGTGGGTCTGCGGGCCGGACCAGGCGTTGAACACGCTGTGATCGCCGATCTCGACGCAGTCGAACTCGGTCACGTCCGTGGTGTCGAGGAAGACGCCGCGGCCGACCTTGACACCCAGCAGGCGCAGCAGTACCGGCAGCATCGGGGTGCCGCGCAGGTACTCCAGGAAGTTGCTGACGGCGATCGACTCGTAGACGCTGGTGACCGCCTCGCTGATCCAGACGAAGGGCGTCCACATCGGCGCGGCGCGCGGCTTGTAGCGGCCGATCGCGAGCCACTTGAGCGCGACGACGAAGAGGAAGCAGCCGAGGCCGTAGCAGACGCCCGCGAACGCGAGCTGGAGCGCGACGAGCGTCCAGTGGTCCTCGGCGGCGGCCGGCATCACGGCCTGCACGATCACGTAGCCCGAGCCTATGACCAGCGCCAGCGGCAGCACGATGCGCGCGGCCTCGACCAGCGCGCGGCCGAGGCGGCGCCAGTTCGAGGGCCGGAAGGTCACTTCGTCGGGAAAGCCGGTCAGCGTCTCGCGTGCCGGCAGGTGCACGGCCGGCGAGCCCAGCCAGGTCTGGCCCGGCTGCATCACCTCGGTGGCGGGCGCCTTGGACTGCACGCCTATGAGCACATTGGGCGGCAGCGTGGTGCCGTCCGGCACGTAGGCGCCGTTGCCGACGAAGCTGCGTTGTCCGACCACGGTGTAGTCGACCGACATCCAGCCGCCGTCGACCTCCTCGTCGCCCAGCATCACCGCGTCGGCGATGAAGGCCTCGTCGCCCAGCGTCAGCATGTCGGGCACCAGGCCCATGGCGGTCGAGATCTCGGCGTTGCGGCCGATCCTGGCGCCCAGCAGCCGGTACCAGAACGGCGCGTAGACGGTGGCATAGACGCCGTGCAGGACATGCAGGCTGGCGACCTGGATCTGGTTGGCCAGCCACTTGCGCAGGTAGAGGTTGCCGTGCACCGGCCAGGTGCCGGGCCGCAGCCGGGGCAGCACGGCCCAGCGTATTGCCGCCGCGACCAGCGCGGTGCCGACGATCAGCGCGGTGCTGGCGGGCACGGACAGCAGGGCGTAGCGCAGCACCGAGAGCAGATAGCCGTGCAGCTCGAGATCGGGCGCCAGGCCGCGCTCCTCCAGCAGGTCGATCAGCGTGAAGGCCGGGAAGATGGGCAGGAAGAACAGCACCGAGGTCAGTGCCGCGCCGGCCGAGAAGAAGACCGCCTCGCCCAGGCGGCGCAGGCGGGTCAGCGGCGGACGCGCGGGGCGCTCGCCGGCCAGCTGGCGGCGCACCAGCCGGGCCGGGGATCCGTCCCAGACCTCGCTCGCGCCGATGCGGCCGCCGCGCTCCAGCGCCGCCAGCCCTTCGAGCCGGCCGTGGTCGGCCACTGCGGTGTCGCCTTCGAGCACCGCGTAGGAGCCGACGTAGGCCTCGGCGCCGATGTCGATGGCACCGACCACCAGCTCGCCGCCCTCGACGCGCACGTTCTCCAGGTTGACGTTGTTGCCCAGGCTGGCGCCGTCACCGAGGCGCAGCAGGTGTGGCTGGCGTATCGTGACCGAGCCGATCACGACGTCGGCGCCCACGCGCGCGCCCAAGGCGCGCAGGTAGCCGTTGTAGAGCGAGGAGCCCGACAGCAGGTAGGCCGGGGCGATCTGCTGCAGCCGGTCGCCCAGCCACCAGCGGAAATAGGTCACGCCCCAGAGCGGATAGCGCCCCGGCCGCAGGCCGTGCTGCAGCAGCCGGCTGCCCAGCACCGCCAGCCCCAGGCTGAACAGGTGGCTGCCCAGGAAGACGAGCACCGAGACCAGAATAGCGTAGGGCACGCTGTCGCCCGGTTCGCCGGTGTGGTAGTGGTAGGCGAAGAAGGGCGCCAGCCAGTTGAGGATCTGCAGCGACAGCAGCAGCGGCAAGACCAGCGTCTGCGCCGCCCCGCAGAGCCGGCGGCGCCAGTCCGGCGCGCGAACCGCGCTGGCGGCCGGAGCGGCGCCCGCCGCCAGCGCGCTGCCGGCCTGCATGGCGGCGCAGATCGCCGCGACGCGGCGCTGGCGGTAGACGTCGCTGACCGTCATGTGCGCGAAGCGCGCGTCCTCGCGCAGCGCCGAGACCAGGCGCGTCGCGAGCAGCGAATGGCCGCCAAGGTCGTCGAAGAAGTCGCTGTTGCGGCGCAGCGGCAGGCCGGGGAAGAAGCGCGCGAGCGCCGCGAACAGCGCGGCCTCGGTCTCGTTCTCTGGCAGGTCCGAGTCGGCCGGTTCGGGCGCTTCGCCCATCGGCAGGGCGCGCAGGGACTTGCGATCGATCTTGCCCGAGGTCAGGCGCGGGATCGCCGCGACCCGCTCGAAGTGGCTGGGCACCATGTAGGCGGGCAGCCGCTCGCGCAGCCGGGCACGCAGTCGCGGCAGCTCCACGCCCGCGCCGGCGGCGGGCATCAGGTAGGCCACCAGCTGCTCGATGCCGCTGACCGGCTTGAGCACCACGGCCGCGGTGCCGTTGGCGAGCTCGCGGCTGATCTCGGCCTCGATCTCGCCGAGCTCGACCCGGAAGCCCCGCACCTTGACCTGGTCGTCGGCGCGCCCGAGGCAGTGGACCTGGCCATCCGCGTCGATGCGCGCGAGGTCGCCGGTGCGGTAGAGCCTGGCCTCGTGCGGCTGCCCGGACCAGGGATTGGGCAGGAACTTCTCGGCCGTCAGCTCGGGGCGCCCGAGGTAGCCCTGCGCCACGCCCGGGCCGGTGATGCAGAGCTCGCCGGTTTCGCCCGCGGGCAGCAGCCTGAATTCGGCGTCGACCACCAGCAGGCCGTAGTTGGGCAGCGGCCGGCCGATTGTGACCACTTCCCCGGGGTGCAGCTCGGCCAGGCTGGCCGAGACCGTGGCCTCGGTCGGGCCGTAGGTGTTGAACAGGCGCCGTGCCGGCGTGGCCCAGCGCTCGACCACCGCCTGCGGGCAGATCTCGCCGCCGAGGTTGATCAGGCGCAGGCCCGGCACGTCGGCGCCGAACAGCGCCAGCAGCGTCGGCACCGCGTGCAGCACCGTGATGCCGTGCTCCTGGAGCGCGAGCGGCAGTGCGTCCGGGTCGGCGACAATCTCGCGCGGGGCGATCCACAGCGTCGCGCCGACCAGATAGCTGATCCAGATCTCCTCGAAGGACATGTCGAAGGCGACCGAGAAGCCCTGGTAGACCCGGTCGTCGGCGCGCACGCCGAGCACCTCGTTCTCGCTGCGCAGGAAGTGGCAGATCGCGCCCTGGCTGACCGGCACGCCCTTGGGCTTGCCGGTCGAGCCCGAGGTGTAGATCACGTAGGCGGGGTCCTGCGCGCTGCTGCCGCTGCGCCGCGCCAGCGGCTCGTGCGTCTTGTGCAGCAGCTCGCTGCGGTCCCAGACCGGACAGGGACAGCCTGCCAGCTGGGTGTGCAGGCCGTGGCCGGTGACGATGCCGATCGCGCCCGCGTCCTCCAGGCAGGTCGTCACGCGCCCGGCCGGGGTGTCGGCGTCGAAGGGCAGCCAGGCCGCGCCGCTCTTGGCGATCGCGAGCTGGCACACCAGCAGGTCGATGCCGCGCGGCAGCCACAGGCCCACGATGCGCCCGGGCCCGGCGCCGCGCCCGATCAGGTGGTGGGCCATCAGGCTGGCGAGCTCGTCGAGCTCGCGGTAGCTGAGTTCCAGCGGTCCGTAGACCAGTGCGGTCCGCTCGGGCGCCCTGGCGGCGCTGGCTTCGAACAGGTCGGCGAGTACCTCCTGGCGCAGGAGATCCGGGCGCGAGGCCCCCCTCAGAATCATGGTTATTTGGTTTTCGTTCACAGGCTGGCAATGCGGGCGGATCCGGTCGGGATCCGCTGCGCCGCTACGACGGCAGCGCACAGCACCTGATTCTGCTCACAAACGGCGGGCTCAAGCCCGGAGCCGCCGGTGTTTATTGCGTTTCGACGCGAAAAAGCTGCGCTTGATCAACTCGACCAGACCGAGGTAGGCCAGCACCATCAGCGCCAGCAGGCCGTAGAAGGCCGGCGGCGGCGGCGTGAAGCCGAAGTAGCCGCCCAGCGGCGTCCAGGGCAGGGCGGCCGCGAGGGCCACCACCAGCAGCGAGGTCGCCGCCAGCAGCGGGTGGGGCCGGCTGCGCAGCGGATTGCCGCGGGTGCGGATCACGAAGATCACCAGCACCTGGGTGCAGAGCGACTCGACGAACCAGCCGGTCTGGAACAGGCGCGCGTCGGCCTGGAACACCACCAGCAGCAGGTAGAAGGTGATGAAGTCGAACAGCGAGCTGACCGGACCCAGCGTCCACATGAAATTGCGAATCTGGCGCATGTCCAGCACATGGGGCCTACGCGTCTCGGCCGCGTCGACCGCGTCGAAGGGAATGGCGAGCTCGGACAGGTCGTAGAGCACGTTGTTGAGCAGGATCTGCACCGGCAGCATCGGCAGGAAGGGCAGGAACAGCGCCGCGCCCGCCATGCTGAACATGTTGCCGAAGTTCGAGCTGGTGCCCATCATGATGTACTTCATGATGTTGCCGAAGGTGCGCCGGCCCTCGATCACCGCGTCGTGCAGCACGCCGAGGTCGGGGCGCAGCAGGATCATGTCGGCGGCCGCCTTGGCGACGTCGACCGCCGAGTCGACCGAGATGCCGACGTCGGCCGCATGCAGCGAGGGCGCGTCGTTGACGCCATCGCCCAGGTAGCCGACGACATGGCCGCGCGCGCGGATGGCCTGCAGCACGCGTTTCTTCTGCGTCGGGTTGACGCGGCAGAACAGGTTGACCGCCTCGACCCGGGCCTGCAGCGCGTGGTCGTCGAGCGCCTCGATCTCGCGCCCCGTCAGCACGCCCAGCACCGGCAGTCCGAGCCGGCCGCAGACATGGCGCGTGACGCGGTCGCTGTCGCCGGTGACCACCTTGACGCTGACGCCGGCGTGCTGCAAGGCCCTGAGCGCCGGCGCCGCGCTGTCCTTGGGCGGGTCGAGGAAGGCGGCGAAGCCGGCCAGCACCAGCTCGGATTCGTCGTCGACGACCGCATGCGGATGGTCGGGCGCGACGCGGCGCCAGGCGATGCCCAGCACGCGAAAACCCTCGTCCTCCAGCGCCTGGCAGGTGGAGCGCGCGCGCGCCAGCGCGTCCTGGTCCAGCGGGCTGGTTCCGCCTTCGTCCTGGCCGTCGACGCGGGTGCACAGGCCGAGCACGTCGTCGGGCGCGCCCTTGACCACCAGCCAGCGCTCGCCGCCGCGCTCGAGCAGTACCGAGACGCGGCGACGCTCGAAGTCGAACGGCACCTCGTCGATCTTGCTCCAGCCGCCGACGTCGATCTGGCGGTGCTCGAGGATGGCGTCGTCCAGCGGGCTGCGCAGGCCGCTCTCGAAATAGCTGTTGAGGTAGGCCAGCAGCAGCACCCGCTCGCTGTCGCCGCCTTGCGGATCGACATGGCGTTCCATGCGGATCCTGGCCTCGGTCAGGGTGCCGGTCTTGTCGGTACAGAGGACGTCCATCGAGCCCAGGTCCTGGATCGCGCTCTGGCGCTTGACGATCATCTGGCGGCGCGCCATGCGCAGCGCGCCGCGCGCCAGCGTCACCGACACGATCATGGGCAGCAGCTCGGGCGTCAGGCCGACCGCGAGCGCGATCGCGAACAGGAAGGATTCCAGCCAGGGCTTGTGCGTGAAGACGTTGACCAGCAGCACGAACAGCACCATCAGCACCGTCAGCCGCATGATCAGCATGCCGAAGCGGCGCGTGCCGATCTCGAACGCGGTGGGCGTCGCAGGCCGGCTCACGCTGTCGGCGATGTCGCCGATGGCGGTGGCCGTGCCGGTCCTGACCACCCGCACGCTGGCGCTGCCGCTGACGACCGAGCAGCCCATGAAGACCGCGTTGGTCGCGCCCTGCAGGTCGGTGGCGAGCGCGTCGGGCAGGGCGGCGCGCTTTTCGACCGGGTAGGGCTCGCCCGTGAGCAGGGCCTGGTTGACGAAGAAGTCGCGCGCGGCCAGCACCACGCCGTCGGCCGGTACCAGGTCGCCGGCGGCGAGCAGCACCAGGTCGCCCGGCACCAGCTGCGCGACCGGCAGCTCCTGGCGCTGCCCGTCGCGCACCACGCTGGCGCGCACCGTGACCGACTGGCGCAGCTTGTCGGCCGCGGCGTTGGCGCGCGACTCCTGCACGAAGTCGAGCGTGACGCTGAGCAGCACGATGGCGAC
Source organism: Pseudomonadota bacterium (assembly GCA_041190985.1). Taxonomy (GTDB): domain Bacteria; phylum Pseudomonadota; class Gammaproteobacteria; order Burkholderiales; family Burkholderiaceae_C; genus Malikia. Next base: position 7,563 of record JBEEPT010000214.1, read on the forward strand.
GATGATCGCGAAGTCGGTGACGGCGCCGCTGAGCGCCGACACGCCGCTGGCGCCCAGCAGGATCAGGACCAGCGGGTTGCGGAAATGCGACAGGAACTCCTGCCAGGGCGGCGTGCGGCGGCGCTCGACGAAGCGGTTCGGGCCAAAGCGCGCCAGCCGTGCGGCGGCCTCGGCCTGGCTCAGGCCCGTCGCGGCGTCCAGGCCGGGCTCGTGGCCCGCTTCCAGCCACCAGGCGCCGGAGACCGATTTCGCTGCCTCTTCCAATCCTTGCTTCCTTGAGCGTTGCGTCCGCGCCGGGCCCGGTGTCCGGGCGGCGGCGCACAGCGCGCATCAGTTGTCGGGCTTGTCCGTCCGCTCGGCCTCGTCCCTGGCGGCGGTCGCCTTCTGCTTGATCGCGCCGAAGATGTAGCCCGCCACCGCGCCCAGGATGCCGATGGCCGCGGTCAGCTGCTCCCCGGTGTCGGCCATGATGACCAGCAGTATGGTGCCGAAGATGATGAAGATCAGCCCGGTCGCGTTGACGATGTCGGTGGCGGTGTAGCGCGCCCCCGGCTTGCCCGTGATGAAGCGCAGCACGATGAACAGCGACAGCAGGGCCAGCGCGCTCAGGATCGCGATCTCGTAGAGCTTGTTGTCCTCCTCGCGCATCCGGAACTCGTGCGTGAGGCGATCGGCCGCCGAGGCGGGCGGGGCCGCGGTCTGGATCGGCGGGGCGGCCGGGACGGCCTGGGAGGAGGCTGCGGACTGGGCGGGCAGCTGGACCGGGCTGCCCGAGGCCACGGCGTTGTCGTAGGCGCCCATGTCCCGGCCCAGCTCGAGCTGCGGGTCGGCTGCCAGGCAGGCGCCGCAGACCCACAGCAGCAGCCAGAGCAGGCGGCGGCAGGATGGCCAGGCGGGTTTCATCGAGGCTCCCCTTGCAAGGCGGCGCGGCCGATCAGGAACGGTTCAGCGCGAGGCACGCAGGATGCCGACCAGCCGCCGGTAGTGCAGGGCCTCGTCGCTGCGGCCGGCGGCGGCGGCGCGCCTGGCGTCACGCTCGAAGCCGCGCGCGAGCTCGGCACGCTGCCTGGGCTTGAGCTTGCGGGCCCAGCTGGCGTAGTCCTGGTAGTACTCCGGGCTGGGTGCGAGTCCGGCCTGGACCGGTGCCTGAGTCTGGGCCGGAATCTGCGTCTGGACCGGTGGTTCCACCGGCCTGACCATCTGCTGTTGCTGCGAGGGCAGCGAGTAGGGCCTGAGCTCGGCCGCAGGGGCCGGCGGCAGCGCCAGCATGGCGCAGGCGAGCGCGACGGCGAGCCGGCGCGCCCGGCGTGCCGCCCGGGCGAAGGCACTGTCGGCGTATGGCATCTTGGCGTGATCCCTTTCCGAGCTGGGGCGTCGTTGGCCGGCCGGCGGCTGCGGGCGCGACATGGGCCGCGTCATCAGCGCGACGCCGGGCGGATGGCATGCCCCATCCTGACACGGCCTGGCGGGAGCGTCAATCTCCGCTGCGCGGCGGCTCTTCGTACTGCTGCTGCAGCCGCTCCAGCCCGGCGCGGAAGGCCGCGGCGTCGCCGTGCTCGAAGAAGCGCGGATAGTGCTCGTGCGCGTCGCGGATGCGGCGCGCGTGCTTGATCGGGCACCAGTACTGCTCGGTGCGCGCGGCGATCTCGCGCGCGTAGGCCAGCACGCCGTTGCCGTAGGAGCAGTAGAGGCAGTTGAACTTCTCGATCGCGTTGAGATAGGGCAGGTCGGCGCGGTCGAACACCAGGTAGTCGCGGCGCCTGCCCGTGGGGTTGACTTTGGCCACCTCAAGGCTGAGAAAGGGTTGGCTCAACACCTTCAAAGTCTTGGTGGACTCGCATGCTCGCCAGTCCGGCTGACTTCCTGACCACCTGCTCCAGTGCCAGCTGGTCTCGCTCGATCAGCCGTATTACCGGCCTAGCTGTTGGATCCCATGTGATCATGTTCCTGTCCGCAGTTGGCCCTTATTCAAAGCCAGGGAGCTGATGCGGGGAGTGATAGAGTCATTTCGACAGGAGCATGCGGCATGAGCGAAGTTCACCCCCAGGCCCGCACGACACCTCGTACCCGGGCCGAGATCAAGGCCAGCGCGGCTTCGGTCGCGGAGCTGGCCGGGCGCTACAACATCAGCAAGGCCACGGTGCGCAAGTGGAAGACCCGCGAAGTCCCCGAGGATCTGTCGCACCGGCCGCACAAGCTGAGCACGACCCTGAGTGCAGCCCAGGAGGCCATCGTGGTCGAGTTGCGCCGTCTGCTCCTGCGGCCGCTCGATGACTTGCTGGTGATCACCCGCGAATTCATCAGCGCGCAGGCCTCGCGCTCGGGGATTGACCGCTGTCTGCGCCGCCATGGGGTGGCCAATCTGCGCGAGCTGCAGGCCGATCTCGCCAAGGACCCCGTGCCGCCCAAGACCTTCAAGGACTACGAGCCGGGCTTCGTGCATGTGGACATCAAGTACCTGCCGCAGATGCCCGACGAGTCCGCGCGGCGCTACCTGTTCGTGGCCATCGACCGCGCCACGCGCTGGGTGTATCTGCGCATCTATGCCCGCCAGGACGAGGCCAGCAGCACCGACTTCCTGCGTCGCCTGAGTCAGGCCGCACCGATGAAGATCCGCACCGTGCTGACTGACAACGGTAGCCAGTTCCCGGATCGCTTCACCAGCAAGACCAAGACCCCCAGTGGCAGCCATGCGTTCGACCGTCGCTGCCAGGACCTCGGCATCGAACACCGGCTCTGCCCGCCCCGACACCCGCAGACCAACGGCATGGTCGAGCGCTTCAACGGCCGCATCAGCGAGATCATCGGGCAGACCCGGTTCAAGTCGGCCTACGAGTTGCAGACCACGCTCACCCACTATTTGGCCACCTACAACCCATCCCGTTATACACATCTCGTAGGATGACGGCTTTGTCATGACAGGAGCGTGGGTGTGAGCTGGGCGACAGAAGAATTCGAGACCTTGGACCTGGGGGATGCGCGGCTCAACCGCAG
>JBEEPT010000215.1:0-13907 GCA_041190985.1 Pseudomonadota bacterium
CCCGGGGGCCGGCCGACCCCACCTGCCCCGCTACAATATCGGGTTTGGCCCCGCGCCATCCTCCACGCTCTTTTTCCACGGAACATCCCATGAAAATCGCCCAAGAAATCCGCGCAGGCAATGTGATCATGCACGGCAAGGACCCGATGATCGTCCTGAAGACCGAATACGCCCGCGGCGGCCGCGGCGCCGCCACCGTGCGCATGAAGCTCAAGGCCTTGCTGAGCAACATGGGCACCGAAGTCGTGTTCAAGGCCGACGACAAGATCGACAACGTCATCCTCGACAAGAAGGAGTGCACCTACTCCTACTTCGCCGATCCGATGTACGTCTGCATGGACACCGAGTACAACCAGTACGAAGTCGAAGCCGAGAACATGGGCGACGCCCTGAACTACCTCGAGGACGGCATGGCCCTCGAAGTGGTGTTCTACGACGGCAAGGCGATCTCGGTCGAACTGCCGACCAGCGTCGAGCGCGAGATCACCTGGACCGAGCCGGCCGTCAAGGGCGATACCTCGGGCAAGGTGCTCAAGCCCGCCAAGATCAACACCGGCTTCGAAGTGGCCGTGCCGCTGTTCGTGAGCCAGGGCGACAAGATCGAAATCGACACCCGCACCGGCGAATACCGCAAGCGCGTCTGATCGTGCAACCGGCCCGTCGCGGCCGGATGGCACCCAAAAGGCTCCGGATATCCGGAGCCTTTTTTCTTGCCGCATCCCAAGATTAACCAGGATGAATAAATCATATTAAATATCTTGCACGACCAATTCATGGCCCGTATGATTTTCAAAATCAGATTGCAGATCGGCATCTGATTGTCCTGGCAGCACGCACCAAGGTGGCTTGCCTGGGCATGTCCGCGAGTCGGTGCCCAGACCTGGTCAACCGGCAGGGCAGGCTCGCGCTTCCCACAGGAGTGCACGATGAAACAGAAAACACAGTTGCTGGCCGTCGCCGGCGCGTTGATATTGGCAGCGGGGTTTGCCGCCTCCACGGCGCAGGCCGGGCAATGCCTTCCACAGGGCGCAAACTGTGGCAAGCCTGCGGGCCTGGTGAAGCCGGTTTCGCAGCAGCAGGACCAGGACGAACAGCAATCCGGCACAGATGCGATCGTGGACATACGCAGCATCGCACAGGGCCAGAGCTACGGCCACTGGGCAGCCGACTGGTGGAAATGGGCCGTCAGCATCCCTGCCGCCAACAACCCGCTGCTGGACAGCACCGGCCAGTATTGCGGCGAGCGGCAGACCGGCAATGTGTGGTTTCTCGCCGGCTATGCCGGCTCTGGCACCGTGAGCAGGACTTGCACCGTGCCAGCCGGCAAGTCACTGTTCTTCCCCATCATCAACAACTTTTACGCGGCCTGGCTGAACGACCCACCCGATACCCGCACCGATGACTATGTGCGCAATGCGGCCGTAAATGGGTGCACGAACTACCAGATCACCAAGGTGGAGATCGATGACATGAAAGTGATTAATCCCATGCGTTACAACACTGGAAAAACTGGCAGCCAGTCGCCGATGTTCACCGCCCAGTTGCCACCTGACAACCTCTTCGGTTTAACCACCGATGTCGCACCAGAACTGGCCTTCAGCCCAAGCGCCGAGTACGGCTATTACCTGTTCCTCAAGCCCCTGAAACGAGGTCAGCGCACGATCAAGTGGAGCGCCAGCAGCAGTTGCGGCACGCAGGACATCACCTACCACCTGACCATCCAGTGATGGCCGGCATCCGCCGCTGAGTCTCTCGGGCCGCCAGGTGCAGGATGCTGGCGGCCTGCGGGGTTTTGGGCGCAGCCGCTCAGGCCCGGCCGCCGGTGAAGGCGGCACGGCTGGCTGCCGTACGCTCCAGCCGGCGCGCGATGTTGCCGCAGACCAGGTCGCACAGCGCGTAGATGGCGGGGTCGGCGATCAGGTAGTAGACCGCGGTGCCCCGCCCCTCGCGCGCCACCAGGCCATGCTTGCACATCAGGCTCAGGTGGCGCGAGACATTGGCGGCCGTGAAGCCGCACAGCTGCGCGAGCTCACCCACGTTGAGCTCGCTGGTGCGCAGCAGGTTCAGGATCTGCAGCCGCGTCGGCTCGGCCAGCACCTGGAAATAGGCCGCGATCTCGGCCAGCGCCTCACCGGACATGCGCTCCATGACGTGACAGTCCTGATCCGGAGACTGCGCCGCCTTGCCTATCGAAGTGATTGGGGTACTGCTTCTCATGTTCTTATTGTATCATTGCATTATTAACTGATAAGCTAAATAGTCAAACCTTCAAGTTCAAGGAACACGCGATGATGCGCCGACATCTTGTGAGCCTGGCGATGCTCGCCGCGCTGCCTGCCCCGTACGCCGTCCTGGCGGCCGAAGGAAAGTCGCTGGCCACCGAGACGGTTCAGCCATCGTCCACTGCCAGCACCGCCAGCAGCCTGGACGGCGTGGTCGAGGCCGTGCGCCAGACCACGCTCTCGGCCCAGGTGGCAGGCGCCATCGTCGCGCTCAGGGTCAAGGCGGGCGAACGCGTCAAGGCTGGCCAGGAACTGCTGCGCATCGACGCGCGCGCCGCCCAGCAGGGCGTGGCGGCCAGCGGCGCTCAGGTCGAGGCGGCCCAGGCCCAGCTCAAGGTCGCTGCGCGCGAGCTTGAGCGTCAACGGCAGCTGCACCAGAAGCAGTACGTCAGCCAGGCCGCGCTCGAGCGCGCGCAGGCGCAGCACGACGCCGCCCAGGCCCAGGTGCGTGCCCTGCAGGCGCAGGCTCAGGCGGCACAGGCACAGTCGGGCTTCTTCGTCATCAGCGCGCCTTACTCCGGCATCGTCAGCGAGCTGCCCGTGACGCTGGGCGACATGGCCATGCCGGGCCGTCCGCTGCTGGCGATGCACGACCCGGCGGCGCTGCGCGTGACCGCCGCCGTGCCGCAAGCCCTGCTGCCCAGCCTGGCCGGCCAGCTCGACTCCGTGCGCTACGAGCTGCCCGGCAGTTCCATCACAGCGGGTCAGCAAAAGCCCGCCCATGTCGATCTGCTGCCCACGATCGATCCGGCCACCCACACCGCCCAGATCCGGCTCGCCCTGCCCGCCGACATGGCGGGCGTGGCCCCGGGCATGTTCGCGCGGGTCTGGCTGGCTGGGGGCAAGACAACGCAGGCAGGCCAGGGGCAGCTGCTGGTTCCGGCCGGCGCCATCGTGCGCCGCGCCGAACTGACAGCGGTCTATGTCGTCAACGAACAGGGCCAGCCACGACTGCGCCAGCTGCGCCTGGGCCGCGCCAGCGGCGACCGCATCGAGGTCCTCAGCGGCCTGCGCGCGGGCGAACGGATCGCCACCGACCCGCAGGCCGCAGCGGCGGCGGCGGCGGCGGCGGCACGTTGAGGGGGCGGCATGAACGACAGTTCCCCACTCAAGATCTCGGGCCGCATCGCGGCGCTGTTCCAGGGCGCCCAGATCACGCCGCTGCTGGCGCTGGTCGCGCTGCTGCTGGGCCTGTTCGCGGTGCTGGTGACGCCGCGCGAGGAGGAGCCGCAGATCAACGTCACGATGGCCAACGTCATCGTGCCTTTCCCCGGCGCCTCGGTGCGCGACGTCGAGCAGATGGTCGCGATCCCGGCCGAACAGGTGCTGTCGCGCATCGCGGGCATCGAGCACGTGCTGTCGGTCGCGCGCCCCGGCGTCGCGGTGCTGACGGTGCAGTTCAAGGTCGGAGTGGCGCGCAGCGAGGCGCTGGTGCGCCTGCACGACACGTTGCGCGACCACAGCGACTGGCTGCCGCAGGGTCTGGGCGTGCTGGAGCCGCTGGTCAAGCCCAAGGGCATAGACGATGTGCCGATCGTGACGCTGACGCTGTTCAGCCGCGACGCCGACACCGGCCCCTACGGGCTCGAGCGCATCGCGCACAGCATGGAGGCCGACCTCAAGCGCGTGCCGGGCACCATGGACGTGCAGACCCTGGGCGGCCCGCAACGCGCGGTGCTGGTGCAGATCGACCCGGCGCGCCTGGCGGGCTCGGGCCTGACCGTCGGCGACCTGCGCCTGAGCCTGCAGTCGGCCAACCTGGGGCTGCCGGTGGGCGAGCTGCTGGCCGGCAACCGCAGCGTGGCGCTCGAGGCCGGCCCCTGGCTGGCCAGCGCCGAGGAGGTGGCGCAGCTCGTGGTCGGCGTGCGCGAAGGCCGACCCGTCTTCCTGAAGGACGTGGCCGAGGTGCGCGAAGGCCCCCTGCCGGCCGCGCGCTACGTCTGGCACGGCCTGGGCAGCAAGCTCGGCGGCGGCGAATACCCGGCCGTGACCCTGTCCATCACCAAGAAGCCGGGCGAGAACGCAATCGACGTCGCCAACGCCGTGATGCAGCGCGTCGAGGCGCTGCGCGGCACCGTGATTCCCGACTCGGTCGAGGTCGCCGAGACCCGCAACTACGGCGCGACCGCCAACGACAAGGCGGTCAAGCTGATCCAGAAGCTGCTGTTCGCGACCGCCTCGGTCGTGGCGCTGGTGTTCGTCGCGCTGGGCCGGCGCGAAGCGGCAATAGTCGGCGCCGCCGTGATCCTGACGCTGACCGTCACGCTGTTCGCGTCCTGGGCCTGGGGCTTCACGCTGAATCGCGTCTCGCTGTTCGCGCTGATCTTCTCGATCGGCATCCTGGTCGACGACGCGATCGTGGTGGTCGAGAACATCCACCGCCACCAGCAGCTGCATCCGGGCCGGACGCTGGCCGAGATCATCCCGGGCGCGGTCGACGAGGTCGGCGGCCCGACCATACTCGCGACGCTGACCGTGATCGCGGCGCTGCTGCCGATGGCCTTCGTCAGCGGCCTGATGGGCCCCTACATGAGCCCGATCCCGATCAACGCCAGCATGGGCATGCTGCTGTCGCTGGCGATCGCCTTCGTCGTCACGCCCTGGCTGGCGCGGCTGTGGCTCAAGGCCGTGCCCGGCCACGCCGCCGCGCCGCACGCCCCGGCCGGCCTGGCGGCCAGGCTCGGCCCGCTGTTCGAGCGCGTGTTCGGGCCGCTGCTGCACCCGCAAGCCGGCGCACGCAACCGCAAGCTGCTCGGCCTCGGCATCGCCGGCCTGATCGCGCTGTCGGTGCTGCTGCCGATGCTCGGCCTGGTGCAGCTCAAGATGCTGCCCTTCGACAACAAGTCCGAGTTGCAGGTCGTGGTCGACATGCCGGCGGGCACGCCGGTGGAAGACACCGCGGCGGTGCTGCGCGAGCTCGGCGCCTACCTCGCGACCGTGCCCGAGGTCACCGACTACCAGGCCTACGCCGGCACCGCCGCGCCGATCAACTTCAACGGCCTGGTGCGCCAGTACTACCTGCGCGCCGGCGGCGAGGTCGGCGACCTCCAGGTCAACCTGGTCGGCAAGCACGAGCGCCACGACAAGAGCCATGCGATCGCGACCCGGCTGCGCCCCGAGCTGCAGGCGATCGGCCGGCGCTTCGGCGCCAACGTCAAGGTGGTCGAGGTGCCGCCGGGCCCGCCCGTGCTCTCGCCCATCGTGGCCGAGATCTACGGCCCCGACGCCACGGGCCGGCGCAGCCTGGCCAAGGCGGTGCGCGCCGTGTTCGAGCAGACCGACAACGTGGTCGACGTCGACGACAGCAGCATCGCGGACGCGCCGCGCAAGCTGCTGCTGGTCGACCGGCGCAAGGCGGCCGCGCTCGGCATCCCGCAGCAGGCGATCGTGGGCACGCTGCGCGCCGGCCTGGCCGGCGAGGCAGCCACCTGGCTGCACGACGGCAGCAAGTACCCGGCACCGGCACTGATCCGGCTGCCGGCCGATCGTCACGGCGACCTCGACGCGCTGCTGCAGCTCAGCGTACGCTCGGCCGCCGGCAAGCTGGTGCCGATCCGCGAGCTCGTGACGGTCAGCGACACGCTGCGCGAGCAGCCCGTGATCCACAAGGACCTGCTGCCGGTCAACTTCGTGACCGCCGACATGGCCGGCCGGCTCGACAGCCCGCTCTACGGCATGTTCCAGATGCGCGGGCAGATCGCGAAGATCCAGGCGCCCGACGGCGGCCGGGTGGACGAGCACTTCATCAGCCAGCCGGCCGACGCCTGGCGCGGCTACGCACTCAAGTGGGACGGCGAATGGCAGATCACCTACGAGACCTTCCGCGACATGGGCGCGGCCTACGGCGTCGGCCTGATCCTGATCTACCTGCTGGTGGTCGCGCAGTTCGGCTCCTACCTGACGCCGCTGATCATCATGGCGCCGATTCCGCTGACCATCATCGGCGTGATGCCGGGCCACGCCCTGCTCGGCGCGCAGTACACCGCCACCTCGATGATCGGCATGATCGCGCTGGCCGGCATCATCGTGCGCAACTCCATCCTGCTGGTGGACTTCATCAAGCTGCAGCTCGCCGAGGGCGTGCCCTTCAGGCAGGCGATCGTGCATTCGGCCGTCACGCGCGCGCAGCCCATCATGCTGACCGGGCTGGCCGCGATGCTGGGTGCCTTCTTCATCCTCGACGACCCGATCTTCAACGGCCTGGCGATCTCGCTGATCTTCGGCATCCTGGTCTCGACCGTCCTGACGCTGGTCGTGATCCCGACGCTGTACTACGCGGCCTACCGCCGCCAGCACGAGCACGCCGCCTGATTTTTCCCACCTCGTGTCCAACCCAAGGAGCACCACCATGACCACCTGGCGCATCGTCCGCATCGTCGCAGGCCTCTTCATCCTGCTGTCCCTCGCCCTGGGCATTCCGGGCAGCCCGGTCTTCCACAGCCAGTGGTGGCTGGCCTTCACCGCCTTCGTCGGCGCCAACCTGCTGCAAAGCGGCTTCACCCGCTGGTGCCTGATGGAGACCATCCTGCGCAAGCTCGGCATCCAGCCCGGCTGCTGAACTCCGACCGGGCGAAACGGAGTGCAACGATGATCCATCGCAGCCTGATCGCCGCCACGGTGTTCGCGCTGTGCGCCAGCGCCACCGGCGCCACCGACCTGCTGCAGGTCTGGGAAGCCGCCAGCCGGCACGACCCGCAAGGCGCCGTGACCGAAGCCGCCCGTGCCGCGGGCGCCAGCCGGCGCGAACAGGCCGCCGCGCTGTGGCGCCCCAGCGTGGGCTTGAGCGCGAGCGCCGGCTGGGCCGGCGGCGAGACACGCATGAACGGGGCGCAGTTCTCGGCGCCCGCCTTCGGCACCTCCAGCGGCGTGTCCTTCGGCACCTCGGTCAACGGCGGCACGGCGACGCGCTGGACGCTGGGCGCACGCCAGCCGCTCTACAACGCCGAGCGCTCGGCGCAAAGCCGCCAGCTCGAGCTCGCGGCCGACGCCGCCGAGCTCGAGGCGCAGGCCATGCGCCAGGACTGGATGCTGCAGACCGCCCAGCGCTACTTCGACCTCGTGCTGGCCGAGCGGCGCCTGGCGCTGCTGCGCCGCCAGCAGGCGGCGGTCGAGCAGGCGCTGGCCGAGGCCAGGGACCGCTACGAGATCGGCGACGCCCCGATCACCGACATCCACGAGGCGGCGGCGCGCGCCCGCGCGCTGCAGGCCCAGGCAGTCGCCGCCGCCGACGAGCACGAGCTCGCGCTCGGCGCGCTGGCCGACAGCACCGGCCTCGGGCCCGGGCAGCTGGGCCTGCTGGCCCCGTCGGCCCAGCTGCCGGCTGGCGAGCTCGGGCCGCTGGAGCACTGGCTGGCCCAGGCCGGCCAGGACAGCCCCATGATCCGGCTGCTGCAGGCCCAGCTCGACGTCGCACAAGCCGAAACCCGCAAGTACCAGGCCACGGCGTCGGCGACGCTCGATCTGGTCGCCCAGGCCGCCCGCGAGCGCCTGGGCGGAGCGGGCGACCATGGCAGCGCGAGCAGCAGCCAGAGCCAGCAGATGGTCGGTGTCGCGCTCAACGTCCCGATCTACACCGGCGGCTGGCGCAGCGCCAAGCTCGACGAATCGCTGCGGCTGGAGGACAAGGCCCGCGCCGAACTGGAGCGCGGCCGGCTCCAGCTCGGCCAGATGACGCGCGCCGCCTGGCTCGCGCAGCACAGCGGGCAGGCCAGGCTGACGGCGCTGGAGCAGGCGCTGGTCGCCAGCCGCGCCCGGCTGGACGCCACCCGGCTGGGCCGCCAGGTCGGAGACCGCACGACGCTGGACCTGCTCAACGCCGAGAACGATGCCAGCGCCGCCGAACTCGTGCTGCTGCAGGGACGCAGCGACATCCTGCTGAGCCGCCTGCGCCTGGACGCGCTGTCCGGCCAGCTCGATACTGGCAGCTTGCAGGCTGTCAACGCCTGCCTGCAACCCTGAGATCCGCATTCCCGTTCATCCAGGAGAGGAGTCAGACCATGGCACATGTCGTCATCATGGGCGCCGGCATCGGCGGCATGCCCGCCGCCTACGAGCTGCGCGAGCTGCTGCCCGCAGAGCACCGCATCACGGTGATCAGCGCGGTGGACTATTTCCAGTTCACCCCCTCCAACCCCTGGATCGCGGTCGGCTGGCGCGAGCGCCACGAAATCACGCTGGCGATCGCCCCGCTGCTCGAGCGCCAGGGCATAGGCTTCATCGCCTCGCCGGTGCAGGCCATCGACGCCGCGGCCAACCGGCTGACGCTGGCCGACGGACAGAACGTGGACTATGACTACCTGGTCATCACCACCGGCCCCAGGCTGAGCTTCGACGAGGTCGAGGGCGCAGGTCCGCACGGCGGCCACACGCATTCGGTCTGTACCGTGGACCACGCCGAGAAGTTCTGGGGCGAGTACCAGGCCTTCCTCGAGAACCCCGGCCCGGTCGTGATCGGCGCCATGCCCGGCGCGAGCTGCTTCGGGCCGGCCTACGAGTTCGCCTTCATCCTGGCGACCGACCTGCGCCGGCGCAAGCTGCGCCACAAGGTGCCGATCACCTTCGTCACCCCCGAGCCCTATGTCGGCCACCTGGGCCTGGGCGGCGTGGGCGACAGCAAGGGCATGATGGAGAGCGAGTTCCGCCAGAACGACATCAAGTGGATCTGCAACGCCAGGACCACCCAGGTCGAGGCCGGCAAGCTGCACGCCACCGAGGTCGACGCGCAAGGCAAGCCGGTCAAGGAGCATGAGCTGCCCTTCAAGCTGGCCATGATGCTGCCGGCCTTCAAGGGCGTGGACGTGGTCGCCGCCGTGCCCGAGCTGTGCAACCCGCGCGGCTTCGTGCTGATCGACGAGCACCAGCGCAGCAAGAAGTACCGCAACATCTTCGCGGCGGGGGTCTGCGTCGCGATCCCGCCGGTCGAGGCCACGCCGGTGCCGACCGGCGCGCCCAAGACCGGCTACATGATCGAGAGCATGGTCAGCGCGATCGCGCACAACATCAAGGCTGACCTGGAGGGCCGGACTGCCGACGCCAAGGGCACCTGGAACGCGATCTGCCTGGCCGACATGGGCGACACTGGCGCCGCCTTCGTCGCCTTGCCCCAGATCCCGCCGCGCAACGTCAACTGGAACAAGAAGGGCAAGTGGGTGCACCTGGCCAAGGTCGGCTTCGAGAAGTACTTCCTGCACAAGATGAAGAGCGGCCACTCCGAGCCGGTCTACGAGAAATACGTGCTCAAGGCGCTCGGCATCCTGCGGCTGGAGGAGCAATGAGCGCAGACATGACCACGGTGCTCGCCCGCCTGCAGCTGGGCGTGCCGGCGGCACGGCTCGCCCATCTGGAGCGCGTGCTGGAACAGTTCGAGGCCTTCTGCACCGTCACGCAGAGCGTGGGGCAGGCGATCCCGGTCCGGATCGAGGTCGTGGACGCCGACGGCGTGCGCCTGAAATCGTGACCGGACCGTGCCGGACAGGCCGGACCTGGCGTCCGGCGCCAGGGTTCAGCAGCCGCCCTGGCCGGCCTTGATCAGCGCGGACACGATCACGGGGCCGCAGAAGGCGTGGGGGCTGCCCACGGCTCCGCTGCCGTGCACGGAATACACGCCACTGCCGGCCGTGCCGTAGCTGTACGTCACCGACCCGCCCACTCCGGCGCTGCTGCCCAGCGACAAGCTGCTTACCGTCCAGCTGCCCACTTTGGTCGAAGGATCGGTGGCATCACCGGGCCCGCGCCTGTAGTCCCACAGATCACCCGAGGTCATGGCCGAAGTCGCAAGGCCTCCGCCGCTGGCACGGTGCTGCTCCTGGGACTCCCAGCCCGAAGCGCTGGCCACGCATATGGTATTGCCGTTGAGCAGCGTCCTGATCTGCGCCGCGCTCAGGCGATTGCCCGCATCGCAGCCCTGGGCCTGGACCGCGCCCGCCAGGCCGGCCAGCAACAGAAGCACGCTCCCATGCCAAGTTGCCTTTTTCATGATCCCCCCCTCATAAGGATGTTCGTAACAGTCTAGCGGCATGTCGACGGCTTGTGTAGCTGGCGTCACCCTAGTGGTATTTCTGCCACTTGAGCCAAGGATAGAGCAGGATATTTATCCCAGCCAGGCCCAGACTTGCTACAGTAGCCTGCATGGAAGACAGCAATCACATCCACGACCTGCAAGCCCGCCGCCTCGCAGACGCGGTGGTCGAGATGCACCTGACATCGGAGACCGGCACGCGACCGCAGCCCGACGCCTACCGGCTGGCCTTCGCCGACTCCGAGTTCCTGCTGCGGCGCGAGACGCGCGGCATACGCTTCCAGCTCGAACTGCTCAAGCCCGACCTCGAGCAGCAGGCGCTGGGCATAGACAACACCATCGTCGTGTTCGGCAGCGCGCGCTTTCGCGAGCCGGCCGAGGCCGAGCGCCAGTTGCACAAGGCCGAGCAAAGCGGTGACCCGCTGGCCGTCCGGCACGCGCAGGCGCTGGTGCGCAACGCGCACTACTACGACAAGTCGCGCCGTTTCGCGCAGCTGGTGGCCGAATACAGCCTGAAATGCCCGAAAGAGGACCAGCTCCACATCGCGACCGGCGGCGGCCCGGGCATCATGGAGGCGGCCAACCGCGGCGCGCACGACCGCGGCGTGCTCAATGTGGGCCTGAACATCCTGCTGCCGCACGAGCAGGAACCCAACCCCTACATCAGCCCCGAGCTCTGCTTCAAGTTCCACTACTTCGCGCTGCGCAAGATGCATTTCCTGATGCGCGCCAAGGCGCTGGTCGCCTTTCCCGGCGGCTTCGGCACGCTCGACGAGCTGTTCGAGATCCTGACTCTGGTGCAGTGCAGGAAGGCCAAGCCGGTGCCGATCTTCCTGTTCGGCAGCGAGTACTGGAAGCGGCTGTTCAACCTCGAGGTGCTGGTCGAGGAAGGCGCGATCTCGCCCGAGGACCTGAACCTGTTCAGCTACGTCGACGAACCCGAGCAGGCCTGGGAAGGCATCAGGAAGTTCTACGAACTGCCCGACACCTGCACTTGCACCTGAGCAGCCTGCCTGATGCGCAGCGCGCCAGACTGAAGCTGCTGCTCACAAGGGCAGCAGGCGGAAGCACAGCACCGCGACGAGGGTGGGCCCCAGCGCACCGGCGAACAGGCCGTGCGCGGCAATCGCGCCTTCGTCGAAGGTGCTCTTGAGGATGGAGGCGCCGGCCGGGTTGGGTGCATTGGCGATCAGGGTCAGGCCGCCACCGGTCACGGCGCCGCTCACCAGCGCGTACTTGAACTCCGGCGACAGTCCCTCGACCAGCGAGCCCAGGTAGGTCAGCGCGGCGTTGTCGGTGATGGCGGTCAGCGCGGTGGCGCCGAAATAGACCTGGGTCTCGTCCATCATCAGCAGCACAGGCTGCAGCCACCACTGCTGCATGCCGCCGAGCACGACCAGGCCGCCGAGGAAGAAGGCGACCAGCAGGCCTTCGCGCAGGATCAGGCGCTGCTCCTGGTAGGCCGGATAAGCCTGGGCAATGCCCATGAAGAGCAGGAACACCGCGATGAAGGCCGCTGGGTGATGCGCGAAGACGACGATGGCGAGCAGGAACAGCAGGTGCACCACGACCATCCAGTGCGGCACGCCGCTGTAGGGTGACTTGCTCGAATATGCCATGGACTTGAGCTCACGCGCGAACAGCAAGGTCACGCCGGCGGCATTGATGACGACGGCCAGGGCCGCCTTCCAGCCGACATGCGCCAGCATGTAGCCGAGGTCGAAGCCCCAGGCCTTGGCGACCATCAGCACCGGCGGCGCGGCATAGGGCGTGAGCGTGCCGCCGATCGAGACATTGACGAACAGGGCGCCGAGCGCGGCGTACTTCAAGGTCCTGGAGGCGCGCGCGAAGATGGCGTCCTTCATCAGCAGGGCGGCCAGCGTCATCGCGGCCGGCTCGGTGATGAAGGAGCCGAGCAGCGGCACGATGGCCAGCGCGGTGAAGCAGAACGCCATGCTGCGCGGCAGCGGAACCAGCCGCACGATGGTCTGCACGGCGACTGAAGCGGCCTGCAGCACGGGACGGCTGCCGGCGACGACCATGATCGCGAACACGAACAAGGGTTCGGTGAAGTTGCGGCCATCGAGGTATTCCAGCGCTTCCACCTTGCCGACCATGGAGGCCATCGCGATCATCATGATCATGGCCCAGAAGCCGAACACGATCTCGACCTCGGCCAGCAGATGCCAGACGCCGGCATGCGCCGGCTGGGTGTGGGCGAGATGCTCGAAGTACCGGGTCGAGAAGGTGTGCAGCAAAGCCAGGCCAAAGATGGCGGCTGCGACGAGTTGGATCAGGGTCGGGGACATAGAGGGTCGCGGCAAGGCTGCGAGGCGGCCCGACCTGCGCAAGAACCTGCCGCGGCCCAATGCCTGCGACACCCGGTCTCAAGTCTAAGCCAAAGTGGCGCTTCAGGCCTCGTCGTCCTGCGCGCTTGGCAGCGGCAGGATCGCTGCCGAGCGATCGGCCGGCAGCGCCTCGACGTTCTTCAAGGCACGCCCCATGGCGCGGCTGCGCACCTCGGCGCTCTCCAGGCTGTTGAGCACGGTCTGGGTCTGGGTCTTGGCCCTGGCCAGCACGTCGCCGAACTTGCCGAACTCGGTCTTGACCGCGCCGAGCACCTGCCAGACCTCGCTCGAGCGCTTCTCGAGCGCCAGCGTGCGAAAGCCCATCTGCAAGGCGTTGAGCATGGCCAGCAGGGTGGTCGGGCCGGCCAGCGTGACGCGGTGCTCGCGCTGCAGCGCCTCGACCAGGCCGGGGCGGCGCAGCACCTCGGCGTACAGGCCCTCGGTCGGCAGGAACAGCAGCGCGAAGTCGGTCGTGTGCGGCGGCTCGAGGTATTTCTCGGCGATGGACCGGGCCTCCAGCCGCACGCGCTGCTCGAGCGCCCGGGCGGCCGCGTCGGCCGCCAGCGGATCGGCGCGGCGCTGCGCATCGAGCAGGCGCTCGTAGTCCTCGTTCGGGAACTTGGCGTCGATCGGCAGCCAGACCGGCGCGCCGTCCTCGCCCTTGCCGGGCAGGCGCAGCGCGAAGTCGACCAGGTTGCGGCTGCCGGGCCGGGTCGCGACCTGGGCGGCGTACTGCCCGGGCGCGAACACCTGCTCGAGCAGCGCGGCGAGCTGGGCCTCGCCGAACATGCCGCGCGTCTTGACGTTGGACAGCAGGTGCTTGAGGTCGCCGACGCCGGCGGCCAGGGTCTGCATCTCGCCCAGGCCCTTGTGCACCTGCTCCAGGCGCTCGGCCACCTGCTTGAAGCTTTCGCCCAGGCGCTGCTCCAGCGTGGCGTGGAGCTTCTCGTCCACGGTGGCGCGCATCTGTTCGAGCTTCTTCTCGTTGTCCTGCTGGATGCTGGTGAGGCGCTGCTCCACCGTCAGCCGCAGCTCGGCCAGGCGCTGCTCGTTGGTCTTGGACAGGGCCTGCAACTGCTCGCGCATCGCGTCGGACAAGCGCTGCATGGCCTCGGTCTGCGCGAGCGCGCTGCGCTGGGCGGCGGCGTCCTGCGCCTCGCGGGCGGCCAGGGCCTGCGCGGCCAGCGACTGGTTGCTGCCCTGCAAGCCCTGGGTGAGCAGCTGCTGGAACTGGGCCAGGCCCTGCATCAGCTCCTGGCG
>JBEEPT010000216.1:0-22316 GCA_041190985.1 Pseudomonadota bacterium
CGAGCTGGCCGGCGGTGTAGCGGCGGGCCATTTCGTCCAGTGCGATCGCCTTGATCTTGGGCGCCTGACCTTCGCAGCCGAATTCCAGGTAGCGCTGCTTGCACACCGCCTTGGCGGCCTCGCGCGCCGGCTTGAGCCACTCGCGGGCGTCGAACTTGTCGGGGTTCTCGGCCAGGAACTTGCGCACCGCACCGGTCATCGCCAGGCGGATGTCGGTGTCGATGTTGATCTTGCGCACGCCGTACTTGATCGCCTGCTGGATCTCCTCGACCGGAACGCCGTAGGTCTCCTTCATCTGGCCGCCGTACTGGTTGATGATGGCGAGCAGCTCCTGCGGCACCGACGAGGAACCATGCATCACCAGGTGGGTGTTCGGGATGCGCTGGTTGATTTCCTTCACGCGGCTGATCGCCAGGATGTCGCCGGTGGGCTTGCGGCTGAACTTGTAGGCGCCGTGGCTGGTGCCGATCGCGATCGCGAGCGCGTCGAGCTGGGTCGCCTTGACGAAGGCGGCGGCTTCCTCGGGGTCGGTCAGCATCTGGCTGTGGTCGAGCTTGCCGGCCGCGCCGATGCCGTCTTCCTCGCCGGCATCGCCGGTCTCGAGGTTGCCCAGGCAGCCCAGCTCGCCCTCGACCGAGACGCCGACCTGGTGCGCCATCTCGACCACGCGGCGGGTCACGTCCACGTTGTAGTCGAACGAGGCCGGGGTCTTGCCGTCCTCCAGCAGCGAGCCGTCCATCATCACCGAGCTGAAGCCCAGGTTGATCGCGCCCTGGCAGATCGCCGGGCTCTGGCCGTGGTCCTGGTGCATCACGACCGGAATCTGCGGATAGGCTTCGCAGGCCGCCAGCACCAGGTGCTTGATGAAGCTCTCGCCCGCGTACTTGCGCGCGCCGGCGCTGGCCTGCAGGATCACCGGGGCGCCGACTTCCTTGGCCGCCTCCATGACGGCCTGGACCTGCTCCAGATTGTTGACGTTGAAGGCCGGTATGCCGTAGCCGTTTTCGGCGGCATGGTCCAGCAGTTCGCGCATCGAGACGAGTGCCATGGGATCTTCCTGTGGGTACTTAAGTTGGAGAAACGAGGCAGGCAGGCGCCTAGGATGCGCGGCCTGGCTATCGCCGGCATTGTACCGAGGCGTAGGGAATGTCCAATGTCGCAACCAGCAAGGACGAAAGGCCCCGGCGCTGGCGCGGCGGAGCCCGGTCCTGCGGTGTCGCCTCAATCAGCGCGCGCGGCAGATCTTGAGCATGTTGGTGCCGCCGGGCGTGCCGATGGGCTCGCCGCAGGTGATGGCGTAGACGTCGCCGCTCTGCATGATGCCGCGCTCCTTGAGGTGGTGCTCGGCCTGCAGCAGCGCGGTGTCGCGGTCGGCGCTGGTGTCCATCAGCAGCGGGCGCACGTTGCGGTAGATCGCCATCCTGCGCTGCGTGGCGAGCTTGGCGGTCACCGCGTAGATCGGCATCGTGACCTTGTGGCGGCTCATCCAGAGCGCGGTCGAGCCCGACTCGGTCAGCGCGACGATGGCCTTGGCGCCCAGGTGGTGGGCGGTGAACAGCGCGCCCATCGCGATCGTGTGGTCGATGCGCTCGAAGGTCTTGCCGCTGAAGTCGGCCTCGAGCTCGTAGGCGTCGGCGGCCTCGGCGGCCTCGCAGATCTTGGCCATCTCCTGCACCGTCTGCAGCGGGTACTTGCCGGCGGCGGTCTCGGCGCTGAGCATGACGGCGTCGGTGCCGTCGAGCACGGCGTTGGCGACGTCGCTGACCTCGGCGCGCGTCGGCACCGGGTTGGTGATCATGCTCTCCATCATCTGGGTGGCGGTGATGACGACCTTGTCCATCTCGCGCGCCAGGCGGATCATGTGCTTTTGCAGCGCCGGCACCGCGGCGTTGCCGACCTCGACCGCCAGGTCGCCGCGCGCGACCATGATGCCGTCGGAGACGCGCAGGATGCTCTCGAGCTGCGGGATCGCCTCGGCGCGCTCGATCTTGGCGATCAGGCCGGGCTTGTGTCCGGGCGGCGCGGCGACCAGGCAGAGCTGGCGCGCCAGCTCCATGTCGGTCGCGTTCTTGGGGAAGCTGACCGCGACGTAGTCGGCCAGCAGGCCCATCGCGGTCTTGATGTCGTCCATGTCCTTGGCGGTCAGTGCCGGCGCGGTCAGGCCGCCGCCCTGCTTGTTGATGCCCTTGTTGTTGGACAGCTCGCCGCCGATCTTGACGACCGTGTGCACCGCCTCGCCGGCGACGCGCTCGACCTCGAGCACGATCAGGCCGTCGTTGAGCAGCAGGGTGTCGCCGGGGCGCACGTCGCGCGGCAGCTCCTTGTAGTCCAGGCCGACGCCGTCGAGGTCGCCGGGCTCGGTGCGCGCGGCGTCGAGCACGAAGGGCATGCCTTCCTCCAGCATGACCTTGCCCTCGGCGAACTTGCCGACGCGGATCTTGGGGCCTTGCAGGTCGGCCATGATCGCGACCTCGCGGCCGGCGCGGCGCGCGGCCTCGCGCACCAGCGTGGCGCGGTCGATGTGGTCCTGCGCCTTGCCGTGGGAGAAGTTCAGGCGCACGACGTTGACGCCGGCGCGGATCATCTGTTCGAGCAGGACGGGATCGCTGGAGGCGGGGCCCAGGGTGGCGACGATCTTGGTGGCGCGCTGAGGCATGATTTTCTTTCTGCGAAACGTCTGGGGTGCAGGCGTGTGACATCGCGGTCTGACCGCGCAGGCATTATCCGGGAGGAAAACGACGGGCCGGTAACGAAGCAGGTACGACCGGAAACCGCCCTGTCATGCGGGATGCCCGTCCCCGGCCGCGCCACCGGCCCCGGCGGCGGATCACTGGCCGTAGTAGCCGCGGTACCAGGCGACGAAGCGCTCGACGCCGTCCTTCAGCGGGGTCGCGGGCTGGAAGCCAACCCAGTCGCGCAGCGCGCTGGTGTCGGCATAGGTGGCCTCGACGTCGCCGGGCTGGGCCGGCAGCATGCGCTTGTCGGCCTCGCGGCCCACGGCCTGCTCGATGGTCGAGACGAAGTCCATCAGCTGCACCGGATCCGAGTTGCCGATGTTGAACACGCGGTAGGGCGCGAAGCTGGTCGAGCAGCGCGGGTCCTCGCGGTCGAAGCCGGCGTCGGGCGTGGCCGGCTTGTCGAGCACGCGCAGGGTCGATTCCACGATGTCGCCGACATAGGTGAAGTCGCGCATCTGGCGGCCGTAGTTGTAGATGTCTATGCCCTGGCCTTCCGAGATCGCCTTGACGAATTTGAACGGCGCCATGTCGGGCCGGCCCCAGGGGCCGTAGACGGTGAAGAAGCGCAGGCCGCTGGTCGGGATGCCGTACAGGTGGCTGTAGGTATGCGCCATCAACTCGTTGGCCTTCTTGGTCGCGGCGTAGAGGCTGACCGGATGGTCGACCGGGTGGTCCTCGCTGAATGGCAGCTTCGCATTCGCGCCGTAGACGCTGGAGCTGCTGGCGTAGGCCAGGTGCTCGACCTGCCAGTGCCGGCACAGCTCGAGCACGTTCAGGAATGCCACCAGGTTGGCCTGCGCGTAGGTGTGGGGGTGGTCGATCGAGTAGCGCACGCCCGGCTGCGCCGCCAGGTGCAGCACGCGCTGCGGCTTCCAGTCGCCTAAAGCGTCCTGGACCGAGGCCAGGTCGGCGAGGTCGGCCTCGACGAAGCGGAAGTTCGCGTGACCCGTGAGCTGCGCCAGGCGGTCGCGCTTGAGCTGGACGTCGTAGTAAGGCGTCAGGTTGTCGATGCCGACGACCTCGTCGCCGCGCTGCAGCAGGCGCAGCGCCGCGTGCATGCCGATGAAACCGGCGCAGCCGGTGAGCAGTATCTTCATGGAAAGTCCTCGTTCATGCCGTTCGCCGTCCCGCGCCGGCTTGCCGGCGCGGGGGCTCACTGCTGCCGGGCGGGCACGGAATCCGTCGCCGCGCCACGCTGCAGCAGCCAGGCGTGCAGCTGCACGCGGCCGGATTCGGCCTGGGCCAGCGGCTCGGCGCGCGGATAGAGCGCGCGCAGCGCGGCGTCGGGCTCATCGTAGCCGAGATAGACCGCCTGCGGCGGCGCCGCATCGGGTCGCAGGGCCTGCTTCCAGTCGAAATGGTGGCGGACCTCGCCGGTCGGGCTCCAGGAGCGCAGCTGCGGCTGTAGCGCGCGCAGTTCGTAGGCGGTCTGGACCAGCAGGGTGCGGTCCTCTATCACCCAGACCAGGTCCGCGTGGGGCGCCAGCTTCGGCTGCAACGCGCCCAGGGCCTCGTGCCAGCCGCGCATGCGGCCCCAGATGTCCCAGGCCGGCTTGCCGGCCGCCGCGGGCACGCCGACCCAGCGTCGCAGGTCGCCGCCGAGCGCGATCGCCGCCGACAGCGCGAGGCCGGCCAGCGTCCAGGCGGCGATGGCCCGGCCCGATACCCGGCGGCGCGCCGCCAGCCAGGCGACGCCCAGGCAGACGCCGTGCAGCGCCGGCAGCGCCCAGTTGACCTGGGCCTTGGAGCCGAACGCCTGCAGCAGGCCGAGCGCGAGCAGCGGCCAGGCATAGGCCCAGGCATAGCCCAGTGCCGGCCACAGGAGCGGGGCGGCGCTGGCTTCGGCAGCGTCCGGTTCCTGTTGGCGGCGTCTCCAGGCCAGCACCAGTACGGCCAGCGCAGCCGGACCCGCCAGCAGCAGCTGGCCGAGGCCGAACTCCAGCGCCGAGCCGAGCTTGTAGCCCAGGCCGGCGCTGCGGGCCGCTGCCGATGCGGCACCACCGTGCACCGTGATGTCCAGCGTGTGGTGCAGCGTGGGCCAGCCGTTGGCGACGTTCCACAGCAGGTGCGGCGCGACCACCAGCGCCGCCACCGCGGCGGCCAGCGCCAGGCCCGCGAGCAGGCGGGCCCGCCGCCGCGCCGGGCAGCGCCACAGCAGCCAGAGCGCCGACAGGCTCAGGGCGCCCGCGGTGTACTTGGACAGCACGGCCAGTCCCAGCGCCAGGCCGGTCAGGGCCCACCAGCGCCAGGCGGCGGCCCCTTCGGCATGGGCGGCGCGCCAGGCGCCCAGCATGACGAGGGCCCAGAACAGCATCAGCACCGAGTCGGTCGTGACGCTCAGGCCTAGCAATCCCGATGCGGTGCTGGCCGCGAGCAGGGCCGCGGCGATGACGCCAGCGCGCTCGCTGCCCATGACGGCGCCCAGGCGCCAGAGCACGGCCGAGGCCAGCAGCCAGCAGACCACGGCGAGCGCCTTGACCCCGAGCAGGCCGTCGCCGAACAGGCCGGTCGACAGCCGGATCAGCCCGACCAGCAGCGGCGGCTTGGAGAAATAGCCCCAGGCTAGCGCCTGCGACCAGTACCAGTACTGGGCCTCGTCGACATGCAGGCCGGCGCCGCTGTGCTGCACCTGCCAGAGTCGCCAGGCCAGCAGCAGGGCCAGCGCGAGCGGAACGGCCAGCGCGGGCCGGATCTTGCAACTCGTCATGGCCGCGGCTCCGCCAGCCGGCGCACGATCAGCAGGCCGCGCTGCTCGAACGCAATCTCGTGCGGATAGGGAAATTCGTCCAGCTGGTGCAGCTTGAGCAGCGCCAGCTCGCCCGTGGCCGGATCGCGCTGCACGGCCGGGATGCCGCGGTAGTAGGCGAAGCTGGGCTGGTGCATGCGCCACTGGACCACGGTTTCGCTGCGAGCGCGTGCCCAGGTACCGGCGGCCTTGAACGGCCCCTGCAAGGTGTCGGACAGCCAGGGAATCACGGCGCCGACCCACAGCAGCGCGACCGCGAGCACGGCGGCGCCGTAGCGCTGGCCGAAGCCGAAGCGGCGCAGCAGCAGCGCGGCGCCGGCCGCCAGCGCGGCCAGGATGGCGCCGTAGCGCAGGACCGTGGCGTCGGGCGCACTCTCGAACAGGCCGCGCACCCAGGTGTCGTTCACCTTGGGCGCGAGCGCTGGCAGCAGGGCGGGCAGCGCGGCGGCCAGCGCGAGCTGCGCCGCCAGCACCAGCCACAGCGCGGTGCGGCCGGCGCGGCCGAGCTCGCCGAGCTGGCGCGCCATCAGCAGCGCGAGCGGCGCGACGCCGTAGAGCATGTAGTGCGGCAGCTTGGTGCCCGAGGCCGAGAACAGCGCGAACACGAAGCCGGCCCACAGCAGCAGGAAGCGCGCCAGTGGATCGCGCCACAGGCCACGGGCGCGTGCCAGCACGACGACCAGCAGCGGCGACCAAGGCAGCAGCAGCAGCGGCAGCACGACCAGGTAGTAGAGGAAGCCGCCGCCATGGCCCTCGAGCGTGCCGGTGAAGCGCTCGACGTTGTGGCGCAGGAAGAAGCCTTCGACGAAGGCCATGCCGTGGCGGTGCAACGCGTAGAGGTACCAGGGCAGCGCGATCGCCAGCGCGATCAGCCAGCCCAGCGGCGCCCAGGCCGCGCGCAGCGCGGTGCGGCCGCGGTCGCTGCACAGCGACCACAGCACGAGCGCGCCGCCGGGCACGACCACGGCCACCGGTCCCTTGGCCAGCAGGCCCAGTCCGCACCAGAAATAGGCCCAGTGCAGGCTGCGGCGTTCGCCGTTCTCGGCGAAGCGCCAGAGCGAGAGCCCGGTGGCGATCAGCAGCGCATTGAGCAGGCCGTCGGCGGTCGAGGCGCGGCCGATCGCGAGCAGGCCCAGGCAGCTGCCCAGCACCAGCACGGCCAGCGCGCCGGTGGTCTCGCCCCAGCGGCGCGCGGCGAAGCGGCCGGTGGCCACCGTCGCCGCCAGCACGCACAGCGCCGAGGGCAGGCGGGAGCCCCATTCGTTGACGCCCAGCAGCGCCATCGACAGCGCCTGCAGCCAGTAGACCAGGATGGGCTTGTCGAAGCGGTCGGTGCCGTTGAGCGTGGTGTGGCCCCAGTCGCCCGAGGCCAGCATCTCGCGCGTGGCCTCGGAAAAGGCGCCCTCGTCGACGTCGAACAGCGGCGCCGCGCCGAGCCGCAGCAGGTAGAGCAGCGCGACCGCCAGCACGGCGGCGTGGAAGCCCCGGCGCGACTCAGATGGCCGCATCGACGTTGCTCTCGCCATACCAGCCTTCCCGGGCCGTGCGCGCATCCGGCTGCTTCAGGTGGTAGGAGCGGGCACCGCTCTGGTCGAAGTAGCTGCGCATCAGGATCTCGGCCAGCACGCCGGTGGTCAGCATCTGGACACCGGCCAACACCGAGAAGAAGCCCAGCCAGAGCAGCGGGCGGCCGCCGACGTCCTCGCCGAGCAGCTTGAGCACGCCGAGGTAGGCCAGCATCAGGCCACCGAGCGCCGACAGGACCAGGCCGAAGCCGCCGAAGAAATGGCCTGGGCGCGTGCCGAAGCGCAGGAAGTAGTGCATCGAGAGCAGGTCGACGATGACGCGGAAGGTGCGCGAGATGCCGTACTTGGACTCGCCCATGCGGCGCGCGTGATGCCGCACCGGTTCCTCGGCCATGCGGTCGGGCGAGGTCACGGTCGCGAGCCAGGCCGGGATGAAGCGGTGCATCTCGCCGTACAGGCGCACCTGGCGCAGCACGTCGCCGCGGAAGGCCTTGAGGCTGCAGCCAAGGTCCTTGAACTCCAGGCCCGAGACCTTGCGGATCAGGCGGTTGGCGATCATCGAGGGCAGCTTGCGCAGCAGGAAGCCGTCCTGGCGCTTCTGGCGCCAGCCCGCGACCATGTCGAGGTCTTCGGTCAGCAGGCGCGAGACCAGCTTGGGGATGTCGCGCGGGTCGTTCTGCAGGTCGCCGTCCATGGTCACGATCACGTCGCCGCGTGCCGCGTCGATGCCGGCCTGCATGGCGGCGGTCTGACGGAAGTTGCGGCGCAGCTCGACGACGTGGATATGGTCGCCGAGCTCGGCGGCGCGCCGGCGCAGCTCGCGCGGGGTGCCGTCGGTGCTGCCGTCGTCGACCACGATCAGCTCCCAGGGATGGGGGTAGTCCTGCAGCGCGTCCTGCACCGCGTCGACCTGCAGGCGCGCGTTGTCCTTCTCGTTGTACATGGGCACCACCACCGACAGGTGGTGCGGGGGCAGGGGGAAAGCCGTTTCAGACATGGTTCTAGAGCGATAGTTTGGTGTCAGGCCGGACCATGTCCGGAATGGGGGCGGCGCAGGTCGCGGTGGCTCCAGCCCAGCAGGCGGGCGACGACCGAGGAGCCGACCGTGACCGCCAGCGCGAGCAGGTGCACCACCAGCGCGGCCAGGGCGATCTCGGCCCAGGGCAGGTCGGCCGCGCTGCGCAGGCCGGCGATCACGCCAGCCTCGTAGGGGCCGAAGCCCGCCGGCGGCTGCACCGGCAGGGCGGCGGCCAGTTCGCCGCCGGCCGCGCCCTTGAGCGCGGCGTCCCAGCCGGCGGGCAGCAGGCTCAGCAGCGGCCAGGCGATGGCGGCGAGTTTAACGATCCAGTTCGAGACCGCATAGGCCCAGCTCGCCCAGGCCGGCGCCGGCAGCTTGCGCCCGCTCTCGCCGCTGCGCCGCGCGGCGCGTTCCTGCACGATGAACCAGACCGCCGGCAGCAGCCAGATGGCGCAGGCCAGCAGGCCCAGCAGCAGCAGCAGGCGCCAGTACCAGGCGAATGGAGCGAACAGCGCGAGCGCGAGCACCGCGAGCACCGCCATGTCCTGCAGCCGCAGGCGCAGCAGGCTCAAGGTCGCCTGGCGCAGCGAGACGTCGCCCTGCTTGTAGAGCGCCCAGACGTAGATTGCCTCGCCGCCGCGCATCGGCACCAGCACGACCCAGGCGCTGTGGCGCACCATCAGGCCCCAGGCCTCGCGCCAGCCCATGCGCAGCTGGCCGCGCCATTCGGCGCGCACCCGGCCGGCGCGCAGCAGGTGGCTGGCTGCCAGACCGGCGGCCGACAGCAGCCAGACATGGGCCGGCACCCGTGCCCAGGTCGTGGTGGCCTGTTGCCAGTCGACCCGGCGCAGCATCCAGCCCAGCGCGACCAGCGCGACCAGCGTGACCAGGACCGAGATCCACAGGCTCTTTTTCTTCTTGTTGCCGGACGGCTTGCTCATGCCATGCTCCTGTTGCGTGACGAGTGCCATGCCGTCAGCCGCCAGACCGCGCTGGCCAGCGCCCAGGCGCCGAGCAGCCATTGCAGGCCCCGGATGGGGGGGTGGCCGGCATCGGCCGCGAAGGCGGCGCCGGCCGCGCCCAGCTCGACCAGCAGCGGCAGCAGGGGCGACATCCAGCGCTCGCCGCGCAGCCAGCGCGCCTGCGCCTGCCAGCACAGCCAGCCCGTGGCCAGGCCCAGGCCCGCGCCGACCAGCACGTCCGCCGGCCAGTGGGCGCCGACGGCGATGCGCGAGCCCGCCATCAGCGCGGCCAGCGCCCAGGCGAGCAGCTCGAGTCCGGGCCGGCCGCCGCGCTGGCGCAGCAGGCAGACCCAGAGCGATGCGGTGCACAAGGCGGTCAGCGCGTGCGCCGAGGGCATGGAGCCGCCGTGGAGCACCGGCTGGCCGATGAAGTGCAGGCTGCCCTCGGGCAGCACCAGACCCGGGCGCGGCAGCGCCAGCAGCGCCTTGAGCCCGAAGGCCAGCAGTCCGCCCAGGCCGAAGGCCAGCAGCACGGCCCGGCCACCCTGCGCGCCGCGGTCAGCGCTGCTGACCAGGATCAGGCCGGCCCAGCCCGAGGCCAGCAGCGTCATCGCGGCCCAGAAGGCGTCGGGCAGCAGGCTCATCCCGTGCGCCCACAGCAGCCACTGCCGGTTCAGCGGCGTGGCCTGCACCAGGACGCCCAGCAGCAAGAGCGCCAGCGCCCTCAGCAGCCAGGCGGGCGGGATGGCCCGTGGCAGGCGATCGCTCCGCTGCAGGAGCGCCGTAGGGGGGGTGTCGGGCATGGCGGCGCTGAAAAAGGCAAAAAGATCAAATTGTATCCCCTGTCAGCAATATCAATTTGATCCAGGCCTTCTCAGTCGCTGCCGAACAGGTCGCGCGTGTAGACCTTGGCCTCGACGTCGGCCAGGTCGGCGGTGCGGCGGTTGGCGACGATGACGTCGCACTCGCGCTTGAAGCGCTCGAGGTCGCGCACCACCTCGGAGCCGAAGAAGTTGTCGGCCTGCAGCACCGGCTCGTACACCACCACCCGGATGCCCTTGGCCTTGAGCCGCTTCATCACGCCCTGCACGCTGCTGGCGCGGAAGTTGTCGCTGCCGCTCTTCATGATCAGGCGGTAGATGCCCACCGTCTTCGGCGCGCGGCGCAGGATGTCGTCGGCGATGAAGTCCTTGCGCGTGCGGTTGGACTCGACGATCGCGTGGATCAGGTTCTGCGGCACGTCCTGGTAGTTGGCCAGCAGCTGCTTGGTGTCCTTGGGCAGGCAGTAGCCGCCGTAGCCGAAGCTCGGGTTGTTGTAGTGGCTGCCGATGCGCGGGTCGAGGCAGACGCCGTCGATGATCTGGCGCGAATCCAGGCCGTGGCTGGCGGCGTAGCTGTCGAGCTCGTTGAAGTAGGCCACGCGCAGCGCGAGGTAGGTGTTGGCGAACAGCTTGATCGCCTCGGCCTCGGTGCTGCCGGTGAACAGCAGCGGGATGTCGGGCTTGAGCGCCGCGGCCTGCAGCAGGCCGGCGAAGACGCGCGCGCGCTCGGAATCCTCGCCGACGACGATGCGGCTGGGGTAGAGGTTGTCGTGCAGCGCCTTGCCCTCGCGCAGGAACTCGGGGCTGAAGATCAGGTTCTGGGTGCCGAACTGCGCGCGCGCCTTCTCGGTGAAGCCGACCGGAATGGTGGACTTGATCACCATCACGGCGGCGGGGTTGATCGCGATCACGTCGCGGATCACGGCCTCGACCGAGCGGGTGTTGAAGTAGTTGGTCTGCGGGTCGTAGTCGGTCGGCGTCGCGATGATGACGAAGTCGGCGCCCGCGTAGGCCTCGCGCGGGTCGAGCGTGGCGCGCAGGTTCAGCGGCTTTTCGGCCAGGTAGCGCTCGATGTCGGCGTCCTCGATGGGCGACTGGCGCGCGTTGAGCATGTCGACCTTGGCGGGGACGATGTCGAGCGCGACGACCTCGTGCTGCTGCGCGAGCAGCACGGCATTGGACAGGCCGACGTAGCCGGTGCCGGCGATGGCGATTTTCATGTCTGACTCGGGCCGTGCGGGCCGGTTGAAGCGAATCGGCCGATGTTAGCGCCCCTGGCGCTTGGGCCTGTGAGCGCCGTGGCCGCCGCCCTCACAGGCCCAGGATCCACTGGGCCAGCTGCCGGGCCTCGTCCTCGCTGACGGCCGGGCGCACGCCGGGCGCTGGCATCTTCATGACGCCCCAGTGCGGGCCGCCCGCTGCCGCGCTGCCGTTCATGATCGTGGCCAGCAGCGTGGCCTCCGCGCCCTTGAGGGTCCTGAACTTGGCCGAGATGTTGCGCAGCGCGGGCGCCAGCGTGTCCTTGTCGATCGAGTGGCAGCCCAGGCACTGCTTGGAGCGTGCCAGTTCGAGGTCGGTGTCGGCGGCGAGGGCGCAGCCCCAGGTGCCCAGGGCGAACGTCAGGGCGGCGAATGCGTGCTTCTTCATGCGTGTGATGGCTGGAATCGTGACGGCGTCACTATGGCACCGTAATCAGGCGCCGTTGCGGTGTCAACCGTAAAATCCTTCCCCATGCTCACCGTCAAAACCGAACTGCTCGCAGCGCTGGCCGCCGAGCTGGAAAAACTTGTCCCCGGCGCCGGCGCGAAGGCCGCCTTCGAAAACCCCAAGGTGGCCGCGCACGGCGACTTCGCCTGCACCGCCGCGATGCAGCTGGCCAAGGCGCTTAAGTCCAATCCGCGCCAGCTCGCGCAGCAGCTGGTCGACGCGCTGCAGGCCACGCCCGCCTACGCGCAGTGGGTCGAGGCGCTCGAGATCGCGGGCCCCGGCTTCATCAACATCAAGCTCAAGGCCGCGGCCAAGCAGCAGGTCGTGCGCGAGGTGCTGGGCGCCGGTGCCGGCTTCGGCCGCCAGCCCGCGCGCAGCGAACGCGTGCTGGTCGAGTTCGTCTCGGCCAACCCGACCGGCCCGCTGCACGTCGGCCATGGTCGCCAGGCGGCGCTCGGCGACGCGATCTGCAACCTGTTCGAGACCCAGGGCTGGAGCGTCCACCGCGAGTTCTACTACAACGACGCGGGCGTGCAGATCCAGACCCTGGCCAACTCGACCCAGCTGCGCGCCAGGGGCTTCAAGCCCGGCGACGCCGAGTGGCCCGAAGCCGCCTACAACGGCGACTACATCCAGGACATCGCGAACGACTTCCTCGCGAAGAAGACGGTCAAGGCCGACGACCGCGAGTTCAGCGCCAGCGGCGACGTCGAGGACCTCGACGGCATCCGCCAGTTCGCGGTCGCCTACCTGCGCCACGAGCAGGACCTGGATCTGCAGGCGTTCCAGGTCAGGTTCGACCAGTACTACCTCGAGTCCAGCCTCTACACCAGCGGCCGCGTCGAGCAGGCGGTGCAAAAACTCATCGACGCCGGCAAGACCTACGAGCAGGACGGCGCGCTCTGGCTGCGCAGCACCGACTACGGCGACGACAAGGACCGCGTGATGCGCAAGTCCGACGGCGGCTACACCTACTTCGTGCCCGACGTCGCCTACCACATCACCAAGTTCGAGCGCGGCTTCGGCAAGGTGATCAACATCCAGGGCACCGACCACCACGGCACGATCGCGCGCGTGCGCGCCGGCCTGCAGGCCGCCGGCGTCGGCATCCCCGAGGGCTACCCCGACTACGTGCTGCACACCATGGTGCGCGTCGTGCGCGGTGGCCAG
Organism: Pseudomonadota bacterium; assembly: GCA_041190985.1. Lineage (GTDB taxonomy): Bacteria > Pseudomonadota > Gammaproteobacteria > Burkholderiales > Burkholderiaceae_C > Malikia. Next base: position 12,689 of record JBEEPT010000216.1, read on the forward strand.
GAGGTCAAGATCTCCAAGCGCGCCGGCAGCTACGTCACCTTGCGCGACCTGATCGAGTGGACCAGCAAGGACGCGGTGCGCTTCTTCCTGCTCAGCCGCAAGCCCGATACCGAGTACACCTTCGACGTCGATCTCGCGATCCAGCAGAACAACGACAACCCGGTGTTCTACGTGCAGTACGCGCACGCGCGCATCTGCTCGGTGCTGGCAGCCTGGGGCGGTGACGTCGCCAGCCTCAAGGACGCCGACCTGTCAGCGCTGGAAGGCCCGCAGGCCCAGGCGCTGATGCTGCAGCTGTCCAGGTACCCCGAGATGCTGACCGGCGCCGCCGAAGGCTTCGCGCCACACGACGTGACCTTCTACCTGCGCGAGCTGGCCTCCAGCTACCACAGCTACTACGATGCCGAGCGCATCCTGGTCGACGACGAGCGCGTCAAGCTGGCCCGGCTGGCGCTGGTCGCGGCGACCGCCCAGGTGTTGCACAATGGCCTGGCCGTGCTCGGGGTGAGCGCGCCGCAGAAGATGTAAGACATGAACAAGCAAGCAGGCGGAACTCTGGCCGGATTTCTCATCGGGCTGCTGGTCGGGCTGGGCGCGGCGCTGGCCGTCGCGGTGTACGTGACCAAGGTCCCGATCCCGCTGGTCGATCGCGGCCTGCAGCGCAAGCCCGACCAGGACGCGAAGGAGCAGGAGCGCAACAAGGACTGGAACCCCAATGCGGGCCTGGCCAGCAAGAGCGTGCCCGCGACCAAGCCGGCCGAGGAGGCGCCCGCCGCGACCTCAGCACCGGCTCCAGCGTCGGTGCCGGCCGAGCCCGTGGCGGCCAAGCCGGCCGGCGCTGCCAGGCCCGGGGGCAGGGATCCGCTGGGCGAGCTGATCCAGTCGCGCGCTGATGGCGGCACGGCCAAGGCCGAGCCCGATGCCGACCCCTTCATCTACTTTATTCAGGCGGGCGCCTTCCGCTCGCCCGAGGATGCCGAATCCCAGCGCGCCAAGCTGGCGATGCTCGGCTTCGACGCCAAGGTCAGCGAACGCGAGCAGGCCGGCCGCCTGGTCTACCGCGTGCGCCTGGGGCCCTTCCGCCAGAAGGGGGAAGCCGACCGGGCGCAGGAGCGGCTGGCGGTGCAGGGCGTCGAGGGCGCGCTGGTGCGCACCCAGCGCTGAGCCGTTCCGTCCGCACAGGATTATTCAGGAGAGGAGTGAGCAAGTGATGCAACGTCGAGCGTTTTCCCGCCAGCTGCTGGGCGGCGGCGCCATGCTGGGCGCCGGCCTGATTGGCCTGCCGGCCATGGCCCAGGCGGGTCTCCAGGAAGGCAAGGACTACCACCGCCTCAAGCAGAGCGTGGCGGTCGATGTGCCGGCCGGCCAGATCGAGGTGCTGGAGTTCTTCTCCTACACCTGCCCGCACTGCTTCCATTTCGAGCAGCCGGTCAAGGCCTGGCTCAAGCAGAAGCCGGCCAACGTCGTGTTCAAGCGCGTGCCGGTGTTTTTCGAGCCCTTCCAGCGCGTCTACTACGCGCTCGAGGCCATGGGCCAGCTCGATGCCGCGCATGACAAGCTGTTCGCGCTGTTCCATGCCGAACACCAGCGCCCCGGCGGCAACAAGCCCGAGGCCATGGCGGAGTGGGTCACGAAAGCCGGTGTCGACCGCGTCAAGTTCCTCGAGGCCTACCAGTCCTTCGGCGTGGCGGGCAAGGTCAGGCGCGCCACCCAGCTGGCCGATGCCTACCAGGTCGAGGGCACGCCGGCGCTGGGCATTGCGGGGCGTTTCCTGGTCCCGGGCCAGGGGGAGCGCACGCTGGCCATCGCCAACACGCTGATCGCCGAGGCGCGCAAGGGCTGAGTCCCGTTGCCGTCGCGGGGGCCTGCCACCCGGCAGGCCCTTTTTTCTTGGTGCGCCCAGCCTGGGCGCACGCCTGCGGGTGCAAGTCCCGCTGCGAGCTGGTCACAGTGAGTGAAGCGAAGCGCAACTGCGTGAGGGTGACCGAGCGTGGGGAGGAAGCGTGGAGCATAAATACGCGAGCCGATGAACAAGAACCGCATAGAAGGCGCTGCCAAGCAGGGCGAGCGGGCAATGCACTGCAAAGCTCTTGTGACCAAGGCAAGGCGGCGTAGAGGCGGCGGCAAGTGCGATGAAGGTGTGCATTCTTACCGGGGAGATCTCGCCTTGTGCCTGAAAGGGCGACGGCCGTGCCGGAGCGAGAAGTCAGCCGAGGTCGTAATAGCGCTGATGAGCGAGCCGATGAGGCACAAGCAAAAGGGCGAAGGACCGAACGAGAGTGAGTGACCGAGGACACGAGGATGTCAAAGGCCATGCGTCAGATGCCGGGGTATCCTGGGCGGGTGGGCGTAGCGCAGGGTCAAGCCCTGCGGGAACCCATCAGCGACGAAGCCTGCGGCCCGCCGAGTGAATACCTGGACACGGGGTCGGCAAAGCGCAAGGCGGGCACCGGTGGTCTGCTGGAGGCGGCGCCTGGCCTCAAGCTCTTGAGGCGCCCGGTGCGGCCCGCATGCCGGGTGGTGTGGCAGGGGTGCCTCCTACCTCCTATAAAGGAGGCCCCCTATGCCGATTGCCTGGCGGACTGGAAGCTACAATGGGGATGCAAGTTTCGTGCCTCATATCGACATGTCCCGACACATCGTTTTTCGCCCCCTGCTGGCCGCTGCTGTGGCGCTGGCCGCCACATGCTGGGCGCCGGCTGCCCTGGCCGAGCGCGCCGACCGCGAAAAACCCATGAACGCCGAGGCCGACGCGCTGCGCTACGACGACGCCAGGCAGACCAGCGTCTTCACCGGCAACGTGGTGATCACCAAGGGCACGATCCTGATCCGCGGCGCCCAGGTCGAGGTCAGGCAGGATCCGCAAGGCCACCAGTTCGGCACCGTGCTGTCCGGCCCTGAGCAGCCGGCCTTTTTCCGCCAGAAGCGCGACGGCGTCAACGAGTTCATCGAAGGCGAGGCCAGGCGCATCGACTACGACGGACAGGCCGACACGGTCAGGTTCACCGGCCAGGCGGTGCTGCGCCGCTACCGGGGCAGCACGCTCAGCGACGAGACCGCCGGCGGCGTGATCGTCTACAACAACCAGACCGAGGTCTTCAGCGTCGACGGCGGCCCCGCGAGCGCCTCGGCCAGCAACCCGTCCGGGCGGGTGCGCGCGACGATCGCGCCCAAGCCGCGCCCCGAGCCGGCGCCGGCCAGCCCGGCCAGCGGTCCGGCGCTGCAGCCCAGCACCGGACTGGGGTCGCGCCCGTGAGCGCCGCTGCGGGCGCGGTCAGCCGGCTGGAGGCGCGCGGGCTGCAGAAGTCCTACGGCAGCCGCAAGGTGGTCAAGGACGTCTCGCTCGCGGTCGAGAGCGGCGAGGTGGTCGGCCTGCTCGGCCCCAACGGCGCCGGCAAGACCACCTCCTTCTACATGATCGTGGGCCTGGTGCGGGTCGACGCCGGCCAGATCCTGCTCGACGGCAATCCGATCGAGCATCTGCCGATCCACCGGCGCGCCCGCCTCGGGCTGGGCTACCTGCCGCAGGAGGCCTCGATCTTCCGCAAGCTCAGCGTCGAGGACAACATCCGCGCCGTGCTCGAGCTGCAGACCGACGCGGCGGGCAAGCCACTCGGCCAGGCCGAGATCGAGCGCCGGCTCGAGGCCCTGCTGCTCGAACTGCACGTCGACCACCTGCGCAGCATGCCTGCGCCGGCCCTGTCCGGCGGCGAGCGCCGGCGCGTCGAGGTCGCGCGCGCGCTCGCCACCGATCCGCGCTTCATCCTGCTCGACGAGCCCTTCGCGGGCGTGGACCCGATCGCGGTGATCGAGATCCAGCGCATCATCGGCTTCCTCAAGTCGCGCGGCATCGGCGTGCTGATCACCGACCACAACGTGCGCGAGACGCTGGGCATCTGCGACCACGCCTGCATCATCAGCGAGGGGCGTGTGCTGGCCCAGGGCACGCCGGCCGAGATCGTCGAGAACGCCGACGTGCGGCGCGTCTACCTCGGCGAGCATTTCCGCATGTGAGCCGAACATGAAGCCCAGCCTCTCGCTCCGCGTTTCGCAGCAGCTGGCGCTCACGCCCCAGTTGCAGCAGTCGATCCGGCTGCTGCAGCTCTCGACGCTGGAGATGACCCAGGAGGTCGAGCAGATGCTCGACGAGAATCCCTTCCTCGAGCGCGACGAAGTCGAAGTTGCCGAACGCGAGGACTTCGGTCTCGCCAGCGCCGACGCTCCGGTGAGCCTGGGTGACCGCCTGAGCGAAGCGGCCGAGCCCGCCGCCGAGCGCGCCGAAGGCCTGGCGGCCGAGCCGCTGTCCGAGGGTGCGGCGGACGAGCACGCCGACATCGAGGCCAGCTGGGAGGGCGAAGGCGAGGTCGAGATGCGGCCCGACGACAGCGAATGGGGCGGCGAGGCGCCTGCGCGCAGCGGTGGCCACGACGAGGAAGAGGGTGCCAGCGCCGTGGATCTCGCGCGCGAGCATGTCACGCTGCAGGCCCATCTGCACCAGCAGGCGCTGGCCCTGCGCCTCAACGGCGACGAGCGCGCCGCGCTCTACTGCCTGATCGAGTCGCTGGACGATGATGGCTACCTGGCCGATTCGCTGCCCGAGCTGGCCGATGCCCTGCTGGCCCAGGAGGAGGCGGTGCGCGGCCGCCCCTGGAGCACGGACGAGCGGCTGGCGCGCCAGGAAGCGCTGCTGCAGCTGCTGCAGATGGCGTTGCACTGGCTGCAGCACATGGAGCCCGCCGGCGTCGGCGCGCGCGACCTGGCCGAATGCCTGCGGCTGCAGATCCTGGAGCTGCGCAACAGCGCCGAGGCGCGCACGGCGCTCGCGATCTGCGAGCAGCCGCTCGAGCTCATGGCCAAGCGCGACGTCAAGCGGCTGGCCGCGCTGTGCGACTGCGACGAGGCGACCACGCGGGCCGCGCTGGCGCTGATCGGGCGGCTCGAACCCAAGCCCGGCCGGCGCTTCGCCGACGTGCAGCGCAACGTGGTCGTGCCCGACGTGATCGTGAGCGCTGCGGGACGTGGCTTCAAGGTGCAGCTCAACCCCGAAGTCATGCCGCGCCTGCGCGTGCAGGACATCTATGCCAACGCCATGCGCGGCCAGAAGGGCGAGGCCGCGCAGGGCATGCAGCAGCGGCTGCAGGAGGCGCGCTGGTTCATCAAGAACATCCAGCAGCGCTTCGACACCATACTGCGCGTCTCGAACGCGATCGTCGAGCGCCAGCGCAGCTTCTTCGAGCACGGCGAGCTGGCGATGCGCCCGCTGGTGCTGCGCGAGATCGCCGACGAGCTCGGGCTGCACGAATCGACGATCAGCCGCGTCACCACCGCCAAGTACATGGCGACGCCGTTCGGCACCTACGAGCTCAAGTTCTTCTTCGGCTCCAGCCTGGGCACCGAGGCGGGCGGCAATGCCTCTAGCACCGCGGTGCGCGCACTGATCCGGCAGCTGGTCGCAGCCGAGGAGCCGAAGAAGCCGTTGAGCGACAACCAGATCTCCGACCTGCTCAAGGAGCAGGGCATAGAGTGTGCGCGCCGCACCGTGGCCAAGTACCGCGAGTCGCTGCGCATCGCCCCGGCCAATCTGCGCAAGGCGCTGTGAGCGCGCGCCAGCGCTTACACTGCCGGGCCTTGACTGCCGCCGCGCGGCCTCCGTTCACCCGAATACCGAGAATCAGCCCATGAATGCCCTGACCTTGTTCCTGCCCTGCGCCGCCGGCGTGGAGGGCTACCTGGCCGCCGAGGTCGAGCGCATCACTGGCGTGCCGCAGGCGCAGATGCAGGCCACGCGCGGCGGCGTCGAGCTGCCGGGCAGCTGGCGCGACGCGATGAAGCTCAACCTGCACAGCCGCCTGGCGCAGCGCGTGCTGGTGCGGCTGGCCACGCAGGCCTACCGCGACGAGCAGGGCGTCTACGACGCCGCTGCCGACGTGGCCTGGGAGATCTGGCTGACGCCGCAGCAGACGATCAAGGTCGAGATCACCGCGCAGCACAGCCCGCTCAAGAGCCTGAACTTTGCCGCGCTGCGCGTCAAGGACGCGGTCTGCGACCGCCTGCGCGCCAAGCGCGGCGCGCGCCCGAGCGTCGACACCGCGCGCCCCGACGTGCGCGTCTTCGCCCACCTGACCAAGGACCAGGTCACGGTCTACATCGACACCTCGGGCGAGCCGCTGTTCAAGCGCGGCTGGCGCGAAGACAAGGGCGATGCGCCGCTCAAGGAGACGCTGGCCGCCGCGATGATCGCCGCCACCGGCTGGACCGGACAGCCTGACGAACAGGGCCGGATCGCGCCGCTCTACGATCCCTGCTGCGGCAGCGGCACGGTGCCGATCGAGGCCGCGCTGATGGCGCTCAACATCGCGCCCGGCGGATCGCGCCGCTTTGCGTTCGAGAAGCTCATGCCCTTCCAGGCCCATGTCTGGCAAAGCCTGAAGGCCGAGGCGAAAGCGGCCGAGCGCCCGATGCCGGCGCAGTCCTTCATCTTCGGCAGCGACATCGCCTTCCGCATGGTCGATTTCGCGCGCCGCAACGCCGAGCGCGCCGGCGTTGCGCCGGCGATCGAGCTGCGCGGCGGCGACGCGCTGCAGCGCATGCCGCCCAGTGCAACGCCGGGCGTGCTGCTGCTCAATCCGCCCTATGGCGAGCGCATCGCGGCAGCCGGCGTCGCGGGCCAGCGCGCCGAGGGCCGGGCCGCTGCTCGCGGCGGCGTGCGCGTGTTCAGCGCCGGGGCATCGGCTGACGCGCCGCTGCGCGGGCGCGAGACCGCGCAGACCGCGGACGGACGCGAGAACAACGACTTCTTTGCCCAGCTCGCCACCCACTGGAAGAAGCACTACCCGGGCTGGAGCGCCTGGCTGCTGACGCCCGACCTCAAGCTGCCGGGCAAGATGCGGTTCAAGGAGTCGCGCCGGGTGCCGATGTGGAACGGCCCGATCGAATGCCGCCTGTTCCGCTTCGACCTGGTGGCCGGCTCGGCCCGGCCGGCACCGGCCCAGGCCGCGCCGGACGCGCCATGAGCGAGCCGCCCCGCCTGGTCATAGACACCAACTGGCTGCTCGACCTCTGGGTCTTCGACGATCCGCGTGGCTTCGGCCTGCTGGCCGCGATCGAGCGGCGCGAGGTGCGCTGGCTGGCCTGCGAGCCGATGCGGCACGAATTCGAGCGCGTGCTCGGCTATCCGGCGGTGGCCAGACGGCTGCAGTCCCGCGGCCGCGAGCCGGTTGCCGTGCTGGAACAGTTCGGGCGCTGGGCCGAGCTGGTCGCGCCCGCGCCACGTGCGCCCTGGCGCTGCGCCGACCCCGACGACCAGATCTTCGTGGACCTGGCGTTCGAGTGGCGCGCCACCCTGCTGAGCAAGGACGCGGCGGTGCTGGCATTGCGCCGGCGTCTGGCGGGCGCGGGCGTATCCGTCCAGCAGAACTGGACCTGATGCAGGCGCTGGCGGTATCAAAAGTAGCGTACGAATAATTTTTTTGTCAGATGTATTGACAGGCTTGCGAGGACGTATATACTTTCTCTCAGGTTGTCTTTCGACAGCCTCCCGCTTTTCCTCCCTGAGCGGGTGCCTTAGTGTGTGACAGCAAAAAGGCTTGCTACCCCGACCCTTTAGGTCGGGGTTTTTTTTCGCCTGCCAAGGCAGGCAGGGTGCACCCGCGTCGGTGCGCGGGACTTTTTCATCCGGTGCTGCAGGGCGGGGCGTCCGGGTGGACAATGCGGGCACAGGCGTCAATCGGTCGGGGCGATCGCAGGGCGCCTCCGACGCCGATGAGCGCGGCTCTTGCAGGAGTCCGGCTCGTCGGGATTCCAAGGAATCCGGAAATCGAACTATCGGAGACGAACCATGTTCAACATTGCCCGTGCATCGATCGTCACCCGCCTGGCCGTCCTGATCATCAGCGCCTTGCTCGGCATCGCCGCGCTGGCCACGGCCTTCCTGCTCACCGAACGCTCCCTGGTGATGGAGGAGCGCAAGGCCAGCGTGCGCCAGACCGTGGAGATCGCGGCCGGCGTGGTCGCCCATTACGAGGCGCAGGCCCAGCGCGGAGGGCTGAGCCGCGAGGAAGCGCAGCGCCAGGCGCTGGCGGCCCTGAAAACCCTGCGCTACAGCGGCAACGAGTATTTCTGGGTCCAGGACATGCAGGCTCGCATGATCATGCACCCGATCCGGCCCGAGCTCGACGGCAAGGACATGAGCGGCAGCAAGGACCCCGACGGCAAGCTGCTGTTCGTCGAGATGGTCGATACCGTCAGGAAGGGCGGCCAAGGCTTCGTCGATTACCTCTGGCCCAAGCCCGGACACGAGCAGCCCGTGCCCAAGCTGTCCTATGTCAAGGGCATGCCCGCCTGGGGCTGGATCGTCGGCTCCGGCGTCTACGTGGACAACATCGATGCCGTGCTCGCAAGCCGGGCGCTGAACTTTGGCGGCGCCGCCCTCGTGGTCTTCGTCATCCTGCTCGGGATCGGCCTGCTGGTCGCGCGCAGCATCGTGCGCCAGCTGGGCGGTGAGCCGAGCTACGCCTCGGCCGTCACGGCCCGGATCGCGGTCGGCGACCTGGGCTCGGCGGTCGAGCTCAGGTATCCGGAGCGCGACAGCCTGCTCGGCGCCATCCGGGGCATGCGCGACCAGCTGGCCACGCTGGTGAGCCAGGTGCGCCGCGGCGCCGAGTCGGTCGCGATGGCCAGCGCCGAGATCGCCCAGGGCAACCACGACCTGAGCGCCCGCACCGAAAGCCAGGCCAGCGGCCTGGAGGAGACGGCCGCGTCCATGGAGGAGCTTTCCGCCACGGTGCGGCAGAACGCGGCCAGCGCCGAGCAGGCCAACCAGCTGGCGCAGAGCGCTTCGACGGTGGCGGTGCAGGGCGGGGCGGTGGTGTCGCAGGTGGTGGACACCATGCGCGACATCAGCGCCTCCAGCCGCAAGATCTCCGAGATCATTTCCGTGATCGACGGCATCGCCTTCCAGACCAATCTGCTCGCGCTCAACGCGGCGGTGGAGGCGGCGCGCGCGGGCGAGCAGGGCCGGGGCTTCGCCGTCGTCGCCGGCGAGGTCCGCACGCTGGCGCAGCGCAGCGCGGCGGCGGCCAAGGAGATCACCGACCTGATCCACGACAGCGTGCAGCGGGTCGAGCAGGGCTCGGCGCTGGTCGACAGGGCGGGCGCCACGATGAACGAAGTGGTGGCCAGTATCCGCCGCGTGACCGACATCGTGGCCGCCATCAGCGCGGCGAGCGCCGAGCAGAACCAGGGCCTGGCCCAGGTCAACGAGGCGGTGGTCCAGATGGACCGCGCGACGCAGCAGAACGCGGCCCTGGTGGAGGAGATGGCCGCCGCGGCCAGCAGCCTGAACGAACTGGCGCAGGGCCTGGTGCAGACCGTGGCGGTGTTTCGCCTCGGCTCGGGCGAGGCGCTCGGGCACGGGCGGGCCTGAGCGGGGTCGCTACCGGAAGAAGAAAGCCGGCGCGAGGCCGGCTTGGTCGTGCGGGACGGGTGGCGCCTTCGCCAGCGCGTCAGCTCAGGCGCGCCGGGCCAGCACCTCGAAGGCCGGCAGGGTCTTGCCTTCCAGCACCTCGAGGAAGGCGCCGCCGCCGGTCGAGATGTAGCCCACCTGCTCGCCGATGCCGTACTTGGCGAT
>JBEEPT010000217.1:0-2699 GCA_041190985.1 Pseudomonadota bacterium
GCGAGGCGATCTACGCCCATAACGCCGCGTTTGAGCGGCTGATTTTCTGGTACGTCCTGTGCAACGACTACCCCGTCCCTAGGCCGTCGCTGGAGCAGTTCGTCTGCACCGCCGCGCAGGCCCGCGCCAACTGCGCGCCGGGCTCGCTGGAGGACGTAGGGCGCTTCGCTGGGGCGGCCATGCGCAAGGACCATCGCGGGGCGCAACTGGTGCGCAAGTGCTGCTGCCCGCCCTTCAAGCACACGGCCCAAGACCTCGCTGACCTGTTTGTCTACTGCGCTCAGGATGTGCGCGCCATGCGCGCCTTCAGCAAGGCGATGCGGCCGCTTACCCAGCAAGAACTGCAAGACTACCAGATCAACGAGCGGATCAACGACCGGGGCGTGCTGGTGGACGTGGAACTGGCGCAGGCCGCGCAGCGGTACGCGGCCACCGAGTTGCAGGAGATCCAGCACCGCGTGGTCGAACTGACCGCTGGCCGCATCACCTCGGTGCGCTCGCCGCGGATGCGCGAGTGGGTGCTGGAGCGCCTGGGCCCCGAGGCCCGCGCCCTGTGCGTCAAGGACGACAAGGAGTCCATCGACAAGTCCGTCCGGGCGAACCTGCTGACCATCGACGACCCTGAACAAGTGCCGCCTGATGTGAAGGAAGTGATCCAAGCCGCGGACGATTTATGGTCTTCGTCGGTCGCCAAGTTCGGCCGCATGGTCACGCTGGCCGATGAGGATGACCATAGAGTGCGTGGGGCCTTTGTGTTCGCTGGCGGCGCGGCTACAGGGCGTGCTGCGTCGTATGGGCTTCAGTTGCATAACATGGTCCGCAAGAGTGCGCATGAGCCCGAGAAGGTCCGACAGAGTATCGTGCGCGGGGCGCCGTTGGAGGGCAAAACCAACGCGGTTTTGAAGTCCATGCTGCGCCCCTCGATCACCGCTCCTGCCGGTCGGGTTTTCGTGAACTTTGACTGGAGCGCAATCGAGGCTAGGATGCTTCCCTGGCTGAGTGAGCGCGGCCAGGCCGCGCTCGACATCTTCCGGCGCGGCGAAGACCTCTACATCGCCAACGCGCGCCAGATGTTCAACACGCAGGAAGTCACGCCCGATCTTCGTCAGGCGGCCAAGGTAGCCGTTCTCGCGTGCGGGTTCGGCGGCGGCGCGGGCGCCTTGCAGGCGATGGCCCGCGCCTACGGCATGAAGACCGACGAGCAGGAGGCCAAGCGCCTCGTGGACCTCTGGCGCCGCGCGAACCCGTGGGCGCCGCAGATGTGGCAGAAGGCCGAGGGGGCCTACATGCGCGCCATGCGCAACCCCGGCCACGAGGTCACCGCGAACCGATGCACCTATATGTACGACGGCACGCACCTGTGGTATGCGCTGCCGAGCGGGCGAGTGCTGTGCTACCCGTTTGCGCGCTTTGATGAGGACGGCGGCGTGAGTTACGCCAAGGCTGCATGGAAGCCCGCCGCCGACGCGAAAGAGTGGCCCCGCGCGCGGCTGTGGCTGGGTGTTGCGGTGGAGAACATCACCCAAGCGGCAGCGCATGACGTGTTGCGCCTGGCGCTACGGCGCCTGGACGACGAGGGCATCGAGGCGGTCGCGCATACGCACGACGAAATCCTCGTCGAGTGCGACGAGGCCGACGCCGAACAAGTGAGCGAGCGCATGAAGCAGATCATGTGCGAATCGCCAGAGTGGGCCAGCGATCTGCCGCTGGCAGTAGATGGATCAATATCGAGGAGATATTCTTGAATTTCACCGACTGGCTTGAGTCCCTCGCCCCCGAAGGCGAGACGCTGCTGTATGTCCGCCAGAAGCCCCTGAGCGACCCACCGACCTACCACGCCGATGGAGCGATGAAGGCCACCTGGCCGGCGTTTCGGCCTGGCAAGGTGCGCAAGGACGGCGCCTGGTACGCCAACACCGCCAGCTTCGTCGAGGAGCGCCTGGTCGAGCGCGTGAGCGCCGCCGCGGCCAACTGCGACTACTGTCTGGTGCTGGTGCTGGACGACATCGGCACCAAGAGCAAAACCCCGCCGCTGGCGCCGACATGGGTCATGGAGACAAGCGCAGGGAATTTCCAGTGGGGGTATGCGTTCAAGTTCGACGCGCAGCCGAAGAAGGGCGATTTCGCCGCGGCGGTCCGGGCCATAGCGGACGCGGGCTACACCGATCCGGGGGCGTGCAATCCGGTGCGCAACTTCCGCATTCCCGGCTCGGTCAACACGAAGCAAGGCCGCGATGCTTTCGAGGCCCGCCTGGTGGAGTTCCACCCCGAGCGGGAGTTCTCGCTGCCTGAGATATGCGCCGCCCTTGGCGTGGCGCCTGGTGAGTCGCTGGGCGACGGCCCGCGGCCGATCAAGGTGCAGGACGACGGGTCGGATGACGTGTTCGGCTGGCTGGCGGCGCAAGGCATGGTCTACTCCCGCGTGAACGGCGAGGGCTGGGCCGGCGTGCAGTGCCCCAACGCTGCCGAGCACACCGATGGCTCGCCCGAGGGCCGTTACAACCCCGCCATGCGCGCGTTCTGCTGCCTGCACGGCCATTGCGGGGAGTGGGACAGCGAGCGGTTCCTGACCTGGGTCGCCAGCAAGGGCGGCCCGGCCCGTGAGCGCGGGCTGCGCGAGGAGCTTGTGCAGTCGCGCCTGGCCGCGGCCCTGCCCGAGCCCGAGCCCGAGATGCTGGACGACGCCCGGCGCGTCATTG